>DAOMFR010000102.1:0-27005 GCA_035429885.1 Blastocatellia bacterium
TTTGTTGGGTTGGGCAAGCATCTTTTGTTATTTCATCCGCCCCTTGCTTACACGCGGGGTACCAATTCAGCAACGCGAGTAATCAACGCCGTCAATTGGCGAACATGTTCGCGCCAGGAAAATTCCTGACTGCGCTGCAACCCGCGCGAGCTTAACCGATTGCTCAAATTGTTATCGGTCAGCACACGAACACACTGTTCGGCCAGATTCCGTTCATCAAACACATCAAAGTAAACCGCCGCGTCACCGCAAATTTCACGATGAACTGGCAAGCTTGCCGAAATGACAGGTAAACCAGAAGCCATCGCTTCCACCAACGGATGCCCGAAACTTTCGGAGTATGAGGGACAAACAAACACATCGCACATTCTGTAAAGTTGATGCAGTTTGCTGTAATTCACTTCCCCCAGCATCGCGATATCATCGCGCACATTTAATTGGTCAATCAGTTCCGCCGCCGCTGTCGCGTCATACCCTCCATAAACCGCTCCTCGTTTGATGTCAGTCGTCAAAACCAACTGCACATCTTCGCCCGTCCTCTGCCTCAGCTGAGGCTTGATGATTGGCAATGCGCGAATCAAGGTTTCAAAGTTGCGGAAGTAATTGTAATGACTAACAAATAACAACCGGCGGCAATTCGGGCGCAAATTCAATTTGGCGACCAGCGAATCAGCCAGCGGTTCAAGATTGGCAAAAAAACCTTCTGCATCAAACCCAAATTGAAGCGTTTCGATAGCGTTCTGGCTCAACTTACGCCTGGATCGTATGCGGTCAGCAAATGCATTCGTCGGAGTCACGTTAATCGTCGCTCGTTTGATTGACTCCCCCGCCAACCAACTTTTGAATTTGTGAGCGGCCAGTTCGCGGCGTAAATGCCGTCGTTGCAATTCCTGACTGAACTCCTCGGAAAAGAAAAGATCATTTCGGTTGAACAGAATTTGTGGAACTGGTGAGCGCATCAGCGCAAAATTGCCCAGCGACACCAAAACATTGCCTCCGCTAGATTTTATCAAATCTCGTAATCCTGTCTGCTCCCACCACATTCGTTTGAGCGCCCCGTCTATTTCAATGGTCTCCACCTGCATTCGTTCGCCTTGGAAAATCGCAAAGTCTTTAAACCGCGAAGGCGGCACGAGAACTAAATAGCTTTGCGCTCTATCACTGCGGCTGAGCAGCGGCAACACATTTTTCAGATATGTCACTCCGCCACCGGCAGTCGAAGCCAGTCCGTTGAGCAATACTTTAATCACTTGAGACAAAATCAGGGGAGATTGGTCGCGGGGATTTGACTGATGTCATTGATTTTGAGCACTGTAATGGTTTCATCTTGCGACCGAAACCGCGTTACGACGGTGCAATTCTTTAAGGAAAAATTCCGTGCTTTCAAAACTTCGTCAGCGCGATTTCGCCACGGGTCAACCGCCAACATTTGTTCCACTGGCACTTCGGGATCGAGCATTCGACGCAAATTCCCATATGCCGCAATGTAACGCCAGCCCAACTTACGTTGTTCGACTTCCCACCCAGTAGGGCCGGTTTCAGGATAAAGCGTTGCCTCTATCTCGCGAAATGGAAGGTAAGGCTCGTGTGTGTAATTTCTATCCCAGAACGCAAACCATAATCCAGCACTGGCAAACACAGGTTCATTGGCAGGAATCGCTGCACGTAACTCTGGCACCCAGGCTTTCATCGGTATCTCTTGATTCGCTTTCCATTGCCATAATCCTAGATTGAACAGATACGCTGTCACTATTAACGCCAATGCAGTCCGCGATAGCCAGTTCCATTCAATCAATTCAATGGCTTTCGCCATCCATAACGCAAATAGAGGCCAAGCAAAAATCAAATACCAACCGAATGAATTGCTCATAAATGCCGAAGCAATTAGAAAAAACAGCGCCCAGGTTCCCACGACAGCCCGACCGATTCGCCCTCCTTTCCATAACAATAACATCGCACTTAGAGCAATAAAGATCCCTTCCAGCAAATGCCTGTGGCCGCGCGCGTTCCAAAACCAATTCAAGTAACGTTGCGATTCAATCAATAACGAACCGAATAATCCGTGATCCAGAATTTTCACGCCATGCGTCGCCAAACCATGAATGCTGCTTTGATAGCGAAATCCTGTGGGGTCGGGCCAATAATGAACTGTTAGCCAATAACCGATACCTAAAAGTCCGCCTAACCCATATGCCAAAACGCTTATTCGCAATTGCTTCCAGGAAAGCGAACGTAACAATGTCCAAAACGCAAACGGTAGCGGCAAAAGCAAAAACCCATTCGGATGCACATCACCGCTAAATCCCATTACCAGTCCGGCAAAAAATAACCGCCAAAATTGATTATCAACCGAAGCCGACGCAACCAGCCACAAGGCTATCAAAAAAAAGAGAGTCACCAGCAAATCTGGTCTGGCCGAGTGCGACGCTGCAAAAAATACCCCTGACAAACTCAGTAGCAAAACTGCCAAGATGCCAACTGTAGCTCCCCACAATTTCCGCCCCAACAAAAATAAAAATCCTAAAGAGGCCACTCCAGTAAGAAATGATGGGAATAAGGCAGTAGAGATGCTTATTCCAAATATCCGCATACATATGCCTTGAAGCAGCGATCCTATATGGCCAAGAACATAAATATTTTCGCCCATCTTGGCCACTCCTTTATAACCAGACACACCTGGCTTACCCGTTAGCCAAATCTGGTAACCCGCCGCCGCGTATGCCCCATCGTCATCACTTGGGTAAGAAGGATTCCGGCCAATTGCATAAAAATGAAAAAAGGTCACCAATATAATGGCGCAAACGATGAGAAGGATTAGCCGACGATCTGAATCTTTAAAAAAATAGGTCATTATGAATACTGGCTACTCAGTTTTGCACCTGTTGTGGGAATGAATTGTTAAATCGAGGAGTCACGTTAGACTCACCCGAATATGACGTGGCATTAACATTTGCCGGCGACCAAGCCCACCGTGCGACGATTCCAGCAACAGGAACCCAATACAAAAGCGAAGTCAGGTTACCTACAGAAAACATCCAACTTTCAAAAAGAGCATTCGCCGAACCAGCGACAAAGACAGAGATGAAAACCGCGTTAATACTTCTCTCTAAAAATTCCCCGCGCTGTTGAATGAGTACCAGGCTTTTTGCAGCTACTTGGTAGAACAATAGCAATAGTAGAACTAGTCCAGGTAATCCTAAATCGCCAAAAATCTCCAGATAACTATTGTGTAATGCACGCCCCGCTTCCTCATCGCGAGTAAAAGGGAAGACCAAAAGGTGTGAGGATGCAAAACCATAACCAGTGAGCTTCTGCTTCCAGAACAAAGGCCATACCCCCGACCACATCTTGAATCTTTCTTCTTCGGACATTTGCGAAACAAAATCCGTCACCTGTGCCGACTTATCAGTGCCCTTACGAACAAAGCTAACCAAATCACTCTTTAAGGTTTGAGAAACAGATAAAACCAATAACAAACAAGCAGACGCTAAAACAATCTTGATACGGTTTTGCAGATTGACAACAAAAAAATACACAGTCACTGCAACCACACATGAGCTCATGCCATTACGAGAATTCGAAAACCAAAGACCTGCCAACACGACCAACAACAATATAATGTCTGCCCATTTTTCCCACTTTCTCTTCGCAATGACACGCCAATGGAATAACACATAAGGAGTCATTAAAGCGGAAAAAGTTCCAAACATGTTTTGATTACCAAAGAAGCCTGCATATTGATTCATGATAATCGTAATGCCGTAGCCAAACCCAGACAGCAACATTGCCATTGCGGGCACCAACATTATCCAAGCAGTGTAATATTTTAACTGAAAAAATCGAATGCAATTAGCACTGCCAAAAATATAAACGACCATTCCCTTCATTACCGCATAAGCTAGCAATACAAAGCTTATCGCTCTAAAAAAAGAGTAACTAAAATTTTCTGCATACAAAGATGACAACAACATGTCACTTAACAGTAAAAACACAATGACGCTCAACACAACGTCTGCCCTATAATTAGCAGGAAATCGAACTCGCCATGAGTACCATGCAAAAAAGATCAGCGCTCCCCAGCGCACCAAACTTAAGGGACTAAATGTGCTCTCCGACATTTCCGGGGAAATGCCGTAATAAGCTTTATTTGTCGCGTAAATAATCAGAATAAGAAAGAAAACACCGTAAGCACGTAAAAGATTATCGCGAAAGCGATAAAGGAACAGCCAGATAAAGCAGCCAATTATTGCTATTAAAACCAATGATGGGCTCATTTATTTCCTATAGGTGGACATAACTGCTTGAATGATTCCTTCGGCAGCGCTTTCGATTGACCATAATTGAATTTTTGCCCTTGAACTTACCTGCATAGCCCTCAACAAAGCCTGGTCACGTATTAGCAGCTTCATTGCTTTAGCTAGCTCTTCGTCTGAAAAGCATTGCAGTTTAATTCCATTGTCAACGTCAACCAAATCCATAGATGCACCGCAATATTGATGAGCGATTATGGCCAAACCACATGCCATGGCTTCATTTATCACTAATCCCCAAGGTTCCTGATCTGCCGGCAACACTAAAACATCAGCCATCTTATAAAAAATGGGCAGATCACCTTGAGGCACATTTCCCAGAAAAACAATGCGTGACTCATCGCCCGCTAACCTCTTCAGTTCTTCAGCTTGCTCGCCATCTCCGGCAATCACAATCCCAAAACTATCTAAATCAATCAGGCGTGCTGCACGAATAATTAAGCCGACGTTTTTACGCTGAATCAATCGACCAACAAACAAAAAAACAACTTTGCCATCAAAGCCATATTGAGAACGCAAACTTTTAGCTTCGTCAGCTCTGGCATTACTAGCCTGAAAAAAATAATCATTATCAACAACCAGATGCGATTTAAATAATTGCGCAGGAGTAGCGCCGTATTTCTCCCAAAATAGCCTGCTCGCGATTCCAATCTCTATCAAAGCAGAAGCTCTTTTCGCAACAAAACGCAACCAAATGCTTTTCACAAACCGCCTTAAACCGTCAGCCTGGTCAAAGAAGTAATTGGCATCACCTATTAACGCAAAGCTTGCCCCGGTTAAAACCGCCCAGCAAAGTAAAAACACCTGCGGCTTCAAAGTATATCCATAACAAATCAGATAATCCGGCCTTTCCTTAAAGATAAGACTTATCAACATCAAGGCTGCAGACAAAGAACTGCCAACATATTTACTCAAGGTTTCATTTATTTGATCTAAAACAACCACTCGATATGTAGCATCTTTCCCGGACACGCTATTTTGCCAGCCAACAGTAGAGTTCCAACTTGAAGTATAACAAACTGTCAACTGCCAATCCGGCTCTGCCCCAAGCCTCCCAAACAAAGGTAAAAAATACGGGGCAGGCACATTATTCAGTAGTAACACCTTCATAACGCAAACACATTAAGGGAAAACATTGCACTCGCACTTAAACATACTAATTTAGATCAAACCGTCTTTCCGCCCGAGCAACCGTGTTTTACGGTATCACTGCTTTTACCGACTCACAAGATAGTGTATTCTCCAGAACTGAAACTACCAGGCGCTTTTGCTTCATTGACTGACCGTTACACTTGAGATTGCTTAGAGTCATGAAAGTTGTACTTTCCATTGCTGGTTTTGACCCATCGGGCGGGGCTGGCACATTAGCCGACATCAAAACATTCGCAGCATTTGATTGTTTCGGCACCGCCGCGATCACTTCCCTAACATCGCAGAATACGATGGCTGTTTACGGCGCAGCCCATCAGTCAGCACAGACCTTGCGAATGCAAATTGAACCAATCCTAAGTGACTTTAATATCGCAGCAGTCAAAACCGGAATGCTCCCTTCGCTCGAAACCATCGAAATCACCGCCGAAACCATCGAAAAGCATGGATTGCCCAATATTGTTCTTGATCCCGTGATTCGCTCAACTAGCGGCTATGATCTGATTGACGCAACAGCGATCAAAGTTTTAACTGAAAGATTATTCCCCTTAGCCGATGTAATTACTCCGAATATGGCAGAAGCCGAGCGGTTGACTGGCTTGGAAGTCAAAGACCTGGCGGGAATGAAAAACGCGGCCAAAACAATCTACGATCTGGCACAGTCAGCGACACAAAAACCGAAATTCCCTGCTTCACGCCGGACAGTGCTCGTCAAAGGCGGACATCTACCCGATGAAGCGACTGATGTTTTATTTGATGGAAACAACTTTCACGTGTTCCGCGCGCGCAAAGTTGAGACTCGAAATACGCACGGAACAGGTTGCACCTTATCGTCAGCAATTGCGGCGTTACTAGCGCGTGGGCTCAACATTCCACAAGCAATTGCCGGAGCCAAGCGCTACCTTGAGGCCGCACTGGTTTCAGCGCCCAATATCGGCCACGGCTCTGGGCCAGTCAACCATGCAGTTCGCAATTTTGAAAATTGAAACAAGTTTGGTCATCGTTACCCTTTATGAACAAGCTTCAGGAGAAAGATAGCATTACCCAGACCGAAACCGAGCTTTTAGTTCGCCAATCGAACGAAAGCGTCGTGCGGTTCGATCCTCAGCGAATTACCAATGCGCTGGTGCTGGAAACCGGCTTGTCACCTGAATTAGCGGCTCGCATCAGTCTTGAAGTTGAGCAGCAAATCGAACGATCTGGAATTCACGCGCTCACTGCGCCGTTGATTCGAGGTTTGGTGGATGGCCGATTGCTGGAATATGGGTTGATTGCCGAATACCGCAAACATTCCCGGCTTGGTGTGCCGTTGTACGACGTTGATCGAATGATTCAGACAGGCGTCAATGATTCGACGCGACTTCACGGCCCTGAGGGAACGAGCCTGGCCCTGGCCGAAGCCATCAAGCGTGAATACGCCATTTTATCTGTTTTTTCCGAAGCCGTGGCCAATGCTCATTTGTCTGGCGATTTGTACCTGGAAAACCTGGGGGAGATTGATCGTCCCACGGCAATGATTGGCTCAATTGATTTCATCAAACGTCTGGGAATTCGTTTGCCGGGTGGGCTGGCAGGATCGCGTCCCGCCAAACGAGCCGAGGTGCTGTCGTCGCACTTGGTGACTTACACCGCAGCACTACAAGGTTATTTCAGCGATGCGCTCGCCTGGGATTCTGTCAATTTTGCCTTCGCGCCAATGCTCACGGGCTTGAGCAAGCGGGAAATCAAACAGTTGGCGCAAAGCTTGCTGTTTGAACTGTCAACGCCAGTCGTAGCGCGTGGAGGCCAACCAGTTCATTGTGATTTGCATTTGGACTGGGAAGCGCCTGCGTATTTGCGAGACCTGCCTACCGTTGGGGCGGGCGGCGAAAAGTTCAGCACCAGTTACGGTTCAATGAGCGAAACAGCGCGCGAATTCTTGAAAGCAATCTTTGAAGTTTATCTGGAAGGTGATGGGCAAGGTTTGCCTTTTATCGGATCCCGCCCAGTGCTGCATCTGACCAGCTCTTTTTTTGAAAACTCTGCCAATCAGAATTTTTTGGAATTGGTTTGCCGAGCGGCGTCGGAACGCGGCGGTGTCGTATTGGCATTCGACCGTCCCAATGGAGACGAAGCTGTCTCGGCGTTTTCTTCTCGGTTTGGAGTCAGCCGCGAAAAATTGCAGCGCGCAGGGTCTGGTTATTCTGAAAGCTGGCAATGGCGTGCAGCGGTGTTTTCTTCGGTCGCCATCAATTTGCCGCGCATCGCGTATCAAGCTGAAAACAGTCAATCAAAAGTATTTGAACTGCTGACCGGCTTGCTCGAACTTGCGGCTCAGGCGTCTTTGGAGAAACGTGTCTTTCTGGAAAAGCTACTCGCACGCGGCGAATCTGGCCCTTTGGCCATGCTGGCCATGCGCCCGGATAAAGAGCCATTTCTGCCTCTTAGCTGGACATCACATGCAATCTGCCCCATTGGTTTAGCGGAACTGGCCCAATTAATCACTGGCGAATCCGTTGAGGCCTCCAGTACCTCCCAGGAGTTTGCTACCAGTGTTGTTGCTCACCTCAATGCCGAAGCCGCCAGACTGTCGACCAAACACAAAGTGCAATTCCTGATGGCCGAGTCGCATGACCTGACGGCTTCACACAGGCTGGCCATGTTGGATGTCGGACGATACGGAGACGAAGCTGTCAGGCAATCGTTGAAACGCCCGCTTTCTACCTTGCCCAACGAATCAGATTCAATGTTTTACACGAATTCCGCCAAGCTACCCGCGGCTTCAAACGTCAGCCCGATCAGCCAGCTGACAATCGAAGGCGGTTTGCAACAGGGGTTAATCTGGAATTCGACCAGCGACATCACACTCGGTCAAGCCTTACCTCAACCCGCCGAACTGGCAAATTTTGTTCGGCAGGCGTTTGAACAAACTCAAGTTTCGGCGCTCACGTTTTCCACGGAATTCACCGTTTGCACTGTTTGTCGAGACGTCTCTCGCGGCTTGCATACGGAATGCCCACAGTGTGGAGCGACACGCGTCGAAGGATTGGCCCAAGCCACCAATCGCTACAGCTTTACGTCGAAATGGCCGCGCTGGAAGCTGGCTGAGCTGAAATTGCGCAAACCTGAGTAGGCGAAGTGCGGTTTTGTCTCTGACCCGTTTGGGCGCAGTTTTGCTCAAAGGGTTCGGTGTGGTACTTTCTCAGCCT
The DNA here is from genome assembly GCA_035429885.1 of Blastocatellia bacterium. Taxonomy (GTDB): domain Bacteria; phylum Acidobacteriota; class Blastocatellia; order RBC074; family RBC074; genus RBC074. Next base: position 8,648 of record DAOMFR010000102.1, read on the forward strand.
CAATTCCGATTCTACTCATCACGCACTGCAATGCCCAAACGAACCGATTTACACAAAATTATGATTATCGGCTCCGGCCCGATTGTCATCGGCCAAGCCTGTGAGTTCGACTACTCTGGCACTCAAGCCTGTCGCGCTTTGAAACAAGAAGGTTACGAAGTCGTGCTGGTCAACTCTAATCCGGCGACGATCATGACGGACCCGGAACTGGCCGACCGCACATACGTCGAACCGCTGACCGTCGAAGCCGTGACCGCCATCATCGAACGCGAACGTCCGGACGCTTTGCTGCCAACTGTCGGCGGGCAAACCGCACTAAACCTGACCGTCAAGCTGGCGGAAAGTGGCGTGCTAAATCAATTCGGCGTTGAATTGATTGGCGCTAAGCTGGAAGCAATTAAAGTTGGTGAAGACCGATTGCTGTTCAAACAGGCAATGGACGAAATCGGATTACAGATGCCGAAAGCCCGGTTCTGCCACAACATGGAAGAAGCCAAAGCGGCCGCCGAAGAAATTGATTTTCCAATTATCCTCCGTCCGGCGTTCACGTTGGGCGGCACTGGCGGAGGCATTGCGTACAATTACGAAGAGTTTGAAGAAATCGCCGAACGCGGCCTGACGGCCAGCCCCATCAGCGAAGTGCTGGTCGAAGAATCAATCATCGGCTGGAAGGAATTCGAGCTTGAAGTAATGCGCGACCTGGCCGACAACGTGGTCATCATTTGTTCGATTGAAAACTTCGACGCGATGGGAGTTCACACGGGTGATTCGATCACCGTTGCTCCGGCGCAAACTCTGACCGACCGCGAATATCAAATGATGCGCGACGCCGCCATCAAAATCATTCGCAAAGTTGGTGTTGAAACAGGCGGATCAAACATCCAATTCGCGCTGAACCCACGTGATGGCAGTTTACGAATCATCGAAATGAACCCGCGCGTTTCGCGTTCGTCGGCCCTGGCATCAAAAGCCACCGGCTTCCCGATTGCCAAAATCGCAGCCAAGCTGGCTGTCGGTTACACGCTGGACGAAATCCCCAACGACATCACCAAGAAAACTCCGGCGTCATTTGAACCGACCATTGATTACGTCGTCGTCAAAATTCCAAAGTGGGCTTTTGAAAAATTCCCTGGCGCCGAAGATGCGCTGGGCACGCAAATGAAATCTGTGGGCGAGGCAATGTCCATTGGGCGAACTTTCAAGGAGGCCTTCCTGAAAGGTGTGCGAAGCCTGGAACGCCGTAATTCGCCGTATGTCGGCTATGTTGACGACGAGACGTTGCGCCGAAAACTGATCATTCCCAATTCCGACCGCATACATTATTTGCACGCGGCGTTCGAACGCGGATGGACAATTGATGAACTGTACGAACTGACCAACATCGATCCTTGGTTTTTGAATCAGCTGAAGCAAATTGTCGAATTGCAGAATGAGCTCAAGGAAGAAGATTTCGCTTCGATTTCCAATGACTTGATTCTGCGCGCCAAGCGGATGGGATTTTCCGACGCGCGCATCAGCGATTTGCTGAAAACAACTGAAGACGAAATTCGCGCCAAACGATTGGCCGAAGGCGTCCGCCCGGTTTTCAAACGAGTTGACACTTGCGGTGCTGAGTTTGAATCTTTCACGCCCTACCTTTATTCGACCTATGAAACCGAATGTGAAGCCGCTCCCAGCAATCGCCGCAAAATCATGATTTTGGGATCAGGTCCTAACCGCATCGGCCAGGGAATCGAATTCGATTATTGCTGCTGCCACGCGGCGTTCGCGCTAAAAGAAGACGGCTTCGAAACGATCATGGTCAATTGCAATCCGGAAACCGTTTCAACGGATTATGACACCGCTGACCGTTTGTATTTCGAGCCGCTGACTTTTGAAGACGTGATGCACATCGTCGAGCTGGAAAAACCGGAAGGCGTGATTGTCCAATTCGGCGGCCAGACTCCGTTGAATCTGGCTATGCGATTGCACAAAGCTGGAGTTCCGATCATTGGCACGTCGCCGGAATCCATTGATCTGGCCGAGGACCGCAAACGATTCGGCAAATTGATTGCGGACCTGAACATTCCGCAACCAGTCAACGGCACGGCGGTAACAATCGAAGAAGCCAAGCGAGTTGCCGCTGGCATCGGGTATCCGGTGCTGGTTCGCCCCAGTTACGTGCTAGGCGGACGCGCGATGATGATCGTGTACGACGAAGCCAGCTTGGAACAGTACATGAAAAACGCCGTTGAGGCTTCTCCGGAAAAACCTGTTCTGATTGACCGATTCCTGGAAGACGCCTTTGAGGTTGACGTGGACGCGCTGGCTGACGGCGAACGCTGCGTCATCGCCGGCATTCAGGAACACATTGAAGAAGCAGGCATTCACTCTGGTGATTCTTCGTGCGTGCTGCCGCCTTATATGGTTAAGCCGGAGCATCTGGACACGATGCGACGCTACACTCGCCAGCTTGCGAATGCGCTGGAAGTTCGTGGCTTGATGAACATTCAGTTCGCCATCAAAGACGAGATTGTTTATGTGCTGGAAGTGAACCCGCGAGCTTCGCGCACTGTTCCGTTTGTTTCCAAAGCCGTGGGAGTTCCGCTGGCCAAGATTGCGGCTCGTATCATGACCGGTCGCAAACTGGAAGAATTCAACTTACCAGAAGAACTCGCTGTCACCAGCTTCTTTATCAAAGGCCCTGTGTTCCCCTTTACCAAATTCCCTGGCGTTGACCCAGTTCTTGGCCCGGAAATGCGCTCGACCGGCGAAGTGATGGGAATGGCCGACAGTTTCGGCGGAGCATTTGCCAAGGCGCAAATGGGAGCCAATTCCGCTTTGCCGACAGAAGGCACGGCATTCATCAGCGTCAACGACAATGACAAAAAGAACGCGGTTCGGATCGCCAAACGGTTGCACGAACTTGGCTTCAAAATTGTGGCAACTCGCGGAACTGCGGGCTTCCTGAATGAAGCCGGCGTCCCAACCGAGAAAGTTTACAAGGTCAACGAAGGCCGGCCGAACGTGGTGGATCTAATCAAAAGTGACGAAATTGATTTAATCGTCAATACACCGCTGGGCCGAGCGTCTTATTATGATGAACGTGCCATCCGCCGAGCGGCCATGCAATATAGCGTGGTGACATTCACAACATTGACCGGCGCCAATGCAGCGGCCAGCGCAATTGCTGCAATGAAAAAAGATGGCAAATTAAGCGTCATCAGCTTGCAGGAGCATCATTCTTAAAAGCGGGCTTTAAGCAGGCAGGACTCGAAAATTGCTGGCTGCGGGGTATTGACGCTTCAAACCTCGCGGGTCTAGTATGCGGCGCGTAAGAGGACTTCTGCAAAGTTAGTGGTATAGGCAATTCAATTTGTTCCTATTCATTTGATCGGGGGCCGATGCAATTTTCTGTTGGCCGGAATGCTCGCCACCGTTGCGAGAATCCACACCACGGAGCTAAGGTCACCCACCTGTTTTGAACAGGTTCAAATGAAGCTTATGTCACGGCCCCGCGGAAGTTCTCATCATTTTTTTGACCGTTCCCTTTTCATTTCTGTCGTCCCATCGGTTTTTGGGTAAACGATGCGACTGACTTAGAAAGGCCTTTCAATCCCAATGTTCAGAGTTTTGTTGACCGGCGACACCATGGCTCGCGCTGGTCGCCGTGTGCTGGAAGAGCGTCTGTTCGATCTTCGCTCCCAGCGCGAGATTGATTTTGTCGTGGCCAATGTCGAAAACGCCGCCGGAGGCTACTCAATTACGCCACGCATTACCGAAGACCTATTCGCCGCCGGAGTTGACGTGATGACCTCCGGCAATCATATCTTCGATAAAAAAGAGATTCTCGAATTCATCGAACGCGAACCGAGACTGTTGCGCCCTGCCAACTACGCACCAGGCTTGCCCGGCAAAGGCCGCTGGGTGGGCAAAGTTAAAGGTGTTCCTGTCTCTGTCATTAACCTGCAAGGTCGAGCGTTCATGCCACCCAGCGATGACCCGTTTCGTTGTGTTGACGGACAACTGGCAGCGCTGGAACCTACGGTCAAAATCATTCTTGTAGACATGCACGCCGAAACCACTGCGGAAAAAATCGCGATGGGGCGCTATCTGGACGGGCGAGTATCCGCTGTCGTGGGCACTCATACTCACGTGCAAACCGCCGACGAACAAATTTTCCCGGGCGGCACAGGCTACATAACCGACCTGGGAATGACCGGCCCGCACGACGGAGTTATCGGCATGCAAACCGGAATCGTCATTGAACGCTTTCTGAAAGGCATCGCTCCGAGGTTTGAACCCAGCGACGGTGACATCAAACTCAATGGGCTGATTGTCGACATTGACGAAGAAACGGGAAAGGCGATTCGAGTCGAACGGGTAAGCTTGAATCACAAGTGAGTGGGTTTATGGCAGACATCGCAAATGTAGTCATCATCGGCGGAGGCGTCATCGGAACGGCCATTGCCGCTGAAGTTTCCAGTTTTACAGACGACGTATTTTTGTTGGAAGCATTGCCACGGCTTGGCCTGGGAACATCCACGCGCAACAGTGGAGTCATTCATGCCGGAATTTACTACAAACCCGGATCGCTGAAAGCCATTCATTGCGTGCGCGCAGTGCCGATGCTGTATGAGTTTTGCGCCAAACATTCCATTCCGCACCAGCGCATCGGCAAGTTGATTGTCGCCGACAGCGAAGAGCATTTGCCAATTCTTGAAGAGTTGAAGCAGCGCGCCGAACAAAATGGCGTGCTGGATTTGCGGATCATTGACCGCAACGAAATTCAGAAGATTGAACCAAACATCGTTTCGCCGATTGCCATTCATTCGCCCAGCACCGGCATTGTCGAAGCCGAAGAACTGATCAAAACGCTGGCCCGCATTGCGCAATCCAACGGTGCGCACATCCTGACCAACACCAAAGTCATCGGAGCCGATGTCAAAGACGGTTTGACAGTTATTCGCACTGAACGCGAAGAAGTTCAGGCTCGCGTTGTCATCAACGCCGCCGGACTTTTTTCCGACGAAGTTGCGCAGATGTTTGGGCTCAACCAACACACAGTTTATCCCTGCCGAGGCGAATACGCCGAAGTCATTCCGAGTCGTTCGCAAATCGTCAACGGCCTGGTTTATCCGTTGCCGTTGCCCACAGGGCATGGGTTGGGAGTCCACTTCACGCGCACCACTGGAGGAACGTTGCTGGTCGGGCCCAATTCCCGTTACCGTCAAAGCAAAGACGATTACGAAAGCGACCGCACTCCGCTAGCGGAACATTACGAATCGGCGAAGCTGATGTGCCCAAGCCTGCAACTGGAAGATTTGCGATTGAGCTACACAGGACTTCGTCCGCGGTTGACGCCGGAACATATTCACACGATTGCTGATTGGGTCATTGAACACGATCCGCGATGGCCACAGGTGATTCATCTGATCGGAATCGAATCTCCCGGCCTGACTTCCTGCCTTTCCATCGGCAAAAGCGTCGCCGAAATGGCTCGCTCGGTTTTGTGAGTGATTCATCAACACGCCTGATGTCTAAAACCATTGTTTACTCGCTTGCCTTCATTGCGCTGGGATTAGTGTCCGGCTCAATCGGCCCCACTTTGCCCGGATTGGCGGCACAAACCAACGTCGAGATGAAACAGGTCAGCAATCTGTTTGTCGCGCGTTCGCTGGGTACGTTGATTGGTTCATGGGTGGTCGGGCGAATGTACGACCGATTTCGCGGACATCCGTTGCTGGCCATGTCGCTGCTGGCTTCGGCGGTTGCCATGGCGTTATTTCCGGTTACCAACTTTTTATGGATGCTAATCGGGTTGTCGGTTTTTATCGGATTGGCGTCCGCTTCGATCAACGTCGGCGGCAACGCAATGATCGTCATGGTTCACGGCGACAAAGTTCGCCCGTTTATGAGCACGCTGCATTTCGCGTTTGGGCTGGGCGGTTTTATTGCGCCGATGTTCGTGGCGATGTATGCCGAACGCCCTGATGGTTTGCGAATGGCATATTGGACATTGGCGCTGCTGTGCGTGCCTTCGGTCTTGCTGACGTTGTTTTCCACCAGCCCGCGCCCGCGAGCAGAACATCATGAAGAAGTCCGGGCAGCAATCCCTGCCGCTCTGGTTGGTTTGCTGGTCTTTTATTTTTTCCTGGAAGTCGGGGCCGAAGCCAGCGTGATGGGGTGGATTTTCAGCTATTCAGTAAAGCAAGGCATTGACATCCATCAGGCGTACAAGGTGAATTCGGCTTTTTGGGCGGCGTTCACGTTTGGGCGACTGGCTACCATCTGGCTTTCAACCCGATTCGCTGCGCTGCCATTGGTTTTGTTTTTCATCAGCCTGGCGACGTTGTTTGCGGTTGCGTTGCTGGTGTTTCCCTTGTCCCCTGCTCTGGTCTGGACATGCGCTATTGGATTCGGGGCATCGGTCGCGCCGGTGTTTCCCAGCACATTCGGTTTTGCGCAAAACAGACTGCACTTGTCGGGCAAAGTAACAGGATTCTTTTTGGTGGGATCGTCAGCAGGTGGGATGTTTTGGCCACGACTGGTTGGCCAGTTTTTTGAATCGCACGGTGCTCAAGTGATGACGTGGACGGTCATTTTCACCGAAGTTGGGGCTTTGGCTCTGATCTTGTTGATTGCCTCGCGTTCGCATCCGGAAGAGTAAGTTGCGCTCATTTAGCTGTTGCCCTCATCGCCCAAGAGAGTAGAATCCCGGTTCGCAAGTTCAATTCAGCGATTTCAGTTCGCCAAGCAGGTTGCCCCAAAAACCAAGTCTGGGACACACGTATGGACTATTTGATGCTCAGGAATTTTGATCAGGCGGGTTATTACGAAACCCGTTTGATCCTGATGGTTCTCAGTCTGGCCGTCGCCGCATATTTCCTGCACTACAAACAGGATCGTCGCTTTCTGCTGATGTTTGGTATCGGCGTGGCACTCAACGTGTTGGGGAAATTTGGCGTCGTGGTGGGTGAACTCAATGCCGTGGCTCCAGTCAGAGTTTTTGGGCTTTCTCTTTCCGCGGTGCCTTCGCTGATTTGCCAGGGACTATTCGAAGGCGGAATTGTCGGTTTGTTTGCGTTCTGGTACGCGGATTTGCGCTCCGCCAGAGCAAAGCCGAAAGACTGGCGTCCGTTTTGGGGATTTTGCGCAGCGGTTGTTGTCTTGTCGTTTGTCGCCGGGATTATTTCGCGTGGGCACCAAATTACCTGGTCGCGTCCGGTGTTTGCGCCGTATTTGGTGCTGGTGGTTACGGCCATCATCTTTTTCAGTTTGATGATTGCCTGGCGAAAAGACGATATTTCCTCTTTGGCCAGTTACTTTGCGGGCTTGTTATTGTTTGTCTTTTTGAATTACGAGCCGTTGCATCTGATGGGTGCGCGCTTTATTGGCGAACCTGCATTACCGCAACCCGTCGCTGCCGGAGGAATGGCTCAGTTTCTGGTGATGACCCTTTCCAACATCTTCGAAGGCGCTGGCGGCAAACTGCATTACTTTATGTTGCCTTACGCCCTGGGATGGATTGAATTGCGGGAGCGCCAGCGGCGCACGCACGAGCGATTTTCGACACAACATTTAGCCGACCTGGCCGTGCGCGGTTATCGCAAAAAAGCGGGCACCACTGACAACGAATAGCGTCTCACCTTCCACACTCTCAGCTTGCCGGATTGGCCAATCTTGCCTCTTCGATTTAGACTCCCAGCATCAATCGTTTATGCTCAAACATCCTTTGACACGGTTAGACCGAGATGAACTGCTCAGACAGCGGCTTTTGCCTTTTTGCAGGCTGAAACCGGGCGACGTCTGGAGCGATGAATTGCACGGTCACCGAATCGGCTGCTTGGATGCCGCCGAGCGCGAGGATGTATTGAAGCTTTGCGGAAAACAAAAATCGTCGCTGGCAATCCACGATCTGCCGTACAACTTTATCGCCTTCGAACAGCGGCACGTTGATGAGTTCATCAATTGGTGTGGAACAATCATTGAAAACACGGATGCTGTTTTAGCCCCCAATAGCAGTTTGTATTTGTGGATCGGCGCGGATCAGCGCGCAGGGTTCGCTCCTTTACCGGAACTGATGCTGATGATGCGCGAAACCAAATTCCGTTCGCGCAGTTTCATCACGCTGCGCAACCAGCGCGGTTATGGAACCCAGAAAAACTGGATGAGCTTGCGGCAGGAATTGCTTTATTACACCAAGGGCGACCCGAACTTCACGCCGCAGTACACCGAAATCCCCAAGGCGGTGAAAGGCTATTACAAGGAAATCGGCGGCAAAGTGACCGAAAATTCCGAGCGAGGACGATCCGGCACCCTGCGCGCTGGCAATGTCTGGATTGACGTTCAACAGGTCTTTTACCGCATGGAAGAAAATGTCAACGGCTGTTACGCGCAAAAACCGTTGAAGGCGATCCGGCGAATTTTGGAAGCAAGTTCTGTGGCGGGCGATGTCGTTCTGGACTTTTTCGCTCATTCTGGAACGACTTTGTTGGCAGCCGAACTGACCAGCCGCTGTTGCTTGACGATGGACATTGATCCTGTCTTTTGTGAGATCGCGATTCGGCGGTTGGAACATTTTCGCCAAACCGGCCGCACCGGTTGGCAAAACAGCAACCCGTTTGCGCGCGAACTTGGGCAGTTGAAAGAAAACACGGGAGACGACAATGATTGAAACACCTGCTTCAGCAAAAATCTGGAAGTTACTGACAGTCGTCAGCTCCGTTGTAGCGATGCTGGCATTGCTTCTGGCGGGAATGCTTTACACACGTAAAGGCATTGGCGACGTGTTCTGGCCTGAAGAAAAAATCATCAACACCGCCAGAACGACCTTGCTCAAGATGGAACGCGACACCAGTTTGGTGACAACGCGGGCCTATGTTCAAGCCGTCGTTCGCCAACGCAATGAAGCGTGGTACGGCGACGCCGAAGTGATTCGCATCGTTCCGGCGACAATCAATTACGCAGTCAATCTAGGCGAAATTGATTACGGAAGAATGGTGTTCGACGAAAAGAAACATGAATTACAGGTGCCGCTGCCAGACGTCAAAATTCTTTCGATTGACCCGAACCTGGCAAAGGCGGAAGTCATTCGCAATTTGGATTTTCTCCGAATGGAATCCACCACCGGGAACCAATTGGAAGACACCACCGAGCAAATGATCCGCCCCGAGATTGAAAAGCTGGGCCAATCGCCGGAAATTATCAAAACCGCCAAAGAACATGCCATCTCGTCCGTTCGGCAATTGCTGGAATCCGCGCTGAGTTCGGTTGGTCAACCGATAGCGGTTCAGCCCTATTTCAAAAACGACGGGCAAACCACCACGCAGTCCGAAAAACAATGACTGCATCAAAAACAAAGAACGCTATGAATTCAAAACAAGCAGGACAGAAGGAGTGGGTTTCTGACGGCGCCCTGATCGCTTTGGCACTGATGTGGGGAACGTCGCATGTCATCACCAAAGAAATTCTGGCCACACATTCGTCCGCGTTTTACACGTCAACGCGATTCGGCCTTGCTGCAATCTGTTTCGGGCTGGCTTTCGCCGGTCATTTGCGGCGAAGCAATTGGCAGGAAATCAAGCAAGGAGCCAAGTTAGGCCTGTTGAGTTTTGCAGGAATCGCTTTTTACGTGGTAGGACTTAGTTTCACTCAGGTATCCAAAGCGGGATTTATCACTGGACTCTATCTGGTGTTCACACCATTGCTGGGCTATTTGCTTTTCCGTACTAAACCGACACGTGATCACTTGACCGGTTTGGTTATCGCCATCGGCGGATTCGCGTTGCTGACGTTTCCGCAAGGTGGAGAAACCATCAACTGGGGAGACCTGTTTGTCCTATTGGCAGCGATCGCCTGGGCGGCGCATATCGCCGCAACCAGCGCATTTGCCGCAGGCGGGGACATTCGATCATTAGCCGCATTTCAAGTCATTACGGTGGCGCTGCTGGCGACGACAGCGTTTTTCGTCCTAAAGGCTTTGGGGCTGGAGACAATGCCCAATCCGGTTGATACCCAGTTTATGTTGCAGATCGGTTATATGGCTGTGGTGGTGACGTTTGTTGCCGCATTGATGCAAACCTGGGCACAAAGCCGCGTCAACCCAACTCACGCTGTTATTCTTTACACGCTGGAACCGGCAACGGCAGCTGTCTTTGCCTATTATAAATTCGGTGAAAAGCTCGGTTTATGGCGAGCGATCGGAGCCGCGTTGATCGTTGCCGGTGTAATGGTTTCCCGGCTGAGAGTTGCTTCGAGGCTGACTGGAAACAACTCCGTTAAATCCTTGCCGCTCGAAGCGGATTGCTGAATCTCAGTTCGCAGTTCTCAGCAAAATGAAAGCCTGCTTCCAAAAGCTGTGAACTGCGAACCAGCAACGGCGAACTATCTTCTCCTGCCGCTCGAACCTCCAAAAATTGACCCCAACACGCCACGCATAATCTGGCGGCCAACCGATGTTCCCAACGAACGAGCAGCGCTTTTGGCGAATGCTCCCAGCATGTCGCCCGCAGCATCCATCAGCGGAGACGATTCCTGTTTTTGCGGAGCCGCCTGTTCCTGCAACTGCTGAGCAGTCTGTTCGGCCCGCGCTTTCAGCATTTCGTAGGCCGATTCCCGATCCACAAAATTTTCGTAATGCCCGGCAATGATCGAACCTTGAATTACGGCCTGTCGTTCGGCGGGTTGAATTGCGCCCAGCTTGCTGTGCGGCGGAGCGATGAATGCGCGGCGGACAATTCCTGGCGTCCCTCTTTCGTCCAACACTGAAACCAACGCTTCGCCGACTCCCAACTCTGTAATCGCGGCTTCCACATCAACATCCGGGTTTTGGCGGAAGGTCGTCGCGGCAGCTTTGACGGCTTTCTGGTCGCGCGGCGTGAAGGCTCGCAACGCATGCTGAACCCGATTGCCAAGCTGGCCCAGAACGATGTCAGGAATATCCAACGGGTTTTGGCTGACAAAATACACGCCCACGCCTTTGGAGCGAATCAGGCGGACAACCTGCTCAACTTTTTGCAGCAAGGCTTCCGGCGCATCGTCAAACAACAAGTGCGCTTCATCAAAAAAGAACACCATCTTGGGCTTTTCCAGGTCGCCAACTTCGGGCAAATTTTCGTAAAGCTCTGACAGCATCCACAGCAGAAATGTGGCATAAAGTTTCGGCGCTTGCATCAACTTGTCGGCAGCCAGAATGTTGATAAAGCCATAACCGTTGTCGCCCGTCTGCATCATGTCATCCAGATTCAGTGCCGGTTCGCCCAGAAACTTATCTCCGCCTTGCTGTTCCAATTCCAGCAATCGGCGTTGAATGGCTCCGACACTGGCGGCAGAAACGTTGCCATATTCCGTGGTCAGCGATTTGGCGTTTTCAGCAACGAATTGCAGCATCGAACGCAAATCTTTCAGGTCAAGCAGCAACATCCCGTTGTCATCTGCGACTTTGAAAACCAGCGAAAGCACTCCGCCCTGAGTGTCGTTCAAATTTAAGATGCGCGTCAGCAACACCGGTCCCATTTCTGAGATCGTCGTTCGCAGCGGGTGCCCTTGTTCGCCAAACACGTCCCAGAACATCACTGGAAACGCCGTGTAAGCAAAATCGCCGAGGCCAAATTGTGCAACGCGCTCGGCGACTTTGGGGTTATCTCCACCTGGGCGACAAATTCCGGCGAGGTCGCCTTTCACGTCAGCCATGAACACTGGAATGCCCAATTTGGAAAACGCTTCTGCCATCACACGCAAAGTCACGCTTTTGCCGGTGCCAGTCGCTCCAGCAATCAAGCCATGACGATTGGCCATCTTTGGCAGTAAATAAATTTCTTCGCTGTCTTTGGCGATCAAGATCGGGTCAGCCATGGTTGCCACTGTCCTTTTTCGAAAAGTTTGAAGTCGGAATTAAGGTTCTGAAATGCGAGCAAAGTATCTTATGAGATAAGTGATGTTTCAACTTGAAGCCTGTTCGGCGATTTTGAACCTGGCAGAAACTTTTTCAAACTTTCTCGCGTCATAGTTTCTCTCAACCAAATTCAAAAGCTCGTTGCTCAACTCACAAAACTGAGGACATTCGATGTAAATGTCCGGTCGGGGAAAATCGACTAAAATCAAATTTATTGGATTATCGGGTCGTTCGTTCTTGCTGACCTCCGCCATCTCAACTTCGCATGACCCAACAGGACTTGAACTGCTTACAGGTCCAAGCTCTCTCAAGGTTATTTTTCATGCTATTTTCTGATGCTCTAAAAACGGCTAAGCCATCGCCTATTTTCACTTTGATCGAACACAGACTTTACTTGCTTTGGTTCCTATCGATCTTTCTAATTTACCTGTCGTTTTCGCCAATGCTGATCTCTGGAATGGGATACATGGGAGAAAACCTGCAAACAGCCGAACAGATCACGTCGAACATTCTGAGTTGGATCAGAAGCACAAGCAATCAAACTTCGATCAACTGGCCAAGACATGGAGCGGTTGAGATGCTTTTTGAAGTTCCTTTTCTGCTGTTTCAACGAATGCTGTTTGGCCACAATTCGTTTTGGGCCGACCGAACGATGGCATTGCAACCGATTCTGCTGACTGCCTTGATCAGCACCATGACTTTATGGTGGAGCAAACTGCTGACCGGCAATCTAAAAACTTCCGTTGCTGTCGCGCTGACGGCAACGTTTGCCACCATGCTTTGGCCTTACGCCTATATCGGGCTTGAAACCACTCAATCGCTCGGCCTGTTATTCGCTGGCTTTGTGGGACTGAATTACGAAAAGCATCCAACCTGGCCGCGCACTTTGGTTTTGGGAGTTGCTGCCGGAATCGCCGTCAGCACCAAATCAAACGGGTTCTTTTTGCTGCCCGCCATCGGTTTTTTGGTAATCTGTTTTTTCTGGCGGGACTGGGACAATTTCGAAGCTCTTTGGGGAGCATTGAAAAACAATTGGCGTAAAGTCACCTGCTTGGCTGTGATGATCCTGGCGTTTTACTGGGTAGGAAGCCTTTCTCGTGCTGCTTATTGGGATCAACACGGTTCGTTATTGGCGTATGTGTTCCGCAACGTGTTGATTGATTCGCCGCTGACATTTCTGATGAATCTGTGGTCGCAGTTTTTTTCCTTGAACAAGGGATTCATTTTCTTTGCCCCAATGGCTGCGGTTGGATTGTTCACCATCCGAAAAACATTTCGCGTTGCTCCTCAATTGGCATTTTTTTCCTTGCTGGTGCTGGGCGGGTCGGCCTGCAGTTTATCGCTGCTTATTCCCTGGCAGGACGAAGTTTGGGGGCCGCGCTATCTGCATACAGCTGTCGCTCCTTTGGTTTTATGCGTGGCGGCGTCACTGCGTGTCGTTCCGTGGAACAAAAGCTGGGAATGGAAAATACTGTTGCCCACTGCGGCAGTCTTCGGGCTGGCCGTTTCATTCCTTGGCACTGTTTTTTATTACGGCTCGCTTCACAGCGCCGCCAGCGCCAGCGGAAGTTCAACGCTGGAACATTTGCTGAACGATCCACGGTTTAACCATCCACGATTCAATCTGAAATTGTTGCAAAGTCGAATCTTTTCCAAAGATGAGCAATGGCCTGCCCCTGAACGTTGGTGGTTCGACAAACCACCGGATGCGCCCACTCAACCAACGGTAAATTTGCGTGATTACTCTCAACCACAACCGCTCATTGTCAATTCGGCCCAGGCAAAAGGGCTGGCAAATTGTTTGAGAGCGACGCTGGTGCTGGGCGTCGTGCTGCTGGCTTTTTCCTGTATGTTGGCGTGGAGACAAAAGGAATGAATCCTGAGAGGTGAAACCTTCACTCGTTCACCGTCGCGCCGCCACAGCTGCTGCCAGCGCCTGCCGTGCAACCGTAACAATGCTGATCGAAAATGATTTTGCGTTGGGAAAGATGTTCTAAATTGAAATCAAAGATCGTGGCTCCGTCGGTTGGCGACAGTTCCAGTTCAAGCATCTGGTTGAAATCGCAATCGTACAATCGCCCATCGAACCCAACGCTGATCAATGAACGACACATCACCCCCGAAGCAGCTCCGGGATTAAACGAATTGATTAACTTCGTCAGGTAATCGTCGTAAGTCCCCAACCGGATCAATTCCTTCTTGAACCGGTTGATCGGCATGTTGGTGATGGTGAATAACTTGTTGAACGCCACGCCGCATTTTTCCGCCAACTCGCGTTTGTACTGGCGCTCCAACCCTTCCTGCGAAGCAGGCAAGAATGCTCCAACGGGGTTGTAGACCAGGTTCAATTCCAGACCGCTATCCGCCATTCCGTAACCGACCGCGTTGAGCATCTTCATCGCCTCAATGCTTTTTTTGAAAACTCCATTACCGCGTTGTTTGTCTGTGAAAAACTCCTGGTAATACGGCAGCGAAGAAATGACCTCGACGCGATGGTCAGCAAAAAATTCCGGCAGATAGCGTTTGCCTTCGCCAGTTTGGGGATTGCCATCAATCGTCACCGTCAGATTGTGGCGAACCATCACGTGCTTGCCCAGCCGTCTGGCTTCCGTAACGAAATAATCAAAATGCGGGTTAAGTTCCGGCGCGCCTCCGGTCAGATCAAGCTTGGTGATTGTTGGGTAACTGGCGAGAACTTCCAGACAGCGGTCCACGGTGGCGAGGCTCATCTGCTCAGTTCGTTTCGGCGAAGCATCCACGTGACAGTGATGGCAAGCCTGATTGCACAACCGCGTAATGTTGACCTGCAAGGTTTCGATTCTTGTCGGCGACAAATCAAGTTTGTGTTTCGCCACAGTTTCCGCAAATGACAGATGAGTCATCACATTGCCCCAACTTTTTCCAAAGCGTTGTGCATTTGCACACCGTGAACCAGCGTAATGCCCGCTTTCATCACCGCCGCAACGTGAACGGCTTCGGTCATTTCTTCCGGATTCGCGCCCGCTTCTAAACAAGCCGTCGTGTAGGCGTCAATGCAATACGGGCACTTATCCGAATGCGCGACCGCCAGAGCGATCAACGCTTTTTCGCGCTTGGTTAACGCGCCATCCTGCCCAGTGACTGCGCCGTAATACTCAAAAAACTTGTCCGCCAACTCACTGCGGAATTTGCCGATTTCGCCAAAACGCGCCAGGTCTTTGGGTTCGTAATAACTCATGAAAATGTCTCCTTGGTTGATTGCAACTCTTGTGTGATGAATGTTGGCGAAGCATAGGGGATGCCCTGCAACCAGTCCAGTTGACACACTGTGAATCAAGCTTTCTCTGCCCCAGCAAGTCGGCTAAATCGGAACAAGCAACATTTGAGACAGGCAGGAATCAGACAGGATTAACAAGATTTACGGGATGGTTCTCAAACCGGCTGGATAATCCTCGTGTTCATCATGCCAATCTTGTAAATCCTGTCCCAATATTTTCTGGTTTGATTTAGACTGCAACGCCAGACGAACCGGTTCTCAATCTGCCCGTTGATACAAAGAAAGGGAGAGAAATAAGTTATGCCAACTGAACGAGTGGCGTTGTACCTGCAAGACGCGCATTCCCTGCAAGATGGAATCAAATACGCGCAATACGCCGAGCGCAAAGGTTTTGAAGCAGTCTGGCAGGCCGAAAGCCGTCTGGTCCGGGATGCGATTGTGCCGATGGCGGCATTTGCCGCCACGACCGAACGCATCAAAATCGGCGCAGGCGTTATCAACAATTGGACGCGCAACATTGGTTTGCTGGCGGCAACATGGTTGACGCTGGATGATCTGGCGCCGAATCGAATGATTTGCGGCATCGGCGCGTGGTGGGATCCGCTGGCGAAAAATGTCGGCATTGAACGCCACAAGCCGTTGCTGGCGATGCGCGAAACGGTGGAAGTCTTGCGCCGATTGCTGCGAATGGAAAACGTCACCTTTCACGGCGAATTCCATAACGTCACGGGCATTGAACTCGACGTGGTGCATGGCCGCCGCGAACCGCGCAATGTGCCAATTTACATTGGCGCGACCGGCGACAAGATGATGGAACTGACCGGCGAAATCGCCGACGGCGTGTTGTTGAATTATTGCGTGCCGCCGGAATACAACGACCGCGCGCTGGAATTGCTGGAAGCAGGCGCAAAAAAAGCCGGACGTTCGCTTGACGAAATTGATCGCCCGCAACTGGTCGTTTGTTCCGTAGACCACGACCGCAAGAAAGCCATTGAAGCGGCTAAGGTGTTGTTGACGCAGTATCTGGCGCAGCAGCCGCACATCGCCAAGGCTTCAGGCGTCAGCGAAGACATCGTCAAACAGGTGCAATCCATCCTGACGTGGCCCGCGACCAAAGAACAGATTCACCAGGCAATGCAATACGTGCCGGATGAATTCGTTTTGAAGATTTCAGCGACCGGCACGCCCGACGAAGTGCGCGCTAAAGTTGAAGAATACAAACGGCGCGGATGCACGTGCCCTGTGCTGTATCCGATGAGCGATCCTTATTTGATGATTGATACATTCAGGTGTTAGGTGGCAGGTGGCAGGTGTTAGGCAGAACCTGACACCTGCCACCTGATCCCTGGCACCTCTAACGGAGGATTTCAATGTCACGAATTGTCAGATGCGGCTTGATCCAAGCCACGAATGCGGAGCCGGCGGAGAGCTCCATCGAAAAAATCAAACAGGCGATGATTGATAAACACGTCGCCATGATTGCTGACGCCGCCAAGCAGGGCGTGCAGATCATTTGTTTACAGGAATTGTTTTACGGCCCGTATTTCTGCGCTGAACAGAATCCGCACTGGTACGGCCTGGTCGAACGCATTCCAGATGGGCCGACGACGAAACTGATGCAGGACATTGCCAAACAGCATCAGATGGTGATTGTCGCGCCGATTTACGAAGAAGAGATGACCGGCGTGTATTACAACACGGCGGCAGTGATTGACGCCGACGGCACGTACCTGGGCAAATATCGCAAGACGCACATTCCGCACTGCCTGCCCGGATTCTGGGAAAAGTTCTATTTCACGCCGGGCAATCTGGGCTTTCCGACCTTTGAAACAAAATACGCTCGCATCGGCGTGTACATCTGCTACGACCGGCATTTTCCCGAAGGCGCTCGGGCGTTGGGATTGAATGGCGCGGAAATCGTCTTCATTCCTTCGGCCACAACCAAAGGCCACGCGGATTATTTGTGGGAACTGGAACAGCGCGGCCACGCCGTGGCCAATGGCTATTTTGTCGGCACGATCAATCGCGTCGGCACGGAAGCGCCCTGGAACATCGGCGAGTTTTTTGGTTCGTCGTATTTCTGCAATCCCGATGGCCGCATTCTGGCCAAAGGCAGCGAAGACAAAGACGAATTGATTGTGGCCGATCTGGATTTGGATGAAATCCGCGAAGTCCGCACCCACTGGCAGTTTTATCGTGACCGCCGGCCGGAAATGTATGGCGCGCTGGCCGGAATGGACGGAGTGAAGAGCTAAATTTCTTTCGGCAATTCCGTAGGAGGCAAATGTGATTGAGATTCACCCTGTCACACTCGATGGTTATGGCATTCGATTGGAGCCATTAACGTTCGAACATCAAGCCGGACTGGCCGAAGCAGCGACTGACGGAAAACTTTGGGAGTTGTGGTTCACGTCTGTTCCTGAGCCGGAGCAAACGCGCGATTACATTGCCAATGCGCTTGCGGGTCAGAAAGACGGCCATATGGTGCCTTGGGCAGTCCGCGAAATGGATGCGGGTAAGATCATTGGCACCACACGCTATCACGACATCGTCACCACAATTGATCGTGTCGAGATCGGTTACACCTGGTACGGAAAAAGCTGGCAACGCAGTCACGTCAACACCAGTTGCAAACTGTTATTGCTCAGGCATGCGTTCGACACGCTGGGATGCAAAGTCGTCGGACTGCGCACGGACAATTTCAACTTTGCCTCGCAACGCGCGATTGAAGCGCTGGGCGCGAAAAAGGATGGCATCCTTCGTCATCACATGGCGCGCCGCGATGGATCGGTTCGCGACAGTGTGATGTACAGCATTCTTGCCAAGGAATGGCCTGATGTGCGCAAGCATCTCGAATCGCGCCTGGCTCGTCACGCTGGCGCGACAGGATGATTGTCGGCAAGGGCAATTTGGTTTTAGGTTTGGTCTTAAATCATGAAAACGCCTGAATTGGTTTTGCGAAACGGGTTGGTTGCCGACGGCACAGGGCGCGGATTGTATCCGGCGGACGTGGCAATTCGCCGGAATTACATTTTGGCGATTGACTCGCCGAATTCGCTCCACGCGATGGAAGAACTGGACTGCAAAGGGTTGGTCATTGCGCCCGGCTTCATTGACACGCACAGTCATTCGGATTTGCGTGTGCTGATGGAACCAGAACTGCCGATGAAAGTCCGCCAAGGCATTACGTTGGAAGTCTTCGGCCAAGACGGAATTTCCGTTGCGCC
>DAOMFR010000103.1:0-17723 GCA_035429885.1 Blastocatellia bacterium
GTCTCCATTCTGTTTCAGAATTGCAATCACCGCCTGTCCACGATAAACGCGTATGACGTTTTTGTTTGGGCGAGATTGGTGGCATATGCCCTTCAAGTAACAGGGACAATGCTCTACTTGAAAAGTCGCCTTGATACTGTGTGAACAAAGCTTTCGGGTCAATTGTTACACCGATAGAATTGACCTGTACGTGCATTCAGAGCGTTTATTCACCTGCTTTGATTTACATCGGATTTCAATTGTGTTTGTAAAAATTCAACCACGAGGAGTGCGGGAAAACGAATCTTTTCCCCAATCGTTGTCCTTGAGTCCGTTGCGGCATCATTCGCGGTGTTAGTTCTTTGATGCCCGGGAAAAATTCGCTGATTGTTTGGCGATTAACGCCTTCAACGGAATGGGAGAATTGGCCTACGAAAGTGCTCGTCGCTTGGAAAAATTTTCGGCAAGTTTGGTACTCCGGGTGGGACAGAATTAGAACGATGCCTTAATATACCTTTTGTTACAGCAACTTGACGTGGAATGATCTCTATCAACGACACCGAAAACTACACAGCTTTTGCTTGCCTGGAATCAGGGGAACCGGAATGTTTTGGAGCAACTGATGCCGCTGGTGTACCAGGAATTGCATCGGCTGACGCTTAGATATCTGGCAGCCGAACGACGCGGGCATGTGCTGACGGCGCGCGAAAAACTCAATCCGCGACAAGCGCGAACGGTTGAGTTGAGATATGTTGGCGGATTGAGTCTGGAAGAAACCGCCGGGATATTGTGATTTTTCCTGAGCACCGTGCGCGGCGATTGGCGTATAGCGCAAGCCTGGTTACAACAGCAATTAAGCGCGACCACCTGACCTCTGACATGACACCTGAACGCTACAAACGCATTGGCGAATTGTTTGACGGAGCACTGGGACTTCCGCCCGAACAGCGAACCGCCTGGTTGAAAGAGGTGTGCGCCGAAGATGCCACATTGCGTTCAGAAGTCGAAGAATTGCTGGCCAATCACGCAAAGCCAGAAGAGTTTCTGTACAAACCGGCCATGGACATCGCCGCCAAACTGCTGGCGCAAAATCAGCATTCCTTAGCTCCGGGCAAACAACTCGTTGGTCGATACAACATTCTTGCGCTGCTGGGAGCGGGCGGAATGGGCGAAGTCTTCCTGGCGGAAGACACACGCTTGAAACGCAAAGTCGCGCTGAAAGTGTTGCCCGCAAACATTGCAGGCGATCCGGACCGGTTGCGCCGATTCGAGCGCGAAGCCTATGCCGTGTCGGCGCTGAACCATCCAAACATTCTGACTGTTTATGAATTCAGCGAAGAACACGGCACGCACTTTCTGGTCATGGAGTTGGTTGAAGGGGTCACGCTGCGCGAGAAAATTTCTGAAGGCGGCTTGCCGCTGAATGAAGCGCTCGCCATTGCCGAACAGACAGCGTTTGCGCTGTCGGCGGCGCATGCAGCAGGAATCATCCATCGAGACTTGAAGCCGGAAAACATCATGCTGCGCGCGGATGGCATCGTGAAAGTTCTGGATTTTGGCTTGGCTAAACAGGCTGGTCCGCCCACGCAACAGGTTGATTCCGAAGTCAAAACGCTGGTTCAGGTAACGAATCAGACGAAACAAGGCGTGATTATCGGAACATTGCGGTACATGTCGCCGGAACAGGTTCGCGGGCAAATCATGGATGCCCGAACCGACATTTTCAGTCTGGGCGTGGTGCTTTACGAAATGTTGACGGGGAATGACCCGTTCAACAAACCGACCGCGATTGATGTGATGGCGGCGATTCTGACGGAAACCCCGCCGCCAATTACCGAGCAGCGACAAGACGCTTCGCCGGAACTGCAACGCATTGTCAGCAAAGCGCTCTCCAAAAACCTTAAAGAACGCTACCAATCCAGCAAAGACCTGCTTGCCGATTTGAAAGACCTCAAAGGCGAACTGGAATTTTCGGCCAAACTGGAGCGCACGACCGGGACCGCGAAACCGGTCCGCACTGATGAAGTTGCGCCTGTGATTTCGACTGCGCTTCCGGCTACGGTCGCCGCGCCAAAACGGTTTTCGGCGCTACAATTGGCGGCACTGCTTTCTGTGATGGCGGTATTGTTTGCTGCTCTTTGGTGGTTCTTTGCCAGAAATCGTGGAGAAAGCTTCTCGCCTGTTTCCTTGAAATCGGTGGAAATCACCAGTTGGCCCAGCGCGCCGGGCGAAGTTTATAGCGTCGGTTCGTTTTCTCCCGATGGAAAAGTGGTGGCGTTTACTTCAGCCAGAAGCGGAAGCAAAAACATTTGGGTGAAGCAGACCGCTTCGGGCGAAGCGATTCAGGTGACCAAAGACGATTCCGCCAACGAAAATCCGATCTGGTCGCCGAACGGTGATGAAATCGCGTTTTTTTCCATCCGGGGAAATCATCCGGGCATTTGGCGCATTCCAGCCTTTGGCGGAACTCCGGCCTTGGTCGCCACCTTGCAGGACGGCAGCGTTTGGCTCAGGCGCTGGTCAAAAGACGGTTCTCAGATTTATTACGAATCCAAAGGAAACCTATACGCGCTCAATGTTCAGTCAAGTCAGGCTACCCAATTGACTGACCTGAGCGCCTTAAAGGTTAATTCAGATAGCATCAGCATCTCCCCCGACGAACAGCGAATCTCGTACATCAGCACGTCAACAGAAGGGCGCAGCAGCGTTTGGATCGCGCCTTTACGCGGCGGTGCTCCACGGCAAATCGCCAACGACGCGGGACATAATCGAAACACGATTTGGGCGCCTGATTCAAAAAATGTTCTTTACAGTTCAAACGTGGACGGCGTTTATCAAATCTTTGCGGCCAACGTTGATGGACGCAAACCGGTGCAACTAACCTTCGGCGATCTCAACAGCTTTGCACTGGATGTTTCCTCGGACGGCGTTCGTGTTCTGTACGGTTCCACCAAAGAAGAATCCGACGTATGGGGAGTCAACGTGTCAGGCGGCGGAGAGTTTGCGCTGACGTCTGATCTCGGTTGCGAACTGTGGCCGGACGTTTCGCCCGATGGAAAGAAGGTCGTCTATCAGGCAGTGCGAAATCTGAGCCAGGGCGACAAAGTCTCCAATTGTTCGATTCTGACGCGGGCACTCAATACCGCTGATTCAAACAGCTCGGATCAGGCAGTCCAGCTTGCGAATGATGGCGCGCTTCCCAAATGGTCGCCGGACAGCAAAAAAATTGCATTTATGCGGTTGGTTGGACGAGAGCAAAGCTTGTGGGTGGCAACTGCGGAAGGTGAAAAAAGACAGTTGGCGACTGGAGGGCTGCCCTCCATCGAATACTCCTTTTTGCCTTACTTGCGTGTGCAAGCCAGCAGCTTCAGTTGGTCTCCTGACAACAAAAACATTGCCTATTGCTCCGAGCGAAGCGGTCAACGAAACCTGTGGGTAGTTGGCGCAGACGGTTCCAACGATGTTCAGATTACGAATAATGGCGACCCGAATTTGCACATGAATTGTCCGCTGTGGTCTGGGGACGGCAAATTCATCGCTTATTCATCCAAGCCGAACAAAGTCTCCCCTGGCGAAAAAACGGCTTATGGTGTGTGGGCGACTGAGGTGGGAACCAAAGCTTCCAAGTCAATTTTTCAATCAGAATCTTTTCTGCGATTGATCGGATGGTCACAGTATGACAAAGAATTGATTCTTGCCACATTCAAAGGCAGATCCAGCAGCGCCCGTCCGGCAGCCGTTGATTTAGTTCGCGTTTCGATCGCGACGGGGGAGCAGAAAACGATTGCCACGCTTCAGGCTGCTTATCTTTACAACATTCATCTGTCGGCGGATCGAAAAACAATTGCCTTCACGTCACGTCAGGATGGGAAAGATAATGTCTGGGTGATTTCGGCGACGGGCGGCGAAGCCAGGAAACTGACGGCAAACAACGACCTCAAACTTTATTTTTCCAGTTTGGCCTGGTCACCCGACGGCCGAGCTATTTATTTCGGCAAACAATCCAGACACAGTTTGCTTTCGATGATCGTCAACCTTAAATAAGTCGGATCAACCCTGTGTTGGCAGCGTGCGCGTGGACCAAGGCTTTTTTCAAGTCTAAATCCTTGCCGTTGAACTGCTGACACATAACTAAAATAAAAAAGGAGACCCCACCAATATGTCGCATCTATCCATCACCAAAAGAATCTTTATCGTCTGTTCGTTGGCGTCCTTGCTGCTAATCGGCGCAATGGCCGCGCAGAACGACAAGAAACCTGCTAAACCCGCTGCTCCGGCAAAGCCTGCAAAAGTGGATTGTTCAACCGTCACCGATGCCGACATCGTCAAAGAGATTCAGGAGAAGATCAAAGCCGATGCGAAGTTCAAAGACCAGTTGAAACAGATCAACGTCAGCAGCAAAGACAAAGTCGTCACTCTGAACGGCTGGGTCAAAGGCCAACCCGCCAAGGTCACCGTGGGCAAATACGCCAAAGCCGCCAAGTGTGTGAAGTCAGTGGCAAACGGCCTTGGGACCAGACTAAAGGTCGGATGCAGCCCCGGGCAGAAGCCTTGTGGCGACATCTGCATTGACGAAAAATCCGAATGTAACATCATGAACTGACAGCGGCTCAGTTTGATCTTAAGCACATCCGTCGCAAGCGAGCGAATGCGATTGTTCGTTCGCTTGCGGCAATTCGTTTCAAAAGAGCCAGGTTATGAAAAGTCCTCTCCGCTTCACGGTTCTTGCCGCTCCAGTCTTGATATTGATATTAGCCCGCTCATCGTCAACCGTCACTAGTCAACAATCCAAACCGCTAAACGTTCAGAAAACACCAGACCAAAATCAGCCCTCGCCTGAAGTTTTGGAAAAACTGCGCAGGCTGGCAGCGAAGCAAAAAACGTATCAGGTCGGGTACAGTCCGGCGATGGAGCGCAAGCTGACCCAGTTGAGCGGAATCGAAATTCCGCGCGGCACGGTTCGGCAGGCTTTGCAGGTCAGGCAGAAAGCGAAAGCTGCCTTGGCCAAATCCATTCAACAACGCGAGCAGTATTTCAAGACACACCCGAATGAGTTCTTTGAATCGAAGGATATTTATTTGGAGATCAAAACCAATCTGCAAAATGCGTATCCTGGCCGGCAAATCCCTAACGATGCCCAAGGATTGGTTCCTTTTCTTCCCGCCTTTAACTGGCTTGACCAGAATGTGGGTAGACCGAGAGTCAAAAATCAGGGTAGTTGCAATAGCTGTTGGGCCTTTGCGACGTTGGCGGCCTTTGAGTGGAGCTTTCATATTCAAAAGAGAAGGCTCACCATCATGTATGGTCGCTACGGCGAGACGCTTCCTTCGGGGGAACGCGTAAAAATAGCAACTGTCACTCCACCGTATAATTTGCTTTTTTCCGAGCAGAAGCTGATTAACTGCGCCGGCAAGGAAAACAGTTGCAGAGGGGGATGGCACGGCAGTGCGTTCAATCATCTGGTCGAATTTGGTGCCCCCTTTCCCTGGGACAGCCCTGCCGACATCAAGCGTACTGAATACACCGGCAAGGATGGAACTTGCCAAGGGCTGAAAGTGAACACGGGATTTCAGGCGCTAACCTGGGATTATGTGAATTATCCGCCCGACAAGATTCCCTCGGTCACGCAATTGAAAACCGCCTTGCTGGAACACGGGCCAATCGTTGTTCTGGTGCGTATTACGGAAGCGTTTCTGGCGTATCAAGGCGGTGTTTTCAACGAGCAAGCGCCGGGAGAGATCAACCACGCCGTAGTCCTGGTCGGATGGGATGATACAAACCGCGCCTGGCTCATCCAAAATTCCTGGGGGGAAGAATGGGGCACAAAGATCAACGTTGGTCCAAGCGCCACCGAAACCGGCGGCCTTATGTGGATCGCCTGGGACAGCAACAGCATCGGAAAATATGCTGCCTGGGTGGATGCGGCGATTGATTACCGTTAGGAACACATTATGAAAACTCATCGGACTCTGACATTTTTTCTGTTGCTGGCATTGACGCTGCTGGCAGTTCAGACGCCATCATCCAACGCTCAGCGTCAAACTCGCCAGCCTCGCAGTCGGCAATCAGCCGATCAAGGTGAAGCTTCACCCGAAGCGCGCGCCAAGCTGCGAAAACTGGCGGCTCAAAAGAAAACTTACAAGGTCGGTTACAGCCCGGCGATGGATCGCAAGGAAGCGCAATTATCGGGTATCGAAATCCCCAAGGACGAGCCGCAACGCGCAATGCTTAAACGGGCGGAAAATCAGCGCCGGTGGAATGAGTACCTGAACAGTTTGAAGGTACAGGAAAAACAGGGATTTCGATTTAACCGCTGGGCTGGGCCGGAACAAGAGATACGGGATCAGGTTCGCAAAGAACGCCCGGGAGTCGCCTTGCCGGAAAAGCTGGGCGATCTGGCTCCGCTGGTTTCCAAATTCGACTGGCGTGATCACGGTGTGTATTTGAATGTCCTGGATCAAGGTGGTTGTGGCAGTTGCTGGGCATTCGCCACCACGGCGGCTTTTTGGAGTAATTCCGCCATCAATTCCAGAAAGCACAATCCTGAAGTGAGCAAAGTCGGCAAAGACGGCAAGTTGGAATCGGATATTGCCGAC
Source organism: Blastocatellia bacterium (assembly GCA_035429885.1). Taxonomy (GTDB): domain Bacteria; phylum Acidobacteriota; class Blastocatellia; order RBC074; family RBC074; genus RBC074. Next base: position 6,576 of record DAOMFR010000103.1, read on the forward strand.
GCGCCAATCCCTCCTCCGTTGATGTCGGCTCAGCCGTTACTGAATTGCATCGCCAAAGACAAAGGCGATTGCAGCGGCGGCTGGCACGGCAGCGCCTTCAATCATTTTGTCGAGTTTGGAGCGATTCTCAGCGAACAGGAATACACTGCCAAGGTAAGTCCGTGTAAGCAGAAGCAGGGCATGCGAGCCGTCACCTGGGATTACGTCAATTATCCAGTAGACCAGCTTCCATCCGTCAATCAACTGAAAGCCGCGTTGCTGGAACACGGCCCGCTGGTCGGGTTGATTCGCATAGACGAACCGCTCAAGGCTTACAAAGGCGGTGTGTTCAACGAGCGCAATACGGGAACAGTCAACCACGCCGTCTTGATGCTCGGTTGGGACGACCGCAAAAAAGCTTGGTTGTTGCTGAATTCCTGGGGAACTCAGTGGGGGGAAGAGGGATACGCGTGGGTTGCCTGGGGCAGCAACAACGTTGGCATGTACGCTGCCTGGATCGAAGTGCCTTCTTCCTAAACACTGATTGAACACGCTTGCCGATCCGCCCGGTCAGGCAGGTGCAAACATCATGGACGACAAGAAACTGTATTCATGGTTTCTCGGCCCGAAGGCCGAGAATGCGGATTTTTTTGAACGATTGGTGCTGGAAGCGCTGCGCGATTGCGTGTTCTGGCGGCGCAATTTCCATCCCGAAGACGACATCATCATCACCGAACGCGTCAAACGCGACGATTCGTTTCAGGATTCGCATTCGCTCATTCAGCAGGAATTCATGAGCATGCTCGCCAACCTGAAACGCGACGTGCCGTTTTACAGTCCGCGCTACATCGGTCACATGCTCGGCGAGCAATTGCTGCCGGCAATGGCCGCATACTTCGCGGCGATGCTGCACAATCCAAACAACGTCAGCCTGGAAGCCTCGCCGATTACCACGCAGTACGAACTTGAAGTTGCCGATCAATTAGCGCGACTGATGGGGTATACGGGCGAAACTTGGGGGCATATCACTTCCGGCGGAACCATCGCCAATTTCGAAGCCTTGTGGGTGGCGCGCAATCTGAAGTTTTTTCCCATTGCCGTGCGTGACGCGGCGCGCGCGCTGAACGTCGCCGAATTGGCCGTCACTCTGCCGACGGGAGAGCGAGCCAATCTGGTTGACCTGAATGACGATTGGACGTTGATCAATTTGGACCCGGACGAAGCGCTGAGCTTGCGCGAGCGGTTATGTCTGGCCTATGGAGCGAAAGACGCGGCGCTGACTCCTGCGCTGATTGAACGGCGGATTGACCAGGAATTGGCGGCACATACTCTTTCCGGAAAAGGCATTCAACGGTTTTTTGCCGAGTTGCGTTCGGCAAACGATACGGCGTTGGCTCCGGCCGTGCTGATGGTTCCGGCTACGTCGCATTATTCAATGCAGAAAATTGTTGAGGCTTTGGGAATTGGGAAACATCAGTTGGAGATGTTGCCAGTGGATGGCAAATTCCGAACGGATGTCGAAGCTTTGCGGCTGCGATTGCAACGGTGCATTGCCGAACGCCGTCCGGTGATCGGAGTGGTTTCGGTGTTGGGCACAACCGAAGAAGGCGCAGTGGATCAATTCGACAAAATCGCCGAGTTGCGCGAAGAAATGCGGCAACAGGGCCTGACGTTTTATCACCACTGCGATGCCGCCTGGGGCGGTTATGTTCGCACGTTGTTTGTCGCGCCGGACGATCGTCCAGTGAAAACTCCAACGGCGATTCGCGAACTGACACAGACCTGGCCGTCGGATGAAATCTTTGAAAGCTACAGCGCCATTCACCGTACAGATTCGGTAACGATTGATCCGCACAAACTGGGGTACATTCCTTACCCGTGTGGAACGATTGTGTTCCGCAATGCCAACGTCAAGGATTTAGTTTCGACCGAAGCTCCGTATATTTTTCACGGTGAAGAGCATCGTGAACGTCCGTTCATCGGCAAGCACATTCTGGAAGGTTCCAAGCCGGGAGCGGCTGCGGCTGCATGCTGGTTTGCGCATCGCGTCGTGCCGTTGAACCAAGACGGGTATGGATTGCTGATCGGCAAAAGCATCCAGAGCACGCAGGAACTGGCGTATTGCGTGGGCCGCGAACTCGCTCCGGAATTGGCAAAGCAGGGAATTATCTTGCGCATGCTGACCTGGCCGCCCGACGGCAACATTCTGTGTTTCGTCGTCAATCGAACCGGCAATCGAAGCCTGGCGGAAATGAACCGGATCAATCAGGCAATTTACGACACGCTGAAATTCCGCCCGGACAGCGTAATCCAGCACCACAACTTCATCATCTCCAGCACCTCGCTCAATTATGCTCAGTATGGGTTAAAGGGTGGGCAGGGCAAACACAGCATGGAAGATCATTTGGATGCGCTGGGAATCCCCGAAGCGCAGTTTGGCGAAGTCGGCAGCGTGAAGGTTTTGCGTTGCACGGTGATGAATCCATGGCTGGCGTTGTCGCGCGGGGGCAAGCCGGATTACGGCTCTCTGTTTGCCGAAGTTCTGAAACAAACCATCGAACTAAATATCAACCGAAGCAGTGGAGCAAATCCGTGATTGGTTTCAGATCAGAGGCGAAGAACGCTTGCAGCCATCGCGGCTGTGCCTTAGGCTCCGGCTCCGTCCGCAATATTCTGGTCAAAACGGAAAAATTCAATGTCACGGTTCATCACGTTCACTCTACTGTTGATTGTTTGCGCGTCTACTTGCCTGGCGCAGCAGGCAGAGAAAGCCGCCACTTCGGAAAAACAAAATGTCTCTGAAAAACCAATAGCTGACGATGCAAAACCCGCCGACGTGAACAAACGCGTCGAGCTGAACATGCTTGGCAAAACGGATTCAGCATCCGGCGAAAGCCGCCGCAATGAAAATGTTCAATTCAATCTGGTGGATAACGGCGCGCTCAAAGAGTTGAACGTCCGGCTGGGCACGACGGCGACGATCATTCGCGAATTCAATCCGGCCAGCAATTATTTCGGCTCGGAATTTGGCAACGCACCGCGTGCTTCCATGGCTTTGCCCGCGACGTTGCGAACAGGATTTCACGGCCAGTTGTACGAAAGCCATTTGAACAGCGTGTTCAGCGCGCGTTCCTTCTTTCAAGTCGGTTCCGTCAAACCCGCGCGCGAAAACGATTATGGATTCAACGCTGGATTTGATCTGAGCAAACGCACCAAGTTTTTTTTGGATGCCAGCCAGCAAAAGATTCGCGGTTCGGTGAATGGCAACGTGCTGGTGCCAAGGCCGGACGAACGCATCCCGCTGGATTTTGATCCGGTCACCAAAGTGCCCGTAAATCCAGCGACAAAAGCACTGGTGGCGAAATTTCTGGCCGCGTATCCCAAAGAGCTTCCCAATCGGACGGACATTAATCCGCGCGCCTTAAACACGAACGCGCTGCAATCCATCAACAACACTCAAGTGAATTTGCGGCTCGATGACAAACTGTCGGCGAAAGATTCGCTGGCGGTGCAATACCAGTTCACCAATCAACACGTGGACGCGTTTCAGCTTGTCGCGGGACAAAACCCCGACACAGACACCAAATCGCATCTGGCGCGAATGGCGTGGACCCGGGCCTGGGATGCGAAAACCGTGACGACGCTGTTGCTGAGTTACGACCGGTTGAGTTCGTTGCTGCAACCGGAAGAGAACGCAGTTGGTCCTTATGTTTCGCCGTCCGGATTGACCAGCCTGGGACCGGATGGAGCCATTCCGCTTGATCGCGCTCAAAACCAGATTCGCGCCGCCGCGCAGTTACAACGCGTGGAAGGGGGCCATACCTTGGCGTTCGGCGTGGGGATTGTTCGCCGGCAAATCAACGGCCGCGAAACCGATGTTCATCGCGGCTTTTTTTCCTTCAGCAACGATTTCGGAACGGATGCCGTCACCAATTTCCGGCTGGGACGTCCGTCGCAATACATCGGTTCTATCGGTAATACGCATCGCGGATTTCGGTTGTGGGAAGCGAACGTGTACGCGGGCGACAAATGGCAACTTTCGCCACGGTTGAATTTGCAATACGGAGTGCGCTGGCAACCGGTGACCAAACCGATCGAAGTGAATGACCTGAATCAGGTTCCGTATGACAGCGATTGGAACAACGTTGCGCCGACGATTGGCTTTGCGTATCGCTTGCCGAACAAACTGGGCGTGTTTCGTGGAGCATACGGCACGCATTTCGGCGAAATCTTTTTTGTCAGCTACCAACAGATTCGCTTCAGTCCGCCGCGCAACAACAAAGTGGTCGTCGTCGCGCCTGAAAGTTTGCTCAATCCGTTTCAGGGAAAAGTCGGCAAACCGACCGTGTATGCGCTGGACCCGGAACTGGCGACGCCGTATTCCCACCAGTACAACCTCAGTTGGGAACCGGAATGGAACAAGAAGCTGCGGTTGCAACTTGGGTATGTCGGCAGCCGGTCTCATAAATTATTGGTGCTGTGGTATTTGAACCGCGCGCATCCCGTGGCGGACCTTTCCAAAATTACGACGGCAACGGTCAATGACCGCCGCCCCAATCCGGACATTGCCGATTACCGATTGACGGTAAATGGATCGCAGGGATATTTCGACGCCGCACGCGTTTCGTTGGTGCTGCCGAACTGGCACGGGCTGACGGTGGACAGTTCGTATTGGTTTAGCAAAGCGATTGATCTTGGCTCCAGCTACACCAACACCGCCAACGAAAACGATTCGCGCAAATCGCGCAGCCAATCCGAAGCCGTCACGCATCCAGATATGAAAGGCCTGAGTGATTTTGACCAAACCCACGCGTTTTTGGTGCGAACCAGTTACGCAATCAAAGCGCCGAAATTCAGCCGCGCATTTTCAGCTTTTGCGGATGGCTGGAATTTCTCGACGGTCGTACTGGTCAAAACCGGGATTCCATTCAACATCTCTGCGGGATCGGACGGCCCAGGGTTTGGCAACGTGGATGGCAACGGAGGCGACCGGCCTATTTTGCTGGATCCATCCATCCTGGGACGGACGATTGCGAACCCGGACACTTCGCGGCAATTGCTGCCTCGGTCGGCGTTTCGCTTTATGAAAGTGGACGAGATTGTCGCCTTGGGCGAACGCGGTTCGTTGGGACGCAACGTCTTTCGCAAAGGCCCGATTCACAACGTCAATGCTCAATTGTCGCGTTCGTGGGCGTTCAAACATGACCTGCGGCTGACGTTCCGCGCCGAATCCGTCAATTTGTTTAACACGCCGCAATTTGCCGAACCCGGCTTTGAGCTGGCCAATCCGAACTTCGGTGCGATTACGAACACACTGAACGACGGACGAACTTTCAAATTTACAGTGCAGCTTGGTTGGTAAATGGAACGAGGTGCCAATGGCTTGGGGCGATTTCAGAGAAATTCAAAAAAAGTGAAATTCAGCCGCAAAAGTTTTTACCTCAGCAACAACAGATGGCATAATCCCCTCGCTTTACGACGGTTGTCCCCAAGGATTCAGTATTCGCACCTGCGCTGTAGCCAATTATCTGGCGCCATAAATAATTCAGTCGCTCTTGTCTAACCATGAAACGCAAGGTTGGTGCGGATGACATGACCTTTTTTATTGTGGTGTTTCGCCTTTGGCATGGTGATTCGCCGCAATAGGCCTATGCCATCTGATAAAGCGCATCAATGATTGCTTTCGTGATTTAGCCTATATGCGAAGACATAGGAGTATTCGTGATGGTTAGTCCAGCAGCATCATTACCACCCAATCAATTCAATTTAGAGCATCATTGCCCGATCAGTGCTTCCACCTTGAAAGGGGCCTCTTTTGGATCGTCTCGCCTGAGCATGTCTGATGCGGTAACCCCAGTCATTTATATTTCTGGGCAGACTTCCGGCCAGGCCGACAAAAACCAATCCAAAACAGACCAGGGGACAAATGCGTCAAAGCAAGACGGGAAACAGGCTGGTCAACCAACCGGTCAACCAGGAGATCGCCGAACGTTTTGGGAGCGCGTGTTCAAGCTTCCTCCGATGAACAAACGTCTGGAAAAAGTCCTGGCCGAAGATTGGAAGTTTACCGACATTAAGCCTCGCAACATCGAATGGCTGCTTTCGGAAGAAGGCGAAGAAGCCCGAATGTTCTTTCTGCAAGGTTCAAATGCCCGCCAATACCAGCGGCTGGTCAAGGAATATGGATGCGGGTTCGAAACCAGAGCCGGAAAGGTCGTGGATGACTCGTTTGATACCCTCAGCGAATATGGGCCAGAGCTTCTCGAAAACTACAACGTGCTGATGGAAAACAAGACGATCATCAAACGTTATTTTGCCGGAGTGTTTCGGGATGGAAGAATCGGCACTCAAGCACTGATCCGAATCAGCAATTCCATGTGGTTCGGTCCCTTTGAAGCTCCCAAGTTCAGGCAGTTTGCCGGATTCCTGCACGACCGGTTTCAGGTCCCCGATCACGTCGTTGGCCCGATGCTGACCAGCGTTGGCGATTCGATTTGGCTCCGTCAGGTGATGTCGCGCCGGAATTCGCCGGATCAGTTTAAGCAGATCTTGAGCAAGATTGCTTCGTCCAACGAAAATTCCGGAAACGCGTTTGCCCCAGCTTTGCAGTTAATGGTTATCGGCGAAGAGCACAAGATCCCATTCACTACGCTGGTTGCCTTTCTGGAAGATTTGAAATTGAAGCCAAATGATTTCGGGCCGTTCAGCGCAATCGAATTCAATTTGGGCGCTTACCGAATGGCCAGCGACATCAAATGTCCAACTTTTGCGCAATATGTCCGCAAGTTGCTGGATGAGTACGGCCCGGACATCAATCAGGAATCCGCCCGAATGCTTCTGTATTCGTACAGGGAATTCAAGAATGACGGCGACGCATTGAATTCGCTATTGTCGCCGAAGTACAACGAAACCAAAGCCTTTTTAAAGAGCGTCGGAACCGTTTCCACCAACATCTGGAATTTGCAGAGAATCGCGATTTTGACGCAGACGCTGACGCCGGAAAAACGCGCGAAAATTACCCAGATCGCCCGTCAATTGGCTGCCGAATTGACGGTCGCCGACATTATGTTCATCGCGGAAATTTCCGATAACGAACAAGAACTGAAATTGTTGCTTGACCGCAAGGCTCTGGTCGCGGGCGTCAAAGACATTCCGATTGATCGCATTATCGAGCGCAGCCACAACGATCTGGTCAAGGAATTGGAACGCGAGATCGAAGCTGCCAACAGCAATGGTTTGTTCCGCTCTGTCCGGCGGCTGCGCAATATGATCAACCAGGAAAAGATGGCCTATACCGAACGCGTTGATCCGGACAAACTGACCAATATTCAGCTCAGCCGCCTGTTGATTTTCCATCGGTCGCTGGAAGTTCCGGGATTTATGGACACGGTTGGCTGGAACGTCTCGCTTGATCTGCAAAACGACCGCAGCGAAGGCGGCGGGTATCTGGGGTATGACAAAGACATGGCGATGGTGACAATGATCGCCGGTCAACCCGGAGACAATCGCCAGTACAGGCCCATCAATCTAAACCGAGCTCCGGCTTCGCTGGCGCTATTCCACAACCACGCGTTCAAAGACACTTTTGCGCAACAATACCTGGGGTTTGTCGGCAAGATGTTTCCCTTCCTGCCGAAAAATAAAAACAAGAATTCTTTTGCTGGCCCCAGCGGATGGGTCGGCGCAAAGAAAGGCGATATCAGCGCTGCGGCGGAATCTGAACTGCCTTCGTTTATCATCACCAAAATCGGTTATCCGCAAAACCCCGACGGCAGTAAAGACAAGAAAAAGCTGCTGGTGAATTTCGACTGGGTGATCGTCGATAAACAGTCTGGCGAAGCTTTACGCTCCGACCGTGGCGTGTTCGCTGTTCCGTATTACGGCGACGACGAACTCGGCAAATTGAAATGGCCGTCGAGAAAAGAAATGCGGCGACGGGACCGGGAACTGATGGAAAAATGTCCGCCTATGTCCAGACAAGAAACGGCTGTGGGAAATACAGGACAACAACACTAAAGAGCATCCTTCTTTGTACGTCAACTAAGCACCAAAAAGAGCGCAGTGTGTTTTAGACACTCTGCGCTCTTTAGTTTTTGGACAGGACTGTTTTCCAGATCAATGATTCGGAACTGCTTTCCCCGCGAAAGTTTCGTCAAACAGTCCGGTGCGTTCTTTGGCTTGGACGCTGATCGTTTCGCCGGAAAACTTCAGCCGCAACCGGTAACAATTCGTGTTTGCGATTTCGTCGTATTCCAGAAAGAACGTCTGATCGTCTTCCCAGCGGCCACTGATCGCCACCGGCAAAGCCATCGGCCCGTCGCCGCTGATTGCAGGAACTCCGTTCAACCCAATCGTTCGCGTTTCGTTGAGAGTCGTGTTGCCTTGGATCTTGGCCGAACGTCCAAACTGAAACTGCTTTGGCGAAGCTACAAAAGTCAGTCGAACCGTCGCGGTTTCCCTTGCAAACGTCAGCGACAGTTTCTTTAGTCCAATCCAGTTCGCGTCCAATTCAAAAGTTTTGCCGGAAATTGTTTTCGCCAGTTCTGGCAATTTCGCCGCCGGTTTCGCCGCCGGAGCTTTGGCGGCTTCGGCGATGGCGGCTTTCAATTTGGCGACGCCACTCGGATTAGCAGGCAACGAAGCGTTCGGTTTGATGGCAGGCAAAATCAATTTCATGACATCGCCGGTTGAATACCCTCCGCCGGTTAACACGATAACGGTGTTCAGGTCGGGTAGCACACTGATTTGCTGACCGCCTCGGCCTGAAGCTTCAAACGCGATTGGCCCGCCGGGTTTCGGAATCCACCAGCCGTAACCGTAATCGCGCGCATTGCCGGTGGACTTTTGCGACTTGGTGGATTCTTCAATCCAGGTTTCGGGAATGATTTGCTTGCCTTGCCAGTTGCCACGATTCAGCGCCAGCAAACCCAGCTTGGCCATATCGCGCGGCAGCAAATGCAGATTGCCGAAACCGTGAGCGATGCCTTGATGATCGGCTGGCCAGATGAAATTTTGAATGCCCAGCGGTTGGAACAGCGTTCGCCGTGCAAAGGTTTCGGTGGTCATCCCTGTGGCTTTTGAAACAACTGCCGACAGCAAATGCATGCCTCCGCTGCAATACACGAAGTTCGCGCCGGGTTCGGCCACCATCGTCAAATCCAGCATGTGCTGAACATCGTTTGGCGCGGCCAGCATTTCCCACAAAGTCGGTTCGCCACGCGCGGCTTTGCAATCCAAGCCTGAAGACATCGTCATCAAATGATTGAGCAGCACGCGAGCTTTGAGTTCGTCTTTGTTGGCGGCTTTTGCTGCGGGGAAGTAATTCAGCATCGGGTCTTTGACGGATTTGATCTTCCCCTGAGCCATCGCAATTCCGGCCAGCGTAGTCGTTACGCTTTTCGTCACCGACGCCACGTCGTGAGGGCTTTTGCCGTCGTAAGGATGAAAGTAGGCTTCGGCCACCAGCGCTCCATTGCGAACGACCAACACGCTGTGAATGCCGTTGATGTTCTTTCGCGCCGTTTCAATCGCCAGAGCCAGTTGCTCGGAATCCACGCCTTGTGCTTCGGGCGTTGACGGCTGCAACGCCTGCGAAGTTTGCGGAGCTTTCGGATCATCCACGAACAGCATTCGCTCGAACGCTTGCGGGTCGACAAGCCGTGGATCGCCAGCGTCTTTCAACGTTGTCGTCAATTGCGCTGACAGCTTCGCTTTTTGTTTGGCGTAAGCCGGATCAGCTGCGACGTTTTTCATCTGCTGCGGGTCTTTGCTCAGATCGAACAACTCTTCCGCCGGGCGTTTGGCAAAAGCGTAATCGTAATGCCGCCGCCATTTCGGATCGTTGCGATGGGCCACCAGCCAGGCTTTGGTCGGGCTGGCGTCCATATCGGCAAAGCCCGCGTAAGTGTCTTCTTCAAGTTGCTGCCCCGAAGGAGCCGTGGTCGCCGTCACGCTCTTAGGATCGCCCATTGGCCAGCGGTCAGGCGCGAAGTTGCGAACATACAGAAACTCCGGTGTTCGCAACGCGCGTTGCGGATAAGGCAGAAAACCATCGCGGGCGGTGTGAACGTGGCGTTCGCGTCCGCTGATGACCCAGTTGCGGCTGGCGTCCACCTGACCGCTTTTGCCAGATTGCAGCAAACTCCACAGACTGCGGCTGTTGATTCCGGCAGGTGGTTTCACTCCAGCGGCTTCCAAAAACGTCGGAGCCAAATCCGGCAAGCTGACCAGATCATCAATAACTCTGCCGCCTTTGACGCCCGGAATTCTGACTGCCAATGCGACTCCTGTTCCGAAATCGTAAAGATTGCATTTGCCGTTAGTGACGCCCGGCATGCCGTGATCTCCGCTGACGACAATCAGCGTTTTTTCCAGTTCGCCGGTTTCTTCCAGCCGTTTCAGTAACAAACCGACATACGCGTCCCAAGCCTGCACTTCGCCCAGATAATCGGCCACGTCTTCGCGGACTTCGGGAACGTCAGGCAAAAACGCGGGCAGCTTGCCTTTTAACGAATCCGGTTCGATTCCCCACAGAGCCTTGCCGGAACCTTTGATCCAGCGGCGATGTGTTGTCGTAGCGCCGAAAAAGTACAGAAACGGTTGCCCAGTTTTTCGGTCGGCCAAAAAAGCGTCGAAGTTGCCGCGCACTTGCGCCAGGATTTTTTCGCGCGCTTCGGTCAGCGTTGCGCCTTTGGCGATCATTTCCGTCGCGTTTTCGGAAAAGTCATTGGGCAACTGACCCGCTTTTTCATAGGCGTACTTACCCGCTCCGAACGGCGCGTCAACCGGAGTGCCGGGACTCCAAACTTTGTAGGTTTCGCCGATGTGGTATCCCGCGTCGCGCAACAGCAACGGAAAACTGGGAATCGCAGAATCCCAACGAGCGTCGCGCAAGATGGCTCCGCGCCCGGTGTTGAAAAAATAACGACCGGAAAGCAGCGAACTGCGGCTGGGAGTGCAGGAAGGCGCGTTGACGAACGCATTGCGGAACAACACGCCTTCGCGGGCGACGCGATCCACGTTCGGAGTTTTGACGACCTGATTCAGGCTTGGGTGCTTCTCGATTTGGGCGAACGCGCTGGCGTACCTTCCCCAATCGTCGGCGAAGCAAAACAGAATGTTCGGCTTGTCGGCGGCTTTGACTGCGTGTTTCGCGTCTGAAGAGAAAAG
>DAOMFR010000103.1:17823-22682 GCA_035429885.1 Blastocatellia bacterium
CTGGTCGTGGTGGATTCGCCCAATGGCCTGAAGTGTCTTCGCCGCTGACCAACACGCCTTTCAGGTTCCAATCCATTCCGGCGCGAACGTCGGCGGTGGTGTAGCGAAGCGTTAAACCGCAGCGCCGCCTTGATGACGTATTGGCTTCAGAACCATGCAACAGCAGATCGCTGTGAATGGACACCTGGCCAGCTTTCAGAATATTGTCCGCCGGAGCGCCGAATTTTTCGGCTTCGGGGACGACTTGGTTCAAGATGCTGGGATCACTTTCTTCGGTCAGTTGATAGGTCAGATGACCGAAATGATGCGAACCGGGAATGAATCGCATGCAGGCGTTTTCGACATCGGCGTCATCCACCGCCACCCAAACGGTGACGGCGTTGGTGGGAGTCAGCGGCCAGTACCCTGCGTCTTGATGCCAGCCGACGGTTTTGCCATCGCCCGGCAGCTTGCAGAAATAATGCGATCCCCAGCCGACGACGTTTTCCCCCAGCAAATCTTTGATGCAGGCGACGATGCGCGGATCGGTCAACAGGTCATAGACTTTGCCGTACAGCAGATGCGCCGTCTTGATTGAATAATTGTCCTGCCCCGAAGCCAGCACTTTTGCCAGCAGATCGTCAAAGTAGCGGCGATGTTCTGCGACCTCAGCTTCGCTGAAAATGTTGATGCCGGTAATGTACCCGTCGCGGTTGAAGGCTTCGATTTGTGCGGGCGTCAACGCCTGCGGATGGGAAATCTGCGCAGGGTGAAATCGCATGTCGCGGTTCATCGCGGCCAATCGGTCTTCTTCCGGGAAGAGTTTCTGAAACTCCGGATGTTGATGCTGGTTGATGGTTTGTGTAGAAGATTCTGTCTGCATGATTTGCGGAGTATTCACATCGGCAGCCATAATCGCAACGCTTTATGAGCAACAAAATATTTTCGTCCACGAAGCCACACGAAGAAGTCACGAAGGAAATTTTTAGACAGGACTGGCAGGATTCAATAGTATGGAGAGTTTGATTGAAACGATGGGCTAATCCTGTTCAATCTTGTCAATCCTGTCTATGTTCTTCCTCTTCCTTCGTGTCTCCATCGTATGACTTCGTGGAAAAATTCTTCCTGAAAAACTATGTACAATCTTGACGAAACACAGCAGCAGATCGTGCGGAGCTTGCGCGAGTTTGTAGAGCGCGAAGTGATTCCCACCGCCAGCAAGCTGGAACACGACAACGAATATCCGCACGCGCTGGTTGAAAGCATGAAAACGCTGGGCTTGTTCGGCGCAAATGTGCCGGAAGAATATGGCGGCTTGGCATTGGGTTACACGACTTACGCCTTGATGATGGAAGAGCTGGCGCGAGGATGGATGAGTCTGGTTGGCCCCATCGGCACACACTCAGTCTGTTGCGACATCATCAGCCGGTTTGGCACCGAAGCACAGAAGCAAAAGTTTTTGCCCGATATGGCGACAGGAGAACGGCGCGGAGGACTGGCGTTGACAGAATCCGATGCCGGAACCGACGTGCAGAATTTGCGCACGACTGCCGTGCGCCAAGGCGACGGGTACATCATCAACGGTTCCAAGATGTGGATTACCAATGGGCGCTACGGAAATACATTTGTGCTGGCGGCGAAGACCGATCCCACGACTCAACCTGCGCACAAAGGCATTTCGGCTTTCGTGATTGAAAAAGGCGGCGAAGGCTTCACCGTCCAACGCGACATTGACAAGCTGGGTTACAAAGGCGTCGAAACCTGTGAACTGTTGTTTGAAGATTTCTTTGTTCCGGCTGAAAACCTGATCGGCGGACGCGAAGGCGAAGGCTTCAAGCAGATCATGACCGGCCTGGAAAGCGAGCGCATCAACGTTGCGGCTCGCGGAGTTGGGCTGGCTCAGGCGGCGTTTGAAGACGCGATTCATTACGCGCAGCAGCGGCGAACTTTCGGCAAAGCCATCGCAGAACATCAAACCATCCAAATCATGTTGGCCGACATGGGAACCAAGATCGAAGCTGCGCGCCTGTTGGTTCGCTCAGCGGCGGAAAAGAAAGATCGTGGCGAACGGTGCGACCTGGAAGCCGGAATGGCCAAATTGTTTGCGACAGAAACGGCTCAGGAAGTCGCGCTGCTGGCAATGCGCGTTCACGGCGGGAACGGGTACGCCAAAGATTTCAGAGTCGAACGTTATTACCGCGACGCTCCGTTGCTGATCATCGGCGGCGGAACGAACGAACTGCAACGGCTGATCATCGCCAAAGGCTTGATCGCCAAATACAAAGTGTAAGAAAGAAACCTCCAGCGAAGTCGCACGAAGAAACACCAAGAAATCAGACAGGATTTACAAGATGAACAAGATTTCGATCTGACCAATCAAGGCAGGTTTTAATTCTGTAAATCTTGTGAATCCTGTCTAAAGTTTTTTCTTCCCTTGGTGTTTTCTTCGAGTGTCTTCGTGGAGGAAAAGAAGGGAAACATGGCAGGAAGATACCTGGAAGATTTCACAGTCGGCGACGTTTACAAACATTGGCCGGGGCGCACGGTCACAGAATTTGATGACACTTGGTTCAGCTTGATGACGATGAACCAAAACCCGCTGCACATTGACGAGCATTACGCCCAGAGCACTCAACACGGGCGGCGACTGGTCAACGGCACATTCATTTTCAGCCTGGTCGTAGGCATGTCGGTCAACGATGTCAGTTTGCACGCCATCGCCAATTTGGAATACGAAAGCGTCAAGCACGTGCTGCCCAGCTTTCACGGCGACACGATTTACGCCGAAACCGAAGTGCTGGAAATCCGCGAATCGCAGAGCAAGCCGGATCGAGGCATCGTGTATGTGGAAACTCGCGGTCGCAATCAAAATGGCGAAGTTGTGCTGACATTGCGCCGCCGTGTGCTGATCCCCAAAAGGAGCCAAGCCTGATGCGAAGTCTGTTATTCGTTCCCGGCGTGTCGGAAAAGATGATGTTGAAAGCCCGCGACACCAAAGCCGACGCGCTGATTCTGGATTTGGAAGACGCGGTTTCGTTGGATCGCAAGGTCGAGGCTCGGCAAACCGTCATGCGAATGCTGGGCGAAGTTGATTTTGGCAGTAAGCCCATCTTTGTTCGCGTCAATCGTTTTGACACAGGCTTTGGCGAAGAAGATGCGAAAGCCATCGCCAACGGCAAAGCCTTTGGCGCGGTGTTGCCCAAAGCTGAACGACCGGAAGAAATTACAGCCATCACCGGATTGCTGGCTGCGCATCAACGCTTGATTGCAATGATTGAATCTCCGCGCGGAGTGCTGAATTGCCCGATGATTGCCGATGCCAGTCTGATGTTGGACGGTTTGATGTTTGGTTCGGCGGATTTTTCCACGGCGACGCGCGCCCGATTGACGGAAGGCGAGCCGGAATTACTGGTCGCTCGGTCGCGGATGCTCTATTCGGCGCGCGCCGCTGGCATCGAAGCCTACGACGCGCCGTACTTTTCCATTCCCGATTTGGATGGGTTGCGCAAAGACAGCGAACGCGCGCGCAACCTTGGCTACGATGGGCGCGCTATTATTCATCCTTCGCACATTGCCATCACCAACGAAGTCTTTGCGCCATCGGAAGCGGAAATCGTGCAAGCGCGCAAAATCGTCGCCGCGATGAATGAAGCATTAGCCCGCGGATTGGCGGCTGTGCAATTTGAAGGGCAGTTGATCGAACCGCTGCATGCCCGCGCCGCCCAGCGAATTTTGGATGCCGCGGAAAGATTCGGGAAATGAATTCGATGTCCGATTGTGGCGAGAACGCGCGGAGCAAACCCGCTAAGATCTCGACCTATGAACACACAATCCAATTTTCAAATTCGTCCCTTGTCGTCGGAAGTGGCTGACTTAGCACGGAAAACTTGCGTAGATGGTTTCGGTAACGCGCTTGAGGTAGTGCGAGACGGCAATCCTCATCAATGCCGCGTTTGCCTGACGCTGTCGCAGTCCGATGAAGGCGTGATTTTGTTGGCGCATCGCCCGTTTGAATCAAACCAGCCGTACGCGGAAACAGGCCCGATCTTTGTGCATGAGCGGGTTTGCCAGCCGTACAGCAATTCTTCGACGTACCCACCGGAATTTCCGCGCTCTGCGGTTGTCCTGCGCGGCTATTCTGCTGAGGATCGTATTGTGGATGCTCAAGCCGTCGGGGAACGTGTGGTGGAAGATGTCATCGCTGAGATGTTTGCGAACCCGATGATTGAATATCTTCATGCGCGGAATCTTGGCTACGGTTGTTTCATGTTTCGGATCAATCGGGATTTCTAAGTTGGCCGCACTGCAAATCCATCTGGGCGAATCGCCTCGTAATAACGAACGCTGTTCTATCAATTTCCAGGTGGAGGCGTTATGTCCCAACACAAATCCTTGCAGGAAATTCTGACGCTCGATCCTATGCGCGATCATCAGCGGATTCTGTTTCTGATGGCGGCGCACGAGTTTCCATTCGATCTGGTTCGCTCATTGGAATTCGCGCTCTTTCGCACTTTTGCTGTGCCAAGCATCGCATCGTTGTTGGATCGGACAGGCGAATTCAGTCAGCGCGCACAGAAGCGATACGACGACACTGATTTGATCATGAGCCAGATTTACGAATTTGGTTATGACAGCGAAAAAGGTCGCCGAGCCATCGAACGAATGAACAGCTTGCATGGGCGATTCAAAATCGCCAACGACGATTTTCGTTACGTGCTCTCGACGTTTGTCTTTGAACCGATTCGCTGGATTGACCGCTTCGGTTGGCGGCGATTGGTGGAACAGGAACGGCTGGGGCTGTTTTACTTCTGGCGCGAAGTCGGCAAGCGTATGAACATTCAGGACATTCCGGAAACTTTTGCCGAATACGAACAGTTCAA
>DAOMFR010000103.1:22782-26449 GCA_035429885.1 Blastocatellia bacterium
GGTTATCGCACAGAAGAGTTAGGGCCTCCACTTGCCGAAGACGCGAACATCCCAAACTGATTTCCGTTGACGAGCAGAAAACCTGTCAAATTTTTCCCCGGAAGGCGGAAATAAGAGGTGAAAGAATTGGCTTCACCAAAGGAAAAATGAAGGTGAGGCTAACCTCTTCTTAACTTGACCAGTCGGAATTAGTGATTTACCCTTTCGGCCTACTTCACCGAAGTAAAAGCAACTGTAATTCAACTCAGTAGTTTTTGGGTCAGGAGCTATCCCGCAATAGCATCCAAGACCTGCAATGACAGATGTCCGATAGAAGACATCGCTTCCAAGCTAAGCTTTCCAGCCTGCTGGCAATCAGGGATGAAATCATTTTGCACTCAAGCTTTGAGCAGAGTTGGCGGTTATTGGCCATTCGCTCATTCACTCGTAACCCTATTTTCGTTTTAGAGAGGGAGAAATATGTTAAGAACCTCATTCCGTTCAATGTTCGCCTTATCGCTTATGGTGGCTTTGATTGCTGCAATGAGCGCAATTGCTTTCGCGCAATCGGCGGTCTCAGGTGCGATCAGCGGAACCGTGACCGATCCGCAGAACGCTGTCGTTCCCGGAGCCACGGTTAGCATCCGCAGTTTGGGAACCAATAAAGAAGAGACCGCGACCACCGGTAATGAAGGAACGTTCAAGTTTAACAACCTTCAACCCGGCACGTATGCCGTCAGCGTCAAAGCGAATGGCTTTGCCGATTACAAAGTGGAGCAGTTGGTGGTTGAAGTCGGACGCGCCACCTTTGTGGACGCAAATCTGAAAATTGCAGGCGCGGGCGAAACCGTGCAGGTCGTTGCCGAATCCGGATTGGTCAACACCGAATCCAAAGAATTTGCTTCGAATATCAACCAGACTTCGATCAACGAATTGCCGATCAATGGCCGCCGCTGGTCGAACTTCGCGATTCTGACGCCCAGCGTTGTGCCCGACGGCAGCTTTGGTTTGCTCAGCTTCCGTGGCATTTCGGGGTTGTTGAACAACAACACGATTGACGGTGGCGACAACAACCAGGCGTTTTTCGGGGAAGAGCGTGGGCGTACGCGCATCAGCTATTCGGTCAGTCAATCGGCGATTCGTGAATTCCAGGTCAACACCTCGAACTATTCCGCCGAATACGGACGCGCCGCAGGTGGTGTGACCAACGCCGTGACCAAGAGCGGAACCAACGATCTGCACGGCGATGCGTTCTACTTCCAGCGCAACAACGAATGGGGCGCGCGCAATCCGCTGGCGTTCCGGTCGGTTCTGGAAAATGGCGTGTCGAACGTGGTTGGTATCAAACCGGAAGATGTGCGCCATCAGTTTGGCGGCACCTTGGGCGGGCCAATCAAAAAAGACAAATTGTTTTACTTTTTCAGCTACGACCAGCAACGTCGTGACTTCCCCGGTTTGGGCATCTTCACCCAGCCGACTTACCTGAACACGGTCAACCGCACTGCCTTGACGGCTGCACCGCGTAACCTGACCAACCAACAGATTGACGACACGCTGGCGTTTTTGAATTCGCTGACTGGAACTGTTCCGCGTCGCGGTGACCAGTTGCTGTTGTTGCCGAAATTGGACTGGCAGGTGAACAGCAAGAACACCTTCACGATCAACTACAACCGTTTGCGCTGGGATTCTCCGTCGGGCATTCAGACCCAGGCGACGAACAATCGTGGCCGCGCCAGCTTCGGCGATGACTATGTCAAAGTGGACTGGGGCACTGCGCGTTTGGTGACGACGGTGTCGCCGAATGTCGTCAATGAATTCCGTGTGCAGATCGCGCGCGACTTTGAATACCAAATTAGCCAGAAACCGCTGCCGGGTGAACCGACCACGGCGCTGAATAACAGCGCTCCCGACGTGTTCCTGACCAATGGTCTTGAATTCGGCAAACCGACCTTCCTGGAACGTCCGAAATATCCGGAAGAAAAACGCCAACAGTACACAGATAACGTCACGGTTTCGATGGGCGCCAACACGTTGAAATTCGGTGCGGACATCAACCGCGTCAAAGACGTGCTGCTCAACCTGCGCAACGAAAGCGGCGCGTACAGTTACAACAACATCAATGATTTCATCATTGACTATGTGAACTGGAAAACGCCCCTGGCGGCGGCCGTGACCTGCGTTAACAGCACCCGCACCCGCGGCAAGTGCTACACCAGCAACTACAATCAGGGCTTCGGACCGCAAGGCGCCGAATTCTCAACCACCGATTACAACTTCTACGCGCAGTACGATTGGAAATTCATGCCGCGCGTGACCTTTAACCTGGGACTGCGTTACGAGTATCAGGCTCTGCCTGAACCGCAACTGGTAAACACCAACACCGATGTCATTCCGAACATCAATCGCACGATCAATGAAGCGACCTCGTTCATGCCGAACGACAAGAACAACTTCGGTCCGCGCTTTGGGTTTGCGGTGGACGTGTTCGGAACGGGCAAAACTTCGATTCGCGGCGGTTACGGGTTGTACTACGGCCGTTTGATCAACTCGACGATTTACAACGCGCTAGTCAACACTGGCAATCCGGGCGGACAGAACCAGGTGACCCTGGCTCCGACAGCGGCGACTGCGCCGATCTTCCCGAACGTGTTGCCGTCGGCTCCTGCTGGAACAGGTTCGATCCAGTTCTTCGCCAAAAACTTTGGCAGCCCGGAAATCCATCAGTTGGACGTGATTATCGAACACCAGATCGGATTCAACACGACGCTTTCGGCTTCCTATCTGGGAAGTTTGGGTCGCCGTTTGCCGACGTTCTACGACCGTAACCTGACTGCACCAACCACGACGCAATCCTTTGCGATCACGGGTGGGCCGCTGAACGGGCAAACGCTGACGCTTCCAGTCTTTGCGACCACGCGTCCGCTGACCACGTATGCCCAGCTCACCGAAATCGTGAGCAAGGTGAAATCCGAATACAACGCGCTGGTGTTGCAAGCCAACCGTCGTTTCTCGAAAGGTCTGCAATTCCAGGTCAACTACACGTTGTCTCGCGCGATTGACACCTTGCAACAATCAGTCACTTTCACGACGAACAATGCTCCGTACAACGTCTTTGATCCCGAATCGGATCGTGGCCGTTCGAACTTTGACCGTCGCCACAAATTCGTGGCCAGCGTGGTGTATGCGCCTCGCGTCAAAACCGGCAACAAGGTTCTCAACGCGTTTGCGGATGGCTGGTCAATCGCTCCGATCTACCAGATTTACACCGGACTGCCGTATGACGGCGGTGTTTCGGGCAGCAACGGCGGAGCGGGCAGCTTGAACCGTTCGGGCGGTCAGAACCGCCTGGTGGGCTTGCTAGAACGCAACGCGTTCACGGGGCCGACGGTGAAGAACCTCGACCTGCGTTTGTCCCGTCGTTTCTACCTCAAGGAAAAGATGAACGTGGAATTCCTGGGCGAAGTGTTCAACCTGCCCAACACCACGCAAATCACCGGCATCAACTCCACGATGTACAACCTGAGCAGCGGCGCATTGGCCTACAATCCGGCGTTTGGTGCAATCACCGAAGCGGGCGGCACGCTGTATCGCGAACGCCAGGTTCAACTTGGACTCCGGTTTCAGTTCTAAGTAAACCGACAATCTGAAAAACAAAAGCGGAGGTCAGAAATGGCCTCCGCTTTTGTTT
>DAOMFR010000104.1:0-26411 GCA_035429885.1 Blastocatellia bacterium
GTCGGCCATTCCGAAAAGTGGGGCGAGGAACAGTTCGGCGATTACAACGAACATCGTTACCATCAGCCGTCGGATGAATACAGCCCGAACTGGGATTTCACCGGAATGGTGCAACAAGCCAAGTTGGCATTTTTGATCGGTTTGCGCGTCGCCAATGCGACGGAAACTCCGCAATGGAACAAAGGCGATGAGTTTGAACGCGCGCGACTAAAGTCTCTGGGCAAGTTACAGTAACTTTCAGTACCGCGATTGGTAGCAAGCGGGCAGTATCGAGAAACCCGCTCCCTGCCAATCGCAGTACTGATTCTCTCAAGCTCCGGCATTCGGATTCGGAGCAGTCAAAAACGGGGTGAAAGGAACTCCCGCCGAAATCAAATTGCCGCTTCCCCCACCGGCGCCTGATGGGCCATTGGCCGCGCCCCACCAATTATTCGTCGCGTTCGCAGAAGCACTGACTACCTGTAAGCCGAACAAATTGTTTTCGATGTTGTTGTTGTGAACTTCCGCGAAACTGCTGACCGAAACCGTGATTCCCGTTCCGCCGCCAATGGGGCTGGTAAAAACATCGCGCACAATATTGGCGTCAACTGTCACTCCGGTGCTTTGCTGAGTGACGATAATGCCGGAATTGCCACCGACAAAAGTGTTGTTGCGGATGGTTGAGCCGCTGGAACGGATCAGCCGCAACCCGGCTGTGGTAAATGCCTGGGCGTTGAATGCAGCGGAAAACGCCGCCGAAATGGATGAGGTATTTCGCTCAACTAGCAAGCTCAATGAGTCGGTGACATCCACGGAAACCTGAGCATCAGTAAAATTATTGTTCGTCACATTGCCTGCGCATTTGCTGACGAAGACGCCGTTTTTGACGTTGCTGATCTGATTGCCATCCACCTGAACGCTGCCATCCGCAACCGTAATCGCGCTGGAAACGGATTGAACCACCCCGCCAACAACTGCGCTGCCTGCGAAAGTGTTCGACGAGACACGAAGTAAGCGGCTGGTCGTTCCCACAATGCCCAGCGCGACAACCGCCGTGGCGCTGAAGTTGGTAAACTGATTGCCGACAATTCGGAAATTGCCCTCTTTGGCAAAGATGCTGTGCAGGCCACCGTTGAACATGCAGCGAAGAATCGTGCCGGTTTGCACCGTGGTCGCCACCGCGTCGTAGTTAATGCCAATCTGATTGGCCGGGACTTTAATAATGAAGCCGATGACCTGCACAGAGCCTGAAGGATTGTTGATGAAAATCGGAGTCCCGGAAACCGGATTGATCGTGGCACCGTTTTGCCCCATCAGTTGCACCGCTTTGGTAATAACCAGATTTTCCTGATGATCGCCTCCGTCCACGATGACCGTTCCAGCCGACGGAACGACATCAATTGCGGATTGAATCGTCGGAAATGTCCCGGCTTGTCCTTGAATCGTGATCGTTCCGCCTTGAGCCAAAGTGCTTCCCCAAACCACCATCAGAATGACCACCATAAAAGCCAGACGACCAGTTTTTGTGATTGCTGAGTTCATAAAAGCCCGCCTCCTTGATAATTGAAGTTGTTGATAAGAGCCGGACAGTTCTGCGCGGTGACTGCCCGGCTCTTCGGTCAGGCAGGTTTTCAACAACAATGCCTGACTTCAGGTGACGCACCGGGTTCGGCTTCACAGTTGGAACGATGAAAACCTGAACTCAGCGACGTCTTGATCCACGATTCGCACATTAGTGAAACTGCCGTACTAAAATCTTGAGGCTGGCTTGAAATTTTCTTGAAAGAGTCTTGAAAGGCCGTGGTTAGCTGGCAAGTCAGGAATTGAGCCGGGGGAAACAGGCAATGGGGCGACACGACTGGCCGACCCATTTTCAGATTTACTTTTTTAAAACGGCATGCTTGTCACTTCCAGCGGTTGGGCTACAATGCAGGTCAGTTTCCGTAACCGCCTTGACTGTGTCTGCGCAGTAATCTGGTCGAGGGCAAGGTAAGAATCAACCCAATCCATGAATTTTCATTGTTCGAGAGAAGGCGATGCCTAAAGAGGTGAGGTACGTTTACGAGTTCGGCACTTTTCGTCTGGATCCGGCAGAACGTTTGTTGGCGCGTGGTGAGCAAATTCTGTCGCTGACACCGAAAGCATTGGATACGTTGATCGTGCTGATCGAAAACAGCCGTCATATTGTCACCAAAGAAGAGTTGATGAACCGCGTCTGGCCGGATATTTACGTCGAAGAGACCAATCTGGCCCAGCACATTTCGATGCTGCGCAAGATTCTGGGCGAACGCGAAGACGGCGGCCAGTTTATCGAAACTGTTCCCAAGCGCGGATATCGTTTCGTCATCCCGGTCAAAAAGATCAAGCAGTTGCCGACGGAAGTCCATTCCGCCGCGCAACTCGTATCCCCAGACAGCGCTGGCCAAAAGCAAATCACCCCGACCAGCAGCAGCGCTCCAGTAGCTCAATCCCCTTCATCGAGTTTTCAATTGATTCAGCGCAGCGACATCAAACCCGGAATGAAATTTGGCCGGTATGAAATTTTGTCGCTCATTGGCGCTGGCGGAATGGGTCAGGTGTATTTGGCGCTCGACACTCAGCTTGAACGCAAAGTCGCCTTAAAACTTTTGTCTGAACGTTACACAGACAACACCGATTGGCTGCGCCGCTTTATGCGCGAAGCGAAATCCGCCAGTTCGCTGAATCATCCAAACATCATCACCATTCACGAAGTCGGCGAAGTGGGCGGCATACATTACATCTCGACCGAATACATCGAAGGCAAAACGCTGCGCTATCAATTGGCTTCCGGACGCTTGAAATTGCCAACGGCGTTGAACGTCGCCACACAATTGGCCAGCGCGTTGACCGCCGCTCATGCCGCCGGAATCATTCACCGCGACGTGAAACCCGAAAACATCATGTTGCGCCCGGATGGGTACATTAAGCTGCTGGATTTCGGACTGGCCAAACCGACAAGCGCATCTCCGTTGAAAGCAGAATCATCCAGTCTGGCGCAGCTCAATACTGATCCCGGCATCGTCATGGGAACCGTGAATTACATGTCGCCGGAACAGGCGCGCGGATATTCGGTGGATACGCGCAGCGATGTGTTCAGCCTGGGGGTTGTGCTGTACGAAATGCTGGCCGGTCGTCCGCCGTTTGAAGGCACAACAACCAGCGACGTCATCGTCGCCATTTTGGATCGCGAACCTTCGCGACTGTCTCAAACGTTGGACCTTCCGGCGGAACTGGAACGCATCGTCAACAAGGCGCTTCGCAAAGACCGCGACGAGCGTTACCAAACGATCAAAGACTTTCACCTGGATTTGAAAAGCCTGCTTCAGGAAACGGAAGTTCGTTCGCGGTTGGGGGACAACTGGCCAACCGAAGCTGCCCGAAACAAACGGTCGGGCGAAGTCGGAGTTCCTGCTCACACGAATGTCGTCGGCGTCACCACTGCCGGAACCCGCAAACACATCACCGAAAGCGAAGCCGATTTCGAAATCCCCGAAGTTCGTTACGCGCGCAGCGGCGAAGTCAACATCGCATATCAAGTGATTGGCGACGCGCCGCTTGATCTGGTGTTTGTCATGGGCTGGATTTCGCATTTGGAATACTTCTGGACAGAACCGTCTTTTGCGCGATTTTTGCGGCGGCTGGCGACGTTTTCGCGGGTCATCCTGTTCGACAAACGCGGAACCGGTTTATCCGACCGCGTTCCCCTGGATCAGCTTCCCACGCTGGAACAACGCATGGACGACGTGCGCGCTGTGATGGAAGCCGTCGGCAGCGAACGCGCTGTGCTTTGCGGAATTTCCGAAGGCGGCCCGATGTGCAGCTTGTTTTCGGCCACTCATCCTGAGAAAACCATCGCGTTGATTATGATCGGCAGTTATGCACGGCGCTTGCAGGGTGAAGCTTATCCTTGGGGGCCAACCGAAGCTCAACGCGACGAGTTTCTTGAAGAGATTCGACGTCACTGGGGCGGCCCTGTCGGCTTGGAAGAGCGCGCTCCAAGCAAGGCCACAGATCAAGCATTTCGCGATTGGTGGGCAGCATATCTTCGCCGCGGAGCCAGCCCGGGCGCGGCGGTGGCGTTGACACGGATGAACACGGAAATTGACATTCGCAAGGTGTTGCCAACCGTGCGTGTGCCCACGCTGGTGATTCACCGGACTGGTGATGAATGCCTGAAAGTTCATGAAGGCCGCTTTCTGGCCGAAAATATTCCAGGCGCAAAGTTCGTTGAACTTCCAGGCATTGACCACCTACCGTTCGTTGGCGACCAGGAAGCGATTCTGGATGAGATCGAAGAGTTTCTGACCGGCATGCGTCATTCAGCGGAAATTGATCGCGTCCTGGCAACGGTGTTGGTGGCTCAAGTCGCCGACGGAAACGCGACGGATCAGCAATGGTACGATTTGCTGGCACGGCACCATTCTTTCGTCAAAAAAGAAGTCGAAATGTTCAAAGGTCGCACTGTCGAAATCCACGATGGCACATTGCTGGCAACTTTCGACGGTCCGGCCAGAGCAATTCGCGCAGCCGGGGCCATCCGCGCATCGGCAATGCGTCTGGGACTGAAGCTGCAAACCGGTTTGCACACTGGCGAATGTGACATGCTGGACGACAAGGTCGGCGGCTTGGCTGTCGAAATCGCCAAGGACATCGCTCGGCATTCAAAACTCGGCGAAGTGTTGGTTTCCAGCACCGTCAAAGATTTGGTCGCCGGTTCAGGCATTCAATTCGTCGAACGGGACATTCAGGTGCTGAAACACAACTTGGGCGAATGGCGCTTGTTCGCCGTTGAACGCGGCGCGTGATCAGCCGCAACCGAAAGCAATTGGATCATTCGGCAATGAATATTTTTCGCCTTGTAAAACGTACCTTCACTTTGGCGGCAATAATCGCTTCGGCGACAACGGTATCTTTTGCTCAATGCGCAATGTGCAAAGCAAACATCGCCGGAGCCGAAAACGCCGCCGATGTTTCTCGCACGATCAACCTCGGCGTGTTGGTCTTGTTAGTTCCGACGCTGGCCATCATCGGCGGCGTCGCTCGTTTAATCTTTAAATATCGTCATCTTTCCGGCAATTCTTATGTCAATTTCAGACCTTCCGACACTCAACGCAATTCTGAATAGCATCAGCGCAATCTTGCTGACGACCGGTTACGCTTTCATCAAACAAAGAAATCGAAACGCGCACCGACTTTGCATGGTCAGCGCGTTTATAACATCGTCGCTATTCCTGGCTTCCTATTTGATTTATCACTTCAACGTAGGCTCCGTGAAGTTTCAGGGACAGGGCGCGGTGCGAACCGTGTACTTTGCAATTTTGTTAACGCACACGGTGCTGGCTGTGGTGATTGTGCCGTTGATCTTCGTCACTTTTGCGCGGGCTTTAAAAGGAAACTTCAGCCAGCACAGGAAAATCGCTCGCTGGACACTCCCGCTGTGGTTATACGTTTCCGTGACCGGCGTGGTGGTGTACTTAATGCTTTATCACCTGTATCCCGCTGCTTAGTGGGAATCCGTTCGAACACGTGGAACGATCTGGCTGCGAACTCGTTCGACTAGTGCTTCAATGTTGCCGTCGTTGTACCCTTCAGTGGTAATCGGCGGCAAAATCTCCAGATACACGTCGCCGGCTCTGACAATTTTCGCGCCTTTTCGCCACACCAACCGAGTATCATTGACCACAACCGGAACGACTGGAACGCCGGCTTCCAGCGCCATGAAAAACACGCCTTTTTTAAATTCCTTCACGCACCCATCCACCGTCCGAGTTCCTTCGGGAAACGCCATCAAGCTGTAGCCTTTTTTCAATTCAGCGGCGCCGCGTCGAGTGCTTTCAATCGCGCTTTCGCGGTTGCGACGATCAATCGGCACAACGTGAGCCAGCGGAAATCCCTGTTTAATTACGGGAAATTTCGTCAGCTCTTTTTTGGCAATCGCTCCGGTGATCGGTCCCAGATACGCAAACAGCAGCGGGGGATCCACGTTGCTTTGATGATTGGCGGCGAACACATAGGCTTGATTCGGATCAAGGTGCTCTCTGCCCGAAACATGAACGCGTGCTCCGAATGACCGAATCCAGACCTTGCATCCGAACTTGGCGAAAGGGTGAACAAAATCTTCAATGCCAAATAACCGGCGCAGCAAATACCCAAGAAAAACAATCGGAACGCCAATGAACAGCAAAAGCAGCACAACGACGATAAGAGTCCAGTAGTAACGAATCATTGAAACCAGGTGTTAGGTGTCAGGTTTCAGGTGCTGAATTCAATCTAGATCGGAGTTCATTTTCCTATACGGGCTGGCCACAGAGTCTCAGAGGCACAGAGAAACAATCAGCATGCTCTATGTCTCAGTATCTCCGTGGCAAATCCCATATACCGAAATGAAATCCGATCTAAAATCTGACACCCGAAATCTGACACCTGAATTAAATGATCGTGCCGTCGGTGATGACAGCATTTTTCGGAATAATGGTGATGCCTTCCCGGATGTAGTAATTGCCGCCGTCGTGTTCCTGCAACCCGACTTCGTTCAAGATGCGAACGTTCGATCCGATGCGGACATTTTTATCAATGATGGCGTTGCGAATGATCGTGTTTTCGCCGATGCCAACCCACGGCAATCCGTCTCTGCGGTCATTGGCCAGTTCAGCCAGCGTTTGATAATAATCCGCTCCCATCATCAACGTGTTTTCGACAACCGAACCGCCTTCGATGCGAGTTCGCACGCCAAGCAGCGAGCGGCTGATCGAAACCGAATTCAGGATGCACCCCTCGGGAACCAGCGAATTGGTGATGGAGCACGAACCTTGGATTTTGGTGCAGGGCAAATATCTGGGACGCGTGAAAATCGGCGCATCGGCGTCAAACAAATTAAACTTCGGCACGACCGAGGCCATGTCCAGATTGGCGTTGTAAAACGACCGGATGGTTCCAATGTCTTCCCAGTACCCGCTGAACAGATACCCTTGCACATTGTATTTGCCGATGGCCGCCGGAATGATTTCGCCGCCGAAATCCGTGTACGCCGTTCCCTTCAACATTTCGCGCAGCGCCGAATACTTGAAAATATAAACGCCCATCGAAGCGATGAACGGACGTTGTTCGGCTTCTTCCACGCTCAATCCGAGCTTGGACGTATCCACGCGCATGGATTCCAGTTGATCGGCAGGAGGTTTTTCGCGGAATTCAATAATCTTGCCGGTGTCGTCAGTTTTCAGCAGCCCGAAACTCGATGCGCGCGAATGATCCGTGGGAATGACAGAAATCGTCACATCGGCATTGGTCGCGCGGTGATGCGCCAAAAACTTGCTGTAATCCATCTGGTACAGATGGTCGCCGGAAAGAATCAGCACTTCGGCAGGCTCGAAATCTTCGATGTGCATCATCACCTGGCGAACCGCATCGGCTGTTCCCTGAAACCAGTTTTTGTTTTCAGGCGTTTGTTCGGCAGCCAGAATTTCGACAAAGCCGTCCGAAAACCGGCTGAATCGATATGTTCGCGCAATGTGCCGGTTCAACGAAGCCGAGTTGAACTGCGTCAGCACATAAATGTAATGCATGCCGGAATTGATGCAGTTGGAAACCGTAATGTCTATCAACCGGTATTTGCCGCCCAGCGGCACTGCGGGTTTCGACCGTTGCTGAGTTAATGGAAACAAGCGCGAACCTGCGCCGCCGCCCAGAATGATGGATAGGACTTGTTTGCCCATAGGGCCTCCTTAATCGAATTACGGATTGTGGATTATGGAAAGCGGATTGGTCATTGCGGAATATTCGACGGACAATGATTGCGGCTGGTGCAATCCGCAACCCAAAACCCGAAATCCGCAATTACCCGATACTTGGCTCGTCAGACCGACCTGAGCTAAGCTTGAACCGGTTTGAGAATAAGTAAGCAAAAAAAGTTTTACAAGAGAAGTGAAGACATTGACCAAGCAATCTGCAACCTACAATCCGCAATCCGCAATCGTCGCCCTGGAATCCACCGTCATCGCTCATGGACTGCCAGCGCCGCACAATCTGGAAACGGCGCAAGCGTGCGAAACCGCCGTCCGCGAATCGGGCGCTGCCCCGGCCACCATCGGCATCATCGCCGGAGAAACGGTCATCGGTTTGACTGAAGAGCAAACTCAGGCAATCGCCAGTCGCAACGATGTGGCCAAGGTAAACCTGGCCAATCTCGGCGCAATCATCGCGCAGCGGCGCTGGGGCGCAACAACAGTTGCCTCCAGTTTGCATATTGCGGCCCACGCCGGACTCAAAGTGTTCGCCACAGGCGGCATCGGCGGAGTTCATCGCGGAGCCAGCGACAGTTTTGACATTTCGGCGGACTTGAACGCGCTGGCTCGGTATCCGGTGGTTACTGTTTGCGCCGGAGCCAAAGCAATTTTGGATTTGCCGAAAACCTTGGAAGTGCTGGAAACGTTGGGAGTGCCGGTCGTCGGATATCAAACCGACGAATTGCCCGCGTTTTATTCGCGGTCAAGCGGATTGAAACTCGATCTTCGCGCCGACTCGCCGGAAGACGTCGCTGCCATTGCCACCCGTCACTGGCAGTTGGGATTTTCGACTGCGATTCTGGTCGTCGCGCCGGTTCCCGTCGCTGACGAAGTCCCAGCCGAAGAAATCAAAGACGAAATTGAAGCTGCTCTGGTCGCAGCCATTGAAGCAAACATCACAGGCAAAGCCGTCACGCCATTTCTGCTGTCGCGGATCGCTGCCAAAACCGAAGGCCGTGCATTGCGAGCCAACATTGCGTTGCTAAAAAATAACGCGCGGATTGCCGGACAAATCGCTGCTGCTTTTGCAAGAATGAAGTAGCACACAACCCAAACTTTTCGACAGGATTTACAGGATTGGTTTGAGTCGAGCTTTATGAAGACTCGTCATCTCGTTGAATCCTGTAAATCCTGTCGAAAAACTTCGGAGCCAAAATGAATCTCAATGACATTCGCCAACTGTTCGATTACACCGAATACGCCAACCATCTGGCGCTGGACGCCGCCGAAAAATTGACGGACGAACAGCTTCGCCAGGATGTGAAAATCAGTCACACTTCGATTTTCGGAACGCTGGCTCATATGGCCGGAGCGGAATGGGTTTGGCTGTCGCGCTGGAATGGCGTGTCGCCTTCGGAAATCTGGAACGACAAAACCTTTGCGGACTTGGCGGCATTGCGCGCTCGCTGGGAACAGATCGAAGCCGAACGCAGAGCGCTGCTTGAAACTCTGACAATGGACGCACTGCACGCCGAACTGAGCTATCGCAACATTAAAGGCGACGCGTTCAGTTTGCCCCTGGTTTCGCAAATGCAGCACGTCGTCAACCACGCCACGCTGCATCGCGGCCAGGTTGTCGGAATGATTCGCCAACTGGGCATTGCTCCGCCTGCGGTGGATTTGTTGTTTTACCTGCTGGCTCAGAAAAAATCCTAACCTCCCACGAAGCCACGCGAGGGTGCACGAAGAAGCCCAAATCATAAATGCCTTTCCTCGTGTTTTCTTAGTGCGGCTTCGTGAGCAAAATCCAGATTCCCGCGTTGAAGATTACTGCCATCGCTCTCAACACATTCCGCGAATCGGTGCGCGACCGCGTGCTGTACAACCTTGTGTTGTTTGTCGCGCTGATCGTCGTAGCCGCTTCGGTCATCGGGCGCATCGCCGTCGGCCAGGAAGCCAAAATCATCATTGACGTCGGCTTGTCGGCGACTTCAGTGTTTGGCTTGCTGATCGCCATCTTCATCGGCATCGGACTGGTCTCAAAAGAAATTGAAAAGCGAACCATTGCAGTCATTCTGTCCAAACCCGTTCGCCGATCGCAGTTCATTCTAGGAAAGTACTTCGGGCTGTGTTTGACGCTGCAGGTCAACACGGCGGCAATGGCTTTGGCGGTGACGCTGGCATTGATTTTTGCCAAACGCGGATTCGATCCCGCGCAGTTACGACTATGGTCAGCGGCCTATTTGATCTTTTTGGAATTGGCGGTGATGACTGCCGTCGCGTTGCTCTTTTCCTGTTTTTCGTCTCCGGCTTTGTCGGCGCTGTTTACGCTGTTGATTTTCCTGATTGGCCGCTGGAGTTCCGACCTGAAATTGTTCGCTGACACATCCAATTCCGGCCTGACGCGAACCATTAGCTCCGCGCTTTACCATCTGTTGCCGAATCTGGCGAGCTTCAATTTCATCAACGAAGCCGCGTACGGCGAATCTGTTCCGGCTCATTTGCTGGCAGGCAACACGGCGTACGCCGCTTGTTATATCGCGGCTCTGTTGGCGGCAGCGGTGCTGATTTTCGAGCGGAGAAATTTCAAATGAAGCCAACCAAGTCAGTACCGGGCACGGTAGCAAGCGGGTCTTCTTCGGCTGGCGCGTATCTGGCGTTAGTCGCCGGTTTGGTATTAAGTGTGGCATCGCAAAACTGGCTGGACGCGCAACATCGATTGCCCCTGATTCCCGAAGACACGCTCTACATTCGCTCCGGCGAAATCCTGAAGCGCGCCAGTTTGGGATTCACGGGATTGATGGCGGATGCCTACTGGATCAACACCACGCTGTATTTCGGCGAAAAGTTTCAGCAGCAACGATTGGCGGGCGAAGCGTTCGATGTCAGTCAGTTGGAATTGCTCAAACCGATGCTGGAACTGGTCGTCGAACTCGACCCGCGCCACGTGGCAGCGTATCGGTTCGGCGGGTTCTTTTTGCAATACGACAACCCGGCAGAAGCAATCAATTTCATCCAGCAAGGCATTCGCAACAATCCGAACGAGTGGCGGTTGTATCAGGATTTGGGCTTTGCGTTTTGGCGGCGGGGCCAGTTCCGCGAAGCTGCGGAGGCATATTCCAGCGGTGCCCGGTTGCCGGGTGCTCCCACGTGGATGCAACCGATGGCCGCAACAATGCTCGCCAAAGGCGGTGACCGAGAAACCGCCCGGCAACTGTTCCAGCGGCTTTACGAGGAAAGCAACGACGGATTCGTCCGCCAAGTTTGCGAAGAACAACTGCAACTTCTTCAACTCGGCAACCAACTACCATCTACCAACCACCGATGACGGCAATCGAAACCCAAAACCTGACCCAAGACTTCCTGACAGGCTTCTGGCGCAAGCGGCCTGTCCGTGCCCTTGATGGCGTAAGCCTGCAAGTTGGAGCAGGCGAAGTCTTCGGCTTACTCGGCCCGAATGGAGCAGGCAAAACGACGACGTTCAAAATTCTGATGGGGTTGATTCGTCCAACTGGCGGCGAAGCGCGCATTCTGGACGCGAGCGTTCAAAACGTGAATGTGCGGCGGCGAATCGGATATCTGCCCGAACAACCATACTTTTATGATTACCTGACAGCACGCGAGTTTCTGGCATATTGCGGCGCACTGTGCGATTTGCCCAAAACGGAAGCCAGTGAGCGAACCAACGAACTGCTTCAGCTTGTTGGTTTGGCCGATTCCGCTGACCAACAGTTACGCAGATTTTCCAAGGGCATGTTGCAGCGCGTCGGACTGGCTCAGGCGTTGATCAACAACCCCGAAGTATTGTTTCTGGACGAGCCAATGTCAGGGCTTGATCCGCTGGGGCGTCGCGAAGTCCGTGATTTGATCATCAACCTTCGCAATCGCGGTAAAACGATTTTCTTTTCGTCGCACATCCTGACCGACGTCGAAGCCATGTGTGATCGCGTCGCCATTTTGAACAAAGGCCGGTTGATTGAATCCGGCAAGCTTTCGGACATCCTGAAAACGCGCAGCAACGAAATTGAAGTCGTTGTCCGCGGCGTCAACGAAGCGGTGTTGGCCCAATTCCCCGCCCTTTCCTCAACGCCAGAAGTTGCGCGCATTCGGCTGAAAGACGACCGGGAGTTGGCTCGATTGCTGGAACTGGCACATCAAGCTGGTGGCCGAATTGTCTCGGTCAACCCAGTGCGCGAATCGCTGGAAGATTTGTTTGTTCGGGAAGTGACAAGATAAAGTCGGTTCGCCAAAGCCCGCCGTCAACGGCTATAATCCCGCCTTATTTTTGAAGTTCAAAACATCATCCTAATCACATGCTGAAAAAGTTTTTCGCGCTCTTATTTCTGTTTTGCGTGTGCCAGCCGATAGCGGTTGGACAGTCGCCAGAACTCGGTCAACTGATTGACGGGTTGCAGGCGAAATACAACAAACTGACTTCGCTGTCGGCGGATTTCACACAGATTTACAACTCTGGCAGCCAAACGCGCCGTGAAAGTGGCCGCGTCGTGCTGAAAAAGCCTGGCAAGATGCGCTGGGATTACACTTCGCCCGAAGCGAAGATGTTTATCTCCGACGGCAAAACCCTGTACGAATACGTTCCGGCAGACAAGTACGCGTCCAAAAGTTCAATCAAGGATTCCGGCGACATGCGCGCGCCGTTCGCCTTTTTGCTCGGTCGAGGCAATTTGCGCCGCGATTTCAAAGTCATCGAATTTGCCAAAGAAGCGCCTGCGCGCGCAGGCAATAAAGTGCTGCGGATGGTTCCCAAACGAGCGGCGGACTTCCGCGAACTGCTGATCGAGATCGAACCGGCGAGTTTGCAAATCTCTCGACTGACCTTGATTGAAAGCGGAGGCTCGAGGTCCGACTTTCTGTTTTCCAATGTACAGGAAAATCCAGCGGTCAACGCCGCGCAATTTATCTTCAAAGTTCCGGCAGGCGTTGAAGTAAGAAACAACGATTGACGCTCTGAAGAAAAACTACTGACTACTGTCTACTTTTTGAATGACCAAATTTCATATTTTTTCCGACTTTGACGGCACGATCTCTGAAAAAGACACGCTGGTCTTTTTGGCAACCAATCTGGGCGGTGGCCCGAAAATGGTGGAAGCCATTGGCCGATTGCTGCGTTCTGGCGAATTGACGCTGAGTGAAGCCATCGCCGCCGAAATGCGCAGCATTCGCCGCCCATTCGCGGATGCCGAAGCGCTGTTGCGCGAACAGGTGCAAATTGATCCGGGCTTTGTTCCTTTTGCCGCGTGGTGCGAATCAAAAGCGATTCCGCTGACGATCTTAAGTGCAGGGTTTCATCAGCTGATTGATCTGTTCATTCGCCGCGAAGAATTTCCGCACTTGGAAGTTCTGGCCAACACCCTGAAGCCCAACGAAGAGACTGGCTGGCAATGCGTGTTTCGCGACAAAACCAACTGGGGACACGACAAAGCTGTGGCAATCAAAGCGGCCCAAAAACGTGGCGAGCACGCAATCTTCATTGGTGACGGTTTGTCCGACAAAGGAGCTGCTGAAGCCGCTGACGAAGTCTTTGCCAAACATTCGCTGGTCGAACATTGCCGCCAGCGCAAAATCAACTTTCAAGAATTTCAAACGTTCGATGACGTGTTGAAACAATTGCAGGGCAGGTTTTAGACAATGAGCACGCTGATTCTGAGTCAACAAAGCGAAGAACATGAATTACAACGCCGCCGTGAAGAACTGGCGCAAGTTGAAGCCGAGCTTGCCCAACACGATTCGCAACTGGCTGGCGTCAAAGTCGGCTTGAGCGCTTTCGAAGTGCGTTACTTGACTGTGGTCGGTCATCGGTACGACGAACTGGCGAAAATCGAAAAACAGATCGCCAAGATACAGGGGCTGGAATTCGACGAAGACGCTGACACTTACGATGGCGATTCGCTGGCCGATGACGAAGTCGGTTGCGGCCAGAATCGTTTGCACACCGACAAGTTGAAAAAGCTGTACAAGGAAGTTGCGCGCAAGTTTCATCCCGATCTGACGTCGTGCCCGCAAGAGCGCCAGCATCGCCATCAATTGATGATCGAAGTGAACAACGCGTACGAATCCGGCGCGGAAGAAAAGCTGCAGGAATTGCTGGAAGCCGGAGCCAGCCTGGAAGCCGTGGAAACCAGCGGCGCAATGTCCGCCGAAATGATTTTGCTGTTGCGGAAAATTTCCGACGCGAAACAGCGCCTGAACGAATTGGAAACTGAACTCGCAGAAACAATCGGATCGGAAATTTATAGGCTCAAGTTGCGCGTCGAAAACGCCGAAGTGCTGGAAGAGGATTTGTTTGCCGACTTGGTTGCGCAAGTCGACCGGCAAATCAGAAAGGCGCAAAACCGGTTGTTCCACCTGCAACTGATTTATGAAGGCGAACACGCTGAAACTGCTGTCGCCTGAGTTCATTCCATGCCCAAGCTCAATTACGACAATCGCCGGTTTGCGGGAATCAGCAATTCCGAAACCGGCGAAGTCAGTTCCGACACCATCTTTCATTACCACCAACAAGACGACATTGTCTGGGCAACGTATGCGGGCGGCAGCATTCGATTCGGCACCTTGGTCGCAACCGTGGATGCCAATGGATGCCTGAACATGCGATACCAGCACGTCAACGACCAGGGCGAACTCTGCACCGGCAAGTGCTTCTCTACACCAGAAGTGTTGCCAGACGGACGCTACCGGCTCCACGAATCTTGGCAGTGGACCAGCGGCGATTGTTCAATGGGAAGTTCGATCGTGGAAGAATTGACCTAATGTTGTCACGGTTTTCGCACTGTATTATCGTTCCCTCTCGAATCGGTGCATGACCGGTGTAAATCCATCCTATCCGGGAAAAACTTTTATGAAGATCAAACGACTTGTCGCTTCGTTGTGCGCGGTGGCGTTGCTGGCTGCCGCGTTGGTTACGTTTATCGGCTTTCGTCGCGCGCAGGCGCAACAAACCGGCTTCACGATTGAGCAGGTTCTCAGCTCGCCCTTCCCTTCGGATTTGGTTGCCGCTCCGACCGGCGAACGCATCGCGTGGGTGTTTGACGCCGAAGGCAAACGCAACATTTGGGTGGCCGACGGGCCGGATTTCAAAGCTCGGCAGTTGACCCAATTCAACGAAGACACAGGCCAGGAATTGACCGAACTGGAATTCACGCACGACGGCGAATGGATCGTCTTTGTGCGCGGCGGCAGCGCCAATTCCGCCGGAGACATTCCCAATCCGACCAGCGATCCGGCAGGCGCGTCACAAGCCATCCACGCAGTTTCGGTCAAAGATGGACGCGTGCGACGATTGGCCGAAGGCAGCGCTCCTGTCGTGTCGCCCACGGACAAGCGCGTCGTGTTTGGCAAAAATGGCGAGATTCACATTGTTGAAATCGTGGACGGTTCCGAACCGCACCCGCTGTTTTCCGCGCGCGGATTGAACATCACGCCGCGCTGGTCGCCCGATGGCAAACAACTGGCGTTCAACAGTTCGCGCAGCGATCACAGCTTCATCGGCATTTACGATTTCGAGAAACAAACAATTCGCTACATCGCGCCTTCGGTGGACCGAGACTCCGCGCCGCGCTGGTCACTGGATGGCAAACGCATCGCGTTTATTCGCCAACCGGCTCGCGGCAACGCTCCGCGCACGGTGACGCAAGACGCTCCCGATCCGTGGACGATCTGGGTCGCCGACGCCGCAACAGGCGCAGCCAAAGAAATCTGGCGCAGCGGCAATCAACCGCAAGACAGCCCGCCGCGAATGGCTGGAGAGAATTTGCTGCAATGGGCAGCGGAGGATCGGCTGGTGTTCGCTTCGGAAATGGATGGCTGGATGCGGCTGTATTCGATTGCAGCCAGCGGTGGAGAGGTGAAAGCGCTGACTCCGACAGGTTGCGAATGGGAAAACCTGTCGCTGACGCCCAACAAACGAACTGTTGTGTATTCGTCGAACTGCGGCGATATCGACCGAAGACATTTAAACATCGCGTCTGTTTCTCAACCGAGCGCGCCCATCACGTTAAAGCAAAGTGGCGGAATTGAATGGAGCCCAGTTGTAACGGCAAGCGGCAAACGTCTTGCCTATTTTTCCTCTTCAGCCTCTTCGCCAGGACAAGTTGCCGTCGTCACTCCGCCGCAAGGTATTGAAAAGTTGACGGGCAAAGAAACGGTGAGTGAGGTTCAACTCAAGCTTCCCTTTTCGCTCCCCAAAGAGTTCCCTGAAGATAAGCTGACTACTCCACAACAAGTCATCTTCAAAGCTGCCGACGGCCAGGAAGTTCACGGCCAGTTGTTTTTGCCCAAAGACGCCAAGCCTACGGACAAATTGCCTGCGGTGATTTTCATGCACGGCGGCCCCAGCCGGCAGATGATGTTGGGCTGGCACAATATGTACTACTACCACAACGCGTACGGCTTCAATCAGTTTTTGGCGAGCAAAGGCTATGCGGTGTTGTCGGTGAATTACCGGTTGGGCATTGGCTATGGCCGAGCCTTTCGCCAGGCCAAAAACGGCGGCGGACGTGGCGCTTCGGAATACCAGGACATTCTGGCCGGAGCGCAGTATTTGCGGTCGCGCACGGACATTGATTCGGCTCGGATTGGATTGTGGGGAGGCAGTTACGGCGGTTATCTGACGGCTTTAGGGTTAGCGCGCAACTCGGATTTGTTTGCCGCCGGCGTAGATTTGCACGGCGTGCACGATTGGTCGTTGCGGCTTTCCAACGCCAACTGGATCGAATACGGCAACCGCGATGCGGTGAAAATCGCCTTTGAAGCTTCGCCGGTGTCATCGGTCGAAAAGTGGAAATCGCCGGTGCTGTTCATTCACGGCGATGACGACCGCAACGTCGCCTTTTCGCAAACGGTGGATTTGGTGCGCCGGTTGCGCGAACTAAAAGTGCCGCATGAAGTGATTGTCTTTCCCGACGAAGTTCACGACTTTTTGCTGCACAAAAACTGGGTCGAGATTTACAAAGCCGCCTTCGACTTTTTTGAGCGCAACCTGAAACCCGTTAAATCGAAAACGGCCAAAGTGGACACGCTGATTCGCGGCGGCAGCGTGATTGACGGAACTGGCGCTCCGGCCACCAAAACTGACGTAGGCATTACGGGCGACCGCATCACCTTTGTCGGCGATGCCGCCGCCGCAGGGGTCACCGCTGACCGCGTGATTGACGCGACGGGGTTGATCGTCTCGCCGGGATTCATTGATCCGCACACGCACGCCGACGAAGAGTTGTTTGCTCCGCAACGCAGCGCCAATCTGCCTTTTCTGACGCAAGGCGTCACGACCGTATTCATTGGCAGCGATGGCCGCAGCAAGATTCCGCTCGCCCAGGCGTTGCGCCAGCTCGACACGCAAAAGATCGGCACCAACGTCGCGTCCTTCGTCGGCCAGGGAGCCGTGCGTTCCGCCGTCATGGGCATGAGCGATGCCGCGCCAACGGCGGAACAACTGGAAAAGATGAAAGCTCTGGTGCGTCAGGGAATGAATGATGGCGCGATTGGCATGTCTACGGGGTTGTATTACGCGCCGGGCAGTTATTCCAAAACCGAGGAAGTCATCGAACTGGCCAAGGTCGCTGCCGAACGCGGCGGCGTGTACGACACGCATCAACGCGATGAAAGTTCATACACGATCGGCTTGCTCGGTTCGATTGCCGAAGTCCTGCGCATTGGCCGCGAAGCCAAAATCCCCGTCCACATTTCGCACATCAAAGCCCTGGGCGCGGACGTCTGGGGACAAAGCACGCAAGCCATCGAAATGATCAATCGCGCTCGCGCCGAAGGCATCAACGCCACAGCCAATCAATATCCGTACATTGCGTCGGGCACCGGATTGGGCGCTTCGCTGTTGCCGCGCTGGGCCGAAGCGGGCGGCAGAGCCGAATTCCTGAAACGCGTGGATGATCCGGCCATTCGTCCCAAACTGATCGCCGAGATGGAACAAAACCTGAAACGGCGCGGCGGCGCAAACACCCTGTTGCTGCACAGCAACGACCGCACGCTGAACAACAAACGCCTGGACGAAATCGCCAAAGCGCGCGGCAAAGGCCCGGTCGAAACCGCGCTGGACATTTTGAAAGTCACCAGCCCCGGCGCGACTTCGTTCAACATGATCGAATCCGACATTGAAAACTTCATGAAACAGCCGTGGGTGATGACCGGCTCAGACGGTTCCGGTGGCCATCCGCGCAAATGGGGAACCTTCCCGCGCAAAATTCGCGAATACGTCCTGAACCGCAAAGTCATCTCGATGGAACGGATGATCCAGGCCAGCAGCGCGCAAGTCGCCGAAACCTTTCACCTGAAAGATCGCGGCAAACTCGCCGCAGGCTATTTCGCCGATGTCATCATCTTTGATCCCAAGACCATCACTGACCGCTCCACCTATGAGCAGCCCGAATTGCAATCCGAAGACTTGCGCTACATTTGGGTCAACGGAAAGTTGGAAGTGGAGGGCGGAAAGTACAACGGCACCCTGGCCGGACGAACCTTGCGAAAAGTCGTCAGCGGCGAATGAGCGACAGCTTTTGGAGTGCTGCGCCTTTGGCGCAGCTTTGGTAGTCCTTAACGATGGAATGATTTTATGGACGAAAGGACTTCCAAAGCGACGCCGAGAGCGTCGCACTCCAAAGTTTCAAAGTTTCACTATTTGAATGCCAGTTGAACGGGATTGCTCGGTTTGCCATCCACGACAACGGCCAAACTGGCGGTGGGCCGGTTGGCGATCAACGGCAGTTTGAGATTGATCTGGTCCAATCCCACATAAAAGCCTTGCGCACCGGCGTACAACACCTCGGCATTGATGCTGCCATCCAGCACCGCTTCCACAGTTGCTAACGAACTGCGATTGCGAAGTCCGGTGCCAAACAGCACCAGATAAATTTGATCCGCTTGCGTGGGAGAATCCGAATAGAAATCAATCGGGCGCGGCACGAAACGGCCTTGCGCGGCATCGTAAGTGGTCAGCGGTTCTTCGATTTGAGCGCCGTTGGCTTTGACGCGCAGCACATACCCCGTGGGCGCGCCAACACCATCCGAATTGGCGGTGAACAAGCCGGGCAGCGTCGGAGTAATCAAAATCACTCCGGTCGTGACCTGGCCATCGCCACTGGTGACGGTGACGGTGGCCACGCCGGCAGGCATCCCGGTCGGAACCTGATAGTTGACTTGAAACTGCGACACAAAAAACAGCGGCGCAGCGCGTTCGATTCCCGCAGCGTCTTTGAGAACAACGCGCGTTCCGGCCAGTTCCGTCGGCAAGGGCAATCCGGAAGCAACAACGGTGCTCGTCGCCAGATTCGCGCCAAAGGCTGCGGCAATGGAATCAGGTGCCAATGCCAGCGGCAAATAACTGGCGGCGGAAACGTTGGCGACGGTATTCGCGGGCGGCGCAGTTGGATTGCACACCGTCAACGCAGAAGAAATGCCTCCAAGTGTGGTCACCGCCAAATCGGCCATTCCATCA
This sequence comes from Blastocatellia bacterium, assembly GCA_035429885.1. Lineage (GTDB taxonomy): Bacteria > Acidobacteriota > Blastocatellia > RBC074 > RBC074 > RBC074. The sequence goes on from DAOMFR010000104.1 coordinate 19,189, forward strand.
TTGTTCAAATCGCCAGCGGTCAGATAATTCGTCGCCGGAATGGCCAACGATCCGGAGCGCACAAAATTGCCGGTGCCCGTGCCGGCGTAAAGGCTGACGTGATCGGTCGCGCTGGTATTCGTGACGAACGGGATTTCCGTCAATGCCAGATCGAGTTTGCCGTCGCCGGTGAAATCACCTGCGGCAATGGACAGCGGATAGTTTTCCGTGGCGAACCGCAACGGCACGCGAAATGTGCCATCGCCATTTCCCATCAGAATGAACAGATTGCGATTCGTGGATTCATCGCGGCAAATCACGGCCAGATCCAGACTGCCATCGCGATTCAGATCTTCTGCGACCAGCGAAACCGGCGCTTTCGGAACGTTGATAGAAGATATGGCAAACCCGCCTGCGCCATTGCCCAGCAACAGGCTCAGCGTCGAGCCTCCGTAATTGGCAACAATCAGATCCAGCTTGCCGTCATTGTTGAAATCTCCGGGCGCGATGGCGGAAGGCGAGAGCCCAACTTGAATGTTAATCGCCGCCGCGAAATTCCCTTTGCCATCACCCAAAGAAATCGAAACGTTGTTCGACCGGTAATTCCCGACAATGACATCGGGATTGCTGTCGTTGTTCACATCGGCGGCCACCACTGTCGAAGGAGTCAGCCCGGCGTTCAGATCGCGCGAGCCGAGAGTGAACTCTCCGGTCGGTGTGCCAAACAACAAATTTACAGTGCCGTTGCTTTGCAAATTGCCGCCCGCGACCACAATGTCCGGCTTGCCGTCTTTGTTGAAATCCGCGACTGCCACGTCACTGTTGTCACGCCCCGCCGAATAGGTTTTGGGCGAACCGAAACTGCCCGCGCCATCGCCATACGCAACCAACACTCCCGCCTGATTGCCGAGCGCGACAATCGCGTCCAAGTTCCTATCTCCGTTGAGATCCGCCAAAGCGGTGGCTCGTAAAATTTTGTCTTCCTGAGCAAAGGAGAGCGGGGCGAGAAACTGGCCTGCCCCGATTCCCGTCACAATCGAAAGCGTCTGATCATAATTGGCTACGGCCAAATCGGGTTTGCCGTCCCGGTCGAAATCGCCGGAGGTTGCGGCCACGGGCCCATATCCCGTGGTGTAGTTGCCGCGCACCGTGAACGTGCCACCGCCATTGTTCAAAATGATGGAAACACGATTGCTGAAATCCACAGTCGCGATTAAATCCGGTTTTCCATCACCATTCAGGTCCGCCACGCGCAACGAATTGGGATAACTGTATGCTCCCAGCGGAATCTGAATCGGATCGCCAAATCCGCTGCCCGTGCTGAACGCGACCGACACGCCTCGCTGCTCGACGTCCGTTAAGCGCACAAAAGCCAAATCCGCTTTTCCATCTCCATTAAAATCAGCGACTGCGTTGTTGAATCCTCCCCCACCGGTAATGTTCAGGGGGATTCCGGCGGGAAACTTCCCGGTTCCATCGTTGAGAAACAGCAACGGTTTTTGGTCAAAATCCTGGCTGAAAACAATCAGATCCGGCTTGCCGTCTCCGCTGTAATCGGCAGCGGCCAACGCTCCCGGCATTGTGCCCGCGCTGTAGGTGGCGGAACGCACAAAACCGCCAACGCCGTCTCCGTTCAACAGAATCAGTTTGTCTTCGCCGCAAAACGCAATGTCCACTTTGCCGTCCGAGTTGAAATCAGCGACGACGATTCCGGCCCGGTAACGAATGAAATTGATCGGCGTCAGCGTCGTGGTGAAACTCCAATCGCCTTTGCCCAACGCAATAACGAGTCCGCCGCCGTCCCCGAACGTAACAGTGGCCAAATCGAGCTTGCCGTCGTTATTGAAATCCCCGGACACGATGCGAGCGGCGCGGTTTGCCAGCCGGATGTTGCCGACATTGGCAAACTCTCCGCGCCCGTTGTTTCCGTAAATGGAAATCAAGCCTCCGGAAAACGTGAATCCTCCGTTGCTGACAGCCAAGTCCAGAAATCCATCTCCGTTAAAATCCCCTGTCACCATGTCTTCCGGGTCATACCCAAGCGGAAAACTGCGTCCCAGAGTGAATCGCGCTCCATTGGCACAGGCAACAGAATCTTCGCGCGAAGCTCCGCGCACATCCCTAAACACTTGCCCCGGATACAGTCCAACCACTCCAAAAACCAAAAGAAGCAAACTAAACCCACGAAGAGCCGACTCGTAATCCACGACACCTTTGATACTCATCATTACTCCAATGAAATTTGAGGGGAAAAACCGGAAATTTGCCTTCGCGAATTGCTCTGGCAATCGCTTATGCAGATGCATTCACTGAGGCTTTGGTGGGACACTCTCAAGTAAAAGTTGATATTAGCATTGAATCGGATTCGGTCCCATCTGCTGTCAAGACAAAGAATTAAAGGTTGACTGCCGGAAAAGCCGCGTGCTATACACTGCTTCGGTGTCCCTTTCTTAATTTGAAATTGCAATGTACTCAATGACCTTTCGCGCTGATTTGCCCACGTCAGCGCTCAAAAAGCTCGTATAACGAGTTTTTTTACCCCCCGTAAAACTGTCTTTTATCCGACCCGTTTGAATCCATTTATTACCTGTAGCTGTGCTTGTCGCTTCAGTTTTTGTGCTCCCTCATCGTAGGAATAAGGTGTACCTATGAACGTATTGTCATCACTCCGCCCTATCTTAAGTTTAATCTGCCTGACTGTTCTGTTAGGCAATCTGCTCTTACAACCTTTCGTGGCAACGGCCAAAACAGCGCCGCCTACCGGCCAGCTGTCATTCGCCAAGCAAGTGACAGTTAACGGCAAAGAAGCTTCTGCCGGACAAACGCTTTTTACTGGTGACAGGATCAGGGTTTCGGGTTTGGGATCAGCGGTCATCAATCTCGGCAGAAAAGGTCGCATCGAATTGGGTAAAGACACGGAATTTGTTCTTTCACTTTCCGATGATTTGATTGGTGGAGATATGGTTTACGGGTGCATGGGAATTATTGCGTCGACCGGAACGAATACTTCGGTCAAAACGAACAAAGGTGTTGTTCGTTCCGATGGCACGGAACCGGATTCTTACTTTCTGGGTCAACGCGGCAATCAAGGTCGTGTCATTCCCAGCCTGGGGGAAGCCCAGATGCTGATTGACGGCAAAACGGAAAGCGTTGGCTTCGGCAGCAGTTTGGATATTGATTCGCCCAATGGACAGAACATGTTGTATCGCCGCAATGCCAGCACCTGCACTTCGGGTTTGACCTGTGCCTGCGGACTGTATGATCCCAACAACAATGCAACCAGAGCGGCAACTCAGCAACAGTCGAATATTCCAACGAATACTGGCAGCTCGCCGTCGGCTCCTGCCGCTGGCGCTTCCAATAATAACAGCCTGACCATTCCGCTTTTGTTTACGGCCGTGCTTGGAGCTTCGATGGCTGTCTTTTTTGCCAACAATCCGGGTGGACCTGCGGTTCGCGGCAACGGATTGACCTGTGTGGATAATCGCGGATTCTTCTGTCGTCAGATTAGCCCGACAACCCCTCGACGATAATTTCAATCTGAACGGCAAGAGTGTTTGAGCCAACGCTTGACGCTCTTGCCGATTTAAGCCCCATTCGCCCCAAGCTGTTTCGCTCTGACTTCTCTCTTCTCTCCTTGCCGCCCCCCTCGCGTTGTTCGCTCTTGCCATGAAAATTTCGCTCCATCTGACATCTCTGAGTCTACGTTTTCTCATGTTTGGCGTGGCATTCGTCGTGTGTGTCGGGCTGGTGGGGTTTGAACTGCAGCGATTCATCACTTCCGTGGTTGCCAGTGCCGAAGTGGGAATTGATCTACCGACATTGAAAGCGGCGGCGGAATATTTCCCAACATCAGCCAAGTTACAGGCGCGGCTGGCTGCGCGAATGATTGAAAGCCAGTTGGACAACCAGCAAAGCCACGAAGCATTGGCCGAAAGCGCGTTCCGCCACGCATCCAGCGCCGTCCAATTGGCTCCGGCGAATTTTGAATATCGCGTCCTGCTTTCTGCGGCAGCAGAGCTGAAAGGCAATACAGACGCAGCAGAATCGGCGTTGCGCGAAGCAGTCAGGCTGGCGTCGAACAACATCAACGTGCGATGGCAAATGGCGAATTTGTTTTTGCGATTGGGCAAGCTAGATGAATCATTAAAGGAGTTCCGTTTCGTCGCGGAGGCAGAGCCATCGCGACTGCCAAACATCCTGAACCTTTTTTGGCGAGCAACCTCAGGCAATCTTTCCGCAGTCGAAAGCCTGGTCGGCAATGATTCGCAAGCCAGACTGACTTTCGCTGAATTTTTAACGGAGCAGGAACAGTTTGAAGGCGCCGCCCAAGTTTTTTCGCAAACCGACCGTAATCACCGTGTCCAACTTCCCCAAACCGGACGGATTCTGGATGCCTTTCTAAAGGCAAAGCGATGGCAGGAAGCTGACGCTTTATGGCGCGACACCATGACAAACGAAGCGAACACCTCGCTGTTATGGAATGGCCATTTTGAAATTTCTCCGCGCAAAGGCCTGACGCAATTTGATTGGCAATTGGCCAATAACAGTTACGCGCGCCTGGCGATTCAAGCCGGCGGCCGTTCCGACAAAAAAGCTTTGCGTGTGGGCTATCTGGGACTTGATACGACGCGCTTGGATCGTGAAGCGCAGCACCTGGCTGTGTTGCAACCTGGCCGATTGTATCGGCTGGAATGTTTCGCCAAGCCGGAAAAATTGGTCACAGAAGAAGCGCCGGAAATTGCAATTCTGCGCGCAGACAACCGCGAACTGATCGCCGCGTCAGCCCCAGTTTCGACAGCGGTGAATGATTGGCAATTGATGGCTGTGGATTTCGCGGTTCCTTCCGATCTGTCAGCAGTGATTGTAACCATCCGGCAGATTCCGCGTTACCGATACACCGAACCAACTCGCGGAGCCGTCTGGTTCGACGATTTCAATTTGAAAGCGCAATGAAAATTCCTTTCGACCAAATCATCTCAACAGGTTTTCTGGCGCTCGCCGTGTTCACGGTGTTGGCGCACGGCGTGGTCGAGCCGTGGTCGGAATTGATTTTTGTACTGTCCGTCGCCGCGCTTTGCCTGACCTGGGCAATTAAAGCAATTAAGGACAGGCGGTTGTCGCTTTTCGTTCCGGCAAATTTATGGCCGTTGGCCGGACTGATTCTGCTGGGACTGGCGCAAAGCCTGTCCTTCTCAAAAGGAAACGGAAGCACCAACAGTCTTTCACTAGATGTTGAAGCAACACGAGGAACAACGCTGTTGCTGGTTTGCTTGCTGTTGACGTCCCTGCTGGCATCGAACTTTTTGACGCATCGTCAACGGCTGCAAACGATGATGCAGTTTCTAACACTCTTTGGATTGGTTCTGGCGACCTTTTCACTGGTTCAGCATTTCACCTGGAACGAAAAGCTTTACTGGCTGCGAACCGTAGAAGCCAAGATTGCATTCGGGCCATTCGTCAATCGCAATCATTTTGCTGGATACATCGAGTTGCTGTTGCCCTGGCCAGTGGCGCTGATGTTGACCCAACGACGCAGCACAGCGGAAAAATCCTTTTACCTGTTCCTCACCGCCTGGATGATCATCGTTGCCGTCTTTTCACTTTCTCGTGGCGGAATGATCAGTATTTTCGCCCAACTCGCGTTTCTGATGATTTTCCGGCCGCGCCAATTCGATGAGATCGAATTGGCCAAGCCTTCGCGAAGGGCCACATTAACCACATTCTTTCAGCGTGGAGCAGCGGCGGCAGCGGTTCTGGTGATTGTGTTCGGAGGGTTGACTTGGCTGGGAGCGGAACGCGTCCTGGATCGAGTCGTTGTCGGATTTGATGAGGAACAATCTCATCCCGGTTTTCAATCTGCATCAGGCCAATCGTCTTACGGGGGCCGAAATGATCTGTGGAAAGATAGTGCGGAAATCTTTCTTGCTAATCCATTAACAGGTGCCGGGTTGGGAAGTTTCGAAACAGCATTGCCCATCTACAGTCAGAGCAACAATCTCGGGATGGTTGCGTCTCAAGCCCATAATGATTATCTGCAAATCCTGACTGATGCCGGATTAATAGGCGGTTTATTGGTCATCTGGTTTCTGCTGGCCACAGGCCGTGCTGTGCTCAAAGGCATAAAGGTTCACGAACCCCTGATCAGTCACGCTTCCTGGGCTTGTGGAGCAGCCATATCCGGGTTGCTGGTTCACAGCCTATGTGATTTCAATTTGCAGCTTTTATCGCATTCATTTTTATTTTTGTCTTTCGCCGCCATCGCCGCCCAGTTAAGCGAACTGGCGAAACTCATCACACTTTCACGTGTTCGAGGTTAGAGTCTATGCAAACGCCACCACCAAACAAAGACAATCAATTTTTAGAGACGGACAAACTGGCTGGCCAGACTGAAACAACTGTTCTTCCCATCAACTATACGGGAGGAATGGTTGCGCCGAGTCCTTATTTCCCTCACGAAATGAAAGCCGAAGAAGAGGCCGGATTTGATATCCGCGACTTTATGCACCGCATCCAGCGGCGCAAATGGTTGATCCTGACCATCGTCACCATTGTGACCGTCATGGCCGCTGTCAGCTCTTCGCGCCAGAAATCCATCTTCGTCGCAAGCGCAACGGTTGAAATTGGCACTAATAAAAATCAGATGTTGCTCAAAGATGGAGATTTTTTCTACGTTGACGATAGTCAGGAATTGGAAACGGCGGCCTTTCTGATTAAGAGCTACCCGTTATTGGAATTGGCTGCGGCAAAGCTCGAGCTAGACCAAAACAAGAGTTTTCTGGACGTCACACAAGAACGATCGATCCTGGATGTAATAAAAAACAAAGGCACCAAAAAAACCGACGAAGCGTCAGCCGAAAATTCCGGATCACCAGTGGCCATCTCAGATGATTCGTTGGAGCTTCCGAAGCTTTCTCAAGAAGAAAGCCAACGGTTAGCGCCATTGGTTGGCATTCTGAGCAGTGGACTGACCGTTGAGAAAGTGAAGCTGACTCGTCTGATTCGCATTTCGTACAAGCACACAAACCCGAAAATTGCTGCGTTTGTGGCGAACGGAATTGCTGAAACTTTCATAAACTACAATTACAAAAGGAAAAATAGGTCAACGGATGACGCGTCAACCGCGCTGAACCAGGCGACGCGCGAACTGGAATCACAGACCCAGCGGGCTGAACAAGAATTGGCCAACTACACACGCGCAAACGGAATCTTTTCTCTGGAAGGAAAGGTAGATCTGACCACAA
>DAOMFR010000105.1:0-24893 GCA_035429885.1 Blastocatellia bacterium
AAACTGCGTGGAATTTAAGTGCGGATAAGTAGCACATCATTTCACAAAGAGTCAAACCGCGTAGGCTCGCTTGCGCACGATGAGGGGCATAAAGAGTCAGTCACGATGACAGGCATTTGCTCTTACAGCAAAGTCGTCGTAGAAGATTGCGGCCGAAGTACCCTATTTCCTAAAAATCTGACAGGGGTGAGGTTCCGATGGGGATTTACTCAAGATACATTTTTCCACGTTTGCTGGATTGGACTCTGGGCAATCCCGAAATGGGCAAATATCGTCGTCGCGCCTTGGAAGCAGCAACTGGCGAAACGTTGGAAATTGGATTCGGAACGGGATTGAATTTGCCGCATTATCCTGCCGCGGTGACAAGGCTGACGGTAATTGATTCGGAAAATATGCTCGCCGGATTGGTAGATCGGCGCATCGCTGAATGCCCGTTGCCCGTGACAAAAATGCAGCTTGATGCACAAGGTCGCTTGCCTTTCGAGGATCATTCGTTTGATTCTGTGGTCACGACCTTGACGCTTTGTTCAATTGAAAACACAGCTCCCGCGCTGGCGGAAATTCGCCGCGTGCTGAAACCCGGAGCCAAGTTCATCTTCTGGGAACACGGGCGAAGCGATGACCCAACGGTCGCCCGGCGGCAGGATCGGTTCAATCCGCTGCAACGAATTATCGGCGCGGGCTGTAATATGAACCGCAAAATTGACGACCTGATTGCCGACGCAGGGTTTGAGATCAAAACGATGGATCGGTTTCTGCTGCCGAAAACGCCTCGCTTGCTGGCGGAAATGTACAGAGGCATTGCTGAGCCAACAGTCTGATTGGGAGAAAAAAAATGCACCATACGCACAAAATCCTGCTCGCTTTCGGAGCCGCTTTGTTGGTCGCCGGAATCGTGTTGTTGTGGAACCAAACGTCTCACGCGCCTGAGCCAAACAATCAAGCTCCAAGCCTGCAAAGCAGCGAACCTGCCAAATCCGAAGCCTTCAAACTTGACGACACCAAGCTGGTTGACCTGACTTATGCCTTCGACGACAAGACGATTTACTGGCCGACGGCAAAACCCTTTGAATGGCAAAAAGAATCCTGGGGCAAATCGGCGGGAGGTTACTGGTACACAGCGGCTCGGTACTCAGCCAGCGAACACGGCGGCACTCATCTGGACGCGCCGATTCATTTCAGCGAAGGCAAACAGTCCGTGGACGAAATTTCGATTTCGCGCCTAGTCGGCCCGGCAATCGTCATTGATATTTCCGAAGCTTGCGCCACAAATGCCGATTACCTGCTGAAAACTGAAGACATCGCCAACTGGGAAAAAGCACACGGCCAGATTCCCAGCGAAGCCATCGTTCTGATTCGCACCGGCTGGGGAAAATTCTGGGGGGACAAGAAAAAGTATCTGGGCACAGACGCTCCCGGTGACGTAGCCAATCTGCACTTCCCAGGCGTTTCGCGCGAAGCAGCGGAATTGCTTTCTGCGCGCAAGATCAAAGCCCTCGGCATAGACACTGCAAGCATGGACTGCGGCCAATCAAAGGATTTCATCACGCATCAAGTGCTGAACGGCGCAAACATTTACGGTTTGGAAAACGTCGCCAATCTTGATCGCCTGCCCGCCAAAGGCTCAACCTTGATTGCTATGCCGATGAAGATCAAAGGCGGAACAGGCGCGCCGGTTCGGATTCTCGCCCTGCTGCCGTAACTCAATCCCCTGACTGGTTTTCACCATATGGAAATTCCAAGGGTGGAATTCGCCTTGCCAGAACCATTCCGCATATAGAGAATGCGGTTCCGCATAAAACGCACGATAATTGTGGGCTGCGTAAACCAATAAACCAAACCCTGTCGGCCTGAAACACCAAGCCTGCTGGCAATTTGTGACCAACTTTCCCCATATAAAAAGAAAGTTTTGGCATCCTTTTCCACCGTTCGAAAGGAGACTATGAAAATAAATTTTCGGCTTATCGCGTTCGTTTCAATCTTGTGCCTGATGGCAGTTCTGATCGGAAGCTTAGGACTGCGAGCTGCCGTCCGATCCCAAAGACAGCAAATTGCCAAGCCCGGGCTAAGCAATTTCGACATTCGCTCCAGTGAAACGAAAGACGCGCATTTGAAGCTGGATGCGCATCGGCAGAAGCTAACATCACAACAGCGCACCCGACAGGCACAGGTCAAACGAGAAATCGTTGAAGCCAAAGAATCGCTCCAAAATGGCGCTGCATCCGGCGAAATCCTGCTCAGCCCACTAACCGGCGCGCCGGAAATTGTAAGCACCAGTTTGGCAAGCGGACGATTCTTGACCGCTCCCTCTTCGCAAGAACGTGATCAGATTGTTCGCGATTTCCTGCGGAGCAACACACGGCTTTTCGGCTTAACGCCGGAGCAGATTGGTCAACTTGAAGTCTCGGCGGATTACATGAACCCGGAAGGCAATCTGGCTTGGGTGACTCTGGAACAAAAGTTCAACGACATTCCGGTGTTTGCCGGGCAATTGCGCGCAGGGTTGAGTCCGAATGGACAACTGGTGCGCACGGTCAGCACATTGGCCTCCGGCGTTCGTGAAGAAATGCTGCAAACAGCGGCGGCGATCAGCGCAGAACAAGCGGTGGCGATTGCGGCAAGTTCTCTGGGTATCACCCTGGACCCAATCGCGTTGACGCGCAAATCCACGTCTCCCGACGGGCACAAAGTGATTTTTGCAGGCGGCCCCTTTGCTCAAGATATTCAGGTGGAACTGGTTTACTTTCCGCTGGAAGTCGGATTGGTCAACCTGAGCTGGTCAATGGTTTTGTGGCAGGACGTGCCCGCGTATTACACCGTCGTGGACGCGGAAAAGGGCGATCTGGTATTCCGCAAAAACATCACGAACGAACAAACACAGAACGTCAGCTATTCGGTGTATAACGACGACAGCCCCAGTCCGCTTACACCGTCGAACATTTTGCCGGGACCAGGAACGCAACCTCCCAGCATCAGCCGCACGTTGCTGACGTTGATCAGCGAACTTCCGGCGTTTGACAACCTCGGCTGGATCACTGATGGAGGCAATGTCACCACTGGCAATAACGTGGATGCTGGATTAGACCTTTCCGCGCCCAACGGCATTGACGCCGCCGGGCGCGCCACGGGTTCGCCCAATCGCGTTTTTGATTTTCCCTACAACCCGCCGCCGGGCGGCACGGATGTGCCCAGCGGAGCCAATTACCGAATGGGCGTCGTGACAGATTTGTTTTTCTGGTCGAACCGCTATCACGACCAAATGTATCAGTACGGATTTACCGAACCGGCTGGCAATTTCCAGGCAAACAACTTTGGGCGAGGCGGCATAGGAGGCGATTTCGTGCGCGCCGAAGCGCAGGATTCATCCGGCACGGACAACGCCAATTTCTCGACTCCGCCTGATGGCCAATTGCCACGCATGCAAATGTATTTATTCACGGGGCCGACGATTGATCGCGACGGCAGTCTTGACCACGAAGTCGTCCTGCACGAATTGACCCACGGACTTTCCAATCGCCTGCACGCCAATGCCTCTGGGCTGAACAGTGATATGTCCGGCGGAATGGGAGAAGGCTGGTCGGATTTTTATGCGCGCGCGTTGCTTTCGACCGCTAGTGAAGATGTGAACGGCATCTACGCTTCGGGCGCGTACGCTTCGCTCAACATTGATCCGGGCTTTGTGGATAACTACTACTACGGCATTCGGCGTTTTCCGTATGCAGTCAAAACCAATCTCGGAACCAACGGCAAGCCGCACAACCCGCTGACGTTCGCGGACATTGATCCAACGAAAATAGACCTGACCGATGGCGCATTTGCGCCTGCCTTCACAGGAATTGCCGAAGAAGTGCATAACGTAGGCGAAGTCTGGTGCATGGCTTTGTTGGAAGTGCGGGCGCGAATTATCACTCGGTTGGGCTTTGCGGCGGGCAATGCGCGGACGCTGCAAATTGTCACCGACGGAATGAAACTCGATCCGGTTAATCCGACGTTGCTGGATGCGCGAAACGCCATCATTCTGGCCGATCGCGCGGGCTTCAACGGTGATGACGAGGCGGACATCTGGGCCGGATTCGCCGCACGCGGCATGGGATTCAGTGCCAAAATCAACGGCGGCGTCAATGTCACGGAATCGTTTGACCTGCCGAATCTGGCGCTCGGCTCGGTGACGTTTTCCGACAGTTCGTGCAACAACAATGGATTTGCCGATCCGGGCGAAACGCTGGCCTTGAGCGTGCCGATCAGCAATTCTGCATTCAACACCAACGCCACCAGCGTGACAGCGTCTGTGACCGGTGGCGGCACGGGCAATTACGGAACCATCAACGCGGGAGCGACAGGCACGCAATCCATCAGCTTTGATGTTCCCGCCAATGCGGTTTGCGGCAGCCTGCTGACGATCTCCGTGGATATCAACAGCAGTTTTGGCGCAGTTACACGCACCTTCCAAATTGTCATCGGCCAACCTGTGACGACGTACACGGAAAACTTCGATTCAGTCACGGCTCCGATATTACCTGCGGGCTGGACGACTTCGGCAACAGGCGGCGGCACGTCCTGGGTCACGTCCACAACAACGCCGGACACGGCTCCTAACGACGCTTTCACACCAAATGCGTCGAGCACCGGCAGCAGCACGCTGACTTCGCCCAGCATTCCAATTACCATTTCGGGTGCGCGCCTGAGCTTCCGTCATCGCTATGATTTCGAGGAAGGTTTTGACGGCGGCGCAGTCGAAATCAAAATTGGCGCAGGTTCGTTCACGGACATTTTGAATGCTGGCGGTTCGTTCATTTCCAACGGTTATAACGAAGTACTGCCGTTCAGCGTGACGGGGTGCACGCACGGATTGCCCAGACACAATGCGTGGACGGGAAATTCTGGCGGTTACGTGACGACTGTCATTCAGTTGCCCGCCGCTGCCGCGGGACAGAATATTCAACTGCGCTGGATCGCCGGCGCCGACTGTTCGGCCGCTGGAACCGGATGGCGAATTGACACCATCAGCATCAGCGGCAATGCCATCTGCGCCGGTTCGGCCTGCGCAGGCAATGGCGGATTCCAGTTTTATCCTTTGGCGGTGCCAGTGCGTTTGCTGGATACACGCGTGGGAGCATTGAATTCCTGCACAACGCCGGGAGCTCCGATTGCCGGTAACACGTCGTTGCTGCAATCCGTTAGAGGCACTTGTGGCATTCCGGCTGCGGCCAAAGCGGTTACCGGAAACGTCACAGTTGTCACTCCGGGCGCAAATGGATTTCTGACCATTTACCCCAGTGACGCCACACAACCTGGAGTCGCCAATACGAACTTCGTCGCAGGCGACGTCTTGAACAACGTCTTCACGGTCGGCCTGGGCTCGACGGACGGCGCGATGAAGATTTTCGCTTCGACCACGGCGGAAGTGGTGGTGGACATCACGGGATACTACGCTCCGCCGGATACAGGCGGGTTGTACTTCCATCCGCTGCCCAAACCGATTCGCTTGCTGGAAACTCGCGTCACGCAACCGGGCTGCTTCACGCCGGGAACGCCTTTGGTCGGCAATACAGACACGATTCAGCAAGGCACGACGATGTGCGACGGCGTGACCATTCCGGCAACGGCCAAAGCTCTGGTTGGCAATGCGACCGTCGTCGGCCCTGCAGCCAACGGGTTTCTCACGCTGTACCCGGCTGACGCCGCTTCGCGTCCGTTGGCGGCAAGCGGGAACTATCGTTTGGGAACGAATCTCAATTCACCATTCACCGTCGGACTTTCGCCATCGGGACAGTTCAAAATCTACACCGTGGCGAATACTGACCTGGTAATTGACGTGCTGGGGTATTACAGCGCGCACGCAACCGACACCAACGGAACGGGTTTGCGGTTTAATCCGCTGACTCCGGCGCGATTGCTCGATACCAGAACCGGCGCAACGGGAGCCTGTTACTTGCCGGGTGCCGCATTAACCGGAGGAGTGGAATCGCTGCAAAGCGGGCGCACCACTTGCACGATTCCCAACATCGCGCAGGCATTGGTCGGCAACGCCACCACGGTGCTGCCAGCATCCAACGGCTTCCTGACTTTCTGGCCAAGTAACGTGGTAACTCGACCGACAGCGGCGACAGCGAACTACCAATCCGGCAGAAACTTCAATCGCCATTTCATTGTGGGATTGGGAACGGACGGCGCATTCAAGATGTACGCTTCTGCAAACTTAAATCTGGTGGTTGATGTGTCCGGGTATTTCGCGCCGTAACAACTTCGGGAAACATAGATTTCCGCTTGATTGCCGCAACGGAGCATTTGCAGTTCCGTTGCGGCTCTTTTTGTTTGGGCACAGCCGAAGCAGCCAATTGCTCGATGATTGGGTACAATCCCTGCTCAAGAACCGAACTTATACTCAGAGGAATTTGCCAGATGGAAATCAAAGACGTTTTTGCCGTTGCGCAGTTTTCGCCAGAGAAAATGCAGAAGATCAATCTGTTTGAGACTCAGAATTTCTTTTGCGATGTGTATTGCCTGGAACCAGGACAGGAACAAAAAGTTCACGCGCACACCGACGAAGACAAATTGTATTTTGTGTTGAATGGCCGCGGAACGTTTATCGTGGATGACGAAACGCAGGAACAAGGCGAAGGTCAAGTGATCTTCGCTCCGGCGGGATCAAACCACGGCGTGAAAAACACCAGCGAAGCCCGGCTGAAACTTTTGGTGTTTATGACGCCGAATCCGAACTTCAAATAAAAGCTTCAGGGCAGATTTTCCAATCTGCCCTGAAGCTTTTTGTAAAAAGAGGCCAGCAAGTTTTCCAGCCTGCCGAAGTCTTGGTTTACGGTTGATAGGTAACGCGCACTCCTACCCAATCCAGCGAAAAGTCGCGCGACGTATTACTGGCTACGCTGGTCAGTCGCACGCGGAAGTTGGTGTTGCTGAAATCGCCAACGCCCCACGTTCGGCCCCAGATGTTTGCTGTGCCACCTAACAGATGGGCCTGTTCGGTGGTTGTCAGCGTCGCCGTGGATTGCGTCGCCGTCCAGGTCACTCCACCATCCCACGACAGTTGCACACAGAAATGCGGTGCGCCGGTTGTGCTGTCTGCTTTGGCGTTGACCTGAACTTCAATTCCCTGAATGGTTGCGCCAGCGGGAATGCTGATCCCGTAATTGTAAAAGCGGTGTTTGTCCTTCTGGCTGGCAGTGCAAGAAGTGCTGGTGTTCGTGCCGCTGTTGTTGTCCACCGCGTACAGGTTATCGTCAGCGCCCGCGTTAGCTGCGCTGACTTCGAAACCGTTGTTGTCGCCTGCGCTGCTGGTTACTGCGGCGTTGGCCGTCGGGCTGAGCCAGCCTGTGTTGGTCGAAGCGGACGATTGCGTCACCGTGAACGTCAGACCGGCAATGGTCATTGTTCCGTTACGCGTCGCGCCAGTGTTCGCGGCCACCGAATAATTCACTGAACCATTGCCCGAACCGCTCGCTCCGGCAGTGATCGTGATCCAGGCGGCATTGCTCACAGCCGTCCAGGCGCAGCCTGCGCCCGCCGTAACATTGACGCTGCCCGTTCCGCTGGCACTGGTGTAACTGGCGCTGGTTGGCGAAATGGAATACGTGCAAGCGGGCGCATCTTGCGTGACGGTGAACACTCGCCCGGCAACAATCATGGTTCCCGTTCGCGCTGAGCCGGTGTTGACCGCCACAGAAAAATTGACCGTGCCATTGCCGGAGCCGCTGCCGCCCGATGTGACTGTAATCCATGAATCATTGACGAAGGTTTGCCAGCCAACTCCCGTTGCCGCAGTGACGCTGACCGCACCTGTTCCGCCGCTGGCGCCAAAGTTTTGACTCGCGGGCGAAATCGAAGCCGCCGCCACATCCACCGCCGCTTTGATGTCCAGCCGGCCAAAACCATATGTGTTGTTTGGCACACCGTTGCTGCTGCACGCCGTGCTGGAAACATCCACTGCCGCATCGTTCAGGATGTTTTCAGTGTCGGCAATTTGATGGCGCAATTCCGGATGCGCAGACCAAAGTAACGCAATGGCTCCGGCGACGTGGGGCGTCGCCATCGAAGTTCCGCTCAACGAACTGTAGGTGCCGCCACGAACCGCTGAGCGCACACTGACGCCGGGCGCGCTGATGTCCGGTTTGCGCCGGTTGCTGCCGTCAGCTGTTACAGGCCCGCGGCTGCTGAAACTGGCGACGGTTCCCGTGCTGGAACTGAACGCGCCAACGGTATACGAAGCGTCATAAAACGACGGCGGATCGGTCACGGTCGAACAAGCTGAGCCGCTATTGCCTGCCGCAAAAACTGGCATGATTCCCGCGGCGCGTTGCGCTTCGACAGCAGATTGCAATGTGCCAGGTGAACACCCTTCCGAAGCCGGACAGCCCCAGGAATTGGTCGTGATGTCGGGAGCTTTCGCCGGATCGCCTTGTGCGGTGGTGCCGCCCACAGGATAAGGCGCCAGAAAGTATTCAAAGCATTCCAGGTACGTCGCAGGAGTTCCGTTGCCTTGATCCATATTACGACAGGCGATGAATTTAGCTCCGGGCGCAACACCGATTTGATTGGTGCTGCCATCGTCGCCGACCGCCGTGCCAAGTGTGTGCGTGCCGTGATTGTTGTCGTCGCACGGCACGGGCGAGTTCGGGCCGCATGTGCCTCCCCCCGAATGAACGCTGTCGTGCCAGTTGTAATTGTGATCGGCAGTCGAACCATTCCAGCCGCGATAGTGATTGATCAGCGCCGGGTGATTCCATTCAACGCCAGTGTCCTGCCCGCCGATGACGATGCCTTGGCCGGTGAATCCTTGCGACCAGACTTCCGGCGCGCGGATGTACGAAACGCCTGGCTCGACGGCTTGAGGCGCAGCGGTGACGGATTCAATCGCCGCCTGCAATTCTTCTTCGGTGATCTTGGGCGGGTCAATGTTACGAATACGCGGATTGCCTTCAATGCGCGCAACATCGGAACGCGCGGCGATTTCCAGCACCGCTTCGCGCTTAGCTTTCACCCAAACGGCGTTGACGATGTAAAACGACCGATGCTCAATGCCGCGCGCGCTCAGCCATTCCAGCAGCGAAGCTTGCGACTGCTGAGCTTTCGCCATCAGCACATCGCGCACGTAGCGGCCTTTCTCGCGCTTGGCTTGGAACTCTTTTGCGCCGCTCAAGTCAGCCTTGTCGGCCAGGATAACCAGAAACTCTGCCTCCAAACCTTCTACGGTGTGTTCCATCACCCAGGGTGCAATCTTGCGCAGAGCCGAGGCCTGAGAATCTTGGTGATTTGAGTATGCAGACGCGATTGGCTGGCTGATGTAACCCAGAACCACGCCGGTCAATGCGAGCATGAAAAGCAGGCGAACCTTCATTGTTATTCCTCCAGAAATTGGTCAACGGATTTTTTGGTTGCTGATTGTGGTATTGCTGATTGCCGCAGGGCGCAGTCTAGGCTCTTAACTCGAAAAGAGAAAGGGCGAATCGCGCTCCCAAAACAGGTGTACGTTGGGATGAGTTTGCAAAATAGACGCTGGACAATTCGGCGAAACTTCGCCTGTGATCGCGGCTTTCACGGCTTCCTGGCTGGCGTTGCTGCTGACGGTGACAAACAGGCTCGAACAACCAAGCAACACAGGAATCGTCAACGTGATGGCCGAATCCGTCAGCTTCACGGCGCTGCGATCGTTGAAATCGCAATTGGCGGAATCAATTGCCGCCAGTTCCCCACCCTTTCCGATTTCCAAGACGGCAACATCCGGCGGGCGCGATTTCAACAACGCGGAGTAATTGACGCAAACAGCTTCGGGATTGGCCGCATCACCGCGAAGGCCGTGGAATTCCGCCATCGGAACTTGCCGCACCAAATGATCGAACAGAAGTTTTCGCTGGGAATGGGGCGCGTCTTCGGCTGCGCCAAGAAGTTCGAAGGTGTGAAATCCAATGACGCGCGTCCATTCAATGGCATCGGCAGCGGCCAATTGATCCAGTAATGCCGCTTCACCAGAAAAGATACCGACGGCCAAACCTCGCTCGGCGATCAGGCGGCGAATCTCGGCGGCTATTGCCTTGGCAGCCGCAAGGCTCGCTTGTTGATGGGATTCGTAAAGATGAACTGAAGCTTGCAAGATGGATAGAGAAAATCAGACAAGATGGACAAGGCGGCGATTCAAGCAGCGAAAATCCTGAAACCCCTGTTGAATGATTCGGTTTGGCTCAAAGCCAGAACTTCATTTTTACGCCAGCGGCTTTTCCTTGAATGATGTCTTCGCCTTCTTCGGCGATTTCGCTGACGCTGAACACTTGGCGCGAAGGCATTTCGACACCGGACAACGTTCCGGTCAGATACGCTCCTGTGTCCACACCAATCAGATTGTCACGCAACCAGACTTTTTCACGTTCGCCGAACAGCATTCCAGTGATCGTGTGGCCGAAGATGACTGTTTTGCCGCGATAATTACTGAAAAAATGCCGGTTGCGAGACCAGTAAATTTCCGGACTGTCAGCGACTTCGCTGGGATGAATGAACTTGCCGCCTTCTTCGGGCAGGGCGGCGTGAACATAAATCGCATGTTCGTCTTCGTACCAAGTCGGCAGCGATTCCATAAACCGCCAATGATCTTCGGGCACATCAAATTCGCCTTCGGCGTTGATATAACTGTGCAGCGTTTCGACACCGCCGTTGTACAACCATAACTCCGCCTGTTCGCCTTCAGGATCGGTCAGCGCAGACAACATCATGGCTTCGTGATTGCCTTTGAGGATGATCACTTTGTCAGGAGCTTCCTGCTGTAATTCGATAGCTCGCTGAACAACACCGCGCGAATCTTCGCCACGGTCCACCAGATCGCCGATCAAAATCAGCTTGTCTTCCCCGGCTTGATAGTTCATCGCGCCCAACAACCGGTTGAACAGCGCCAATTTTCCGTGAATGTCACCAACCACTAAAGTTCGCATAGCCATCGCATTATTGCCAAAAAGCTTTCAAAAGAAAAATCGAAACGATATTATGCCTTCGCGTAAGATGACGGTGTTGAGGCATTTGCCCGCTGCCGAATCAAATTCTGCGCGATTAAAAGTGGATCAGCCGTTTGATCTCAAATCTGAAATTTGCCAACGCTGGCCAAACCTGTAAAGACGCAATGTCCTCCGTTCTGACGGTTGCCAACCTTCTCACTGTACTTAGACTTATATTGATCCCCGTCTTTGTCACGGCGGCCTACTACCAACGTTTTGATTGGGCGTTAGTGGTCTTTTTCACTGCTGCGGTGACCGACGGACTGGATGGACTGGCAGCCCGTTCCTTTAACCAGAAGACTCAACTCGGCGCGATCCTGGATCCAATGGCAGACAAATTGTTGCTGGTGACGGCGTTTATTGTGCTGACTTTGCCACACTTTACCGTAACGCCGCCGATTCCGTTCTGGCTGACCGCCACTGCCATCAGCCGCGATGTGATCATTGTGCTGGCCGCGCTGGTCATCAATATGACAACGGGCTTTAGCGGGTTCAGGCCTTCGATTCCAGGCAAACTCAATACCGTCGTTCAAATTACAATGATCGTGTTCTTTCTGGCGGCAAACGCGTTTGGCGTGTTCACGCGCTTTTTGCCGCTGGCATTTTACTCCACGCTGGCAATTACAGTGTTTTCCGGGCTGCACTACATTTGGCATATCAACCGGCTCATAAGCGAAAAGGAATCCAGTGAAAGATCAGAGTAGCGAAACCAATTCCGGCTCGAACAACCGGCTCACACCCATCGAGTGGATGCGCTGGATTCCGGCGGCTCTGCTGGCGATTGTGTTTGTGGTCTTCGTCTTTGTCAGCGGACGCATTGTTCTGGTTCCGATGCTGATTTCCGTCGCACTGGCTTATCTGCTGGCTCCGATTGTCACCTGGTTCGAACTACGCGGATGGTCGCGCTCGTCTTCGACCTTTCTGGGCATGACAGCGGCAACGCTGGGACTTGTGCTGGTGCTGATTTTTGTCATTCCCAGTGTTTGGAACCAATTGAACCGCTCCTACGATCAGGCGAACGCTCTGGTTAACGATCAGGCTCGTGTTGATGCGCTGACCTTGAAAATCAAGGAAATCAATCCCCAGCTTTACGAATTGGTCAAACAGCAAATCGAAAAATACAAAGGCAGCGGCGATCGTTCGAAAATCATTGGCTGGATTGTCAGCTGGCTGCAAAGTGGCTTGTTCAAACTGGTTGACCTGACATCTTCATTACTGGATTACCTGCTCATTCCCTTCTTTATCTATTACCTGCTGGCCGATTATCGCGGCATGCGCGATCGAATTGATCGCTTGATTCCCCCCAGATTTCGCTCCGTTACCACCGACCTGATCGGTCAAATCAACGAAGTGCTGTCTTCCTACGTTCGCAATCAGTTGCTGATTGCCGTGGCAATGGGAGCGATGTATTCCGTTGGCTTTCTGATTTTGCGAGTTCCGCTGGGGTTCACAATTGGAATGTTGGCTGGAATCCTGAACTTTGTTCCTTATCTGGGAACGCTGACCGGACTGGCGCTATCGGTCTTTTTTGTCGCACTGGACGGAGCAGGCTTTGGCCGTATTTCTGGAGTTCTGATCATTTTTGCCATCGTCCAAAGCGTAGAAGGATATTACCTGACGCCCAAACTGCTCGGCAGCCGACTAAATCTGCACCCGATGTGGGTTTTGGTTGGATTGGTCATCGGGGGCAACCTGTTCGGATTGCTGGGAATAATACTGGCCGTTCCGGTAATTGCCGTTGCCAAAGTCGTGCTGGGCGTGCTGGAAGACATCTACCAGGAATCCAGCTTTTACCGCCAAACTGGTTCGACTCTATTGACCGGGCAGGGCCAAATCGTTGGTTTATCAGAATCGCCCTCCTCAGGATTGATCATTCACGAAGAAATTTCTGACCGCCCACGCAGAACCATCATTACTTCTAGCGAATTAAAGTCTCGAATTCGCGATACCCGCCCACCGTCCGATGAGTAAAGAAGATTTTCTTCACTACGCCCATCATATTTCTTGACAGTCCCAGACTCAACTACCTATACTGCAGCCGTTTTAATATGGCGCAATCGCCACTGTTTTTATCAATAAAGTTATGCTGGTTTAAGGCCTTAGGCTTTTAGAGTTCCAAGGAGGAGAAAATGAGTAAAGTTATAGGAATTGACTTGGGCACGACCAATTCGGTCGTAGCCATTATGGAAGGTAGCGAGCCGACCGTTATCACCAATTCAGAAGGCGGACGCACAACTCCCTCAGTTGTGGGTTTCACCAAAGACGGCAATCGGCTGGTCGGCCAAGTAGCCAAACGCCAAGCCGTTACCAACCCGGAAAACACTGTTTATTCCATCAAACGCTTTATGGGTCGTCGTTTCGACGAAATCAGCGAAGAAGCCAAACAGGTTCCGTACAAGGTCACGCATGCTACGAACGGCGATGTTCGAGTTGTTGCCGACGGCAAGGAATATTCTCCACCGGAAGTTTCGGCGATGATTCTGCAAAAACTGAAACAGGCTGCGGAAGATTACCTGGGACAAAAGGTCACCCAAGCTGTCATCACCGTTCCGGCCTATTTTAACGACGCCCAACGTCAGGCGACCAAAGACGCAGGCAAAGTTGCAGGCTTGGAAGTATTGCGCATCGTCAACGAACCGACAGCAGCCGCGCTGGCTTATGGTTTGGACAAAATGAAAAACGAGACCATCGCCGTGTTCGACTTCGGCGGAGGCACGTTTGACATTTCGATCCTGGAAGTCGGCGAAGGCGTAGTCGAAGTGAAATCCACCAACGGCGACACTCATTTGGGCGGCGACGACGTGGACGAACGATTGATTCGCTGGATCATTGACGAGTTCAAAAAGGATCAAGGCATTGATCTGTCGAACGACAAGATGGCGTTGCAGCGTCTGAAAGAAGCGGCGGAAAAAGCCAAGATCGAGCTTTCGTCGACAATGGAAACTGAAATCAACCTGCCCTTTATCACGGCAGACGCTTCCGGCCCGAAACATCTGGTGATGAAGCTGACTCGCGCCAAGTTTGAGTCGTTGGTTGATGACCTCCTGAAGCGCACCCTGGAACCATGCCGTCTGGCGTTGAAAGACGCAGGCGTGGACGCCAGCAAAATTGACGAAGTCGTGCTGGTGGGCGGTTCGACGCGCATTCCGAAAATTCAGGAAATGGTTAAAGCCTTCTTCGGCAAAGAGCCGCACAAAGGCGTCAACCCTGACGAAGTGGTGGCGGTCGGCGCAGCCGTTCAGGCAGGCGTGTTATCCGGCGAAGTGAAAGACTTGTTGCTGCTCGACGTGACTCCGCTGAGCCTGGGCATTGAAACCTTGGGGGGCGTGTTCACACGACTGATTGAGCGCAACACCACAATCCCAACGCGCAAGTCCGAAACGTTTTCGACGGCGACAGACAATCAAACCTCTGTCGAAGTTCACGTGTTACAGGGCGAACGTGGAATGGCGGGCGACAATCGCACGCTGGGCAAATTCCACTTGGTGGGGATTCCACCTGCACCGCGCGGCATGCCGCAAATCGAAGTGACATTCGACATTGACGCCAATGGCATCGTCAACGTTTCTGCCCGCGACAAAGGAACTGGTCGTGAACAGAAAATTACCATCACGGCTTCATCCGGTCTGTCGAAGGACGAAATTGACAAGATGATGAAAGACGCCGAATCGCACGCCGAAGACGACAAGCGCAAACGCGAAGCGGTGGAAACCAAGAACCATCTGGATTCGATGATCTTCAATACAGAGAAGATCATTAGCGAAAACCGCGAAAAGATTCCGGTCGGCTTGATCTCGGAAGCGGAAACGGCCATCGCTGACGCCAAGAAAGTTGTCGAGGCCAACACCTCGGATCAATTCCAGGCGCAACTCGACAGCCTGACGCGCATTTCGCATCGGATCGCGGAATCGCTGTACCAGCAGCAAGCCAGCGGTGCGGAACCTGAAGCTCAAAGTCAGGCTGCCGGAGCCGGTGCAGGCACTGGCGGCAACGACGATGTGATTGACGCCGAATACATTGACGTTGATGACAAGAAGTAGGAGTTAGGAGTTGGGAGATAGGAGTTGGGTTCGCTCTACTCTTATCTGCCCAACTCCCGCCTCCCGATCGCTATCTCCTGATTATGGCCAAGCAACATCATTTACTGAGCGAACTGACGGCTGTCGAGGAACAACTCGCGCAACTACTGCGAGGGCCAAACCTGTACAGCATCGAACCGCAGCACGGCACTTGGTCGCCGCCGGTGGATATTTACGAAACACAAACCAGCTTTGTGCTGACAGCAGAAGTCCCTGGCGTCACATTGGCGGATCTGGAATTGAAGGTGGTGGACAACACGTTGATCTTGAAAGGCGAACGCCAATGGGAGCGCGACCCGCACGGTGAGAATATTCACCGGCTGGAAAATTCGTACGGAAAGTTTGAGCGGACATTTAGCCTTTCAGAGCGAATTGACGCGGACAACATTTCCGCTGACCTGGACAAAGGCGTGCTGAAGGTCATCTTGCCCAAACGCAGCAACATCGTTAGCAGGCAAGTAGAAATTTTGACGGAATAACACAAAGGATGGAGGTTGAGTGTTGAATGGTGAGAACAGTTGTTCATTCTTCATCATTCAGACTTCATCCTTACTGATATGGCGCAAAAAGAAGACTACTACAAAATCCTGGGCGTTAGCCGGACCGCGTCTCAGGACGACATACGCAAGGCCTATCGCCGTCTGGCGCGCAAGCATCACCCTGACGTAAATCCGGGCGACAAGTCTGCGGAAGAGAAATTCAAGCAAATCTCCGAAGCCAACGACATCTTGTCCGATGAAAAGAAGCGTGAGGTATACGACAAGTTCGGCAGCTACAGCGACAATTTACGCGACGCGGCAGAACGTGGAGCGGGCGCAGGGCCGGGCGGTTTTGATTTCGATTGGAGCAACGTGTTCACCGGTGGCGGTGGTGCGACAGCGGGGCAGACCGCAAGCGGCGGGTCAAGCTTCAAGGACATTTTCAGCGATTTGTTCAACAGCGGAACGTCTCGCCCGCAAGATCGTCCACAACAACGGCGCAGCGCCGACATAGAGCTTCCGTTGTCCATCAGCTTCGAAGAATCCATCAACGGATTGACCACCAATATCAACGTTCGCCGCAGCGAAGTCTGCGCTCGATGCAATGGAGCGGGCGAAGCTCCGGGCACGACTCAGGTGAACTGCGGAAATTGCAACGGCACAGGCAAAATTTCTTCGGGCGGAGGCTTTCTGCGTTTCGATCAGCCCTGTCCGGCTTGCAACGGCACAGGCAAACGCCGTCAGCCCTGCACTGTTTGCTCCGGCAAAGGCATTGTGCCCAAGTTTGAATCCGTGAAGGTGCGCATTCCCGCAGGCGTGGACACTGGTTCGCGCGTGCGCGTGGCAGGCAAAGGCGAATCCGGACGAATGGGCATGCCTCCGGGCGACCTGTTCATCGTCACCAACGTCGCTCCGCATAAAATTTTCACGCGCAAAGGCGACAACATTCATTGCACGATTCCCATCACGCTGCCTGAAGCGGCGCTGGGCGCCAAGATCGAAGTTCCAACCGTCAGCGGCAAAGCGCAATTACGCATTCCACCTGGCACGCAATCGGGACAAGTGTTTCGCCTGAAGGAAAAAGGCGCGCCGAGTTTGCGCGGTTCGACGCGCGGCGACCAATACGTCGAAGTCAAAATCGTGCTGCCCAAGATCATTGATGAAGACTCGAAAGAACTGCTGAGGCAATTCGCACAGCGGAACCCGGAAAACCCGCGAGTCGAACTCGGACTGGAATGATGGATGCTGAAGAATGAATGCGGAACTTGAAACGGTAATTCATCCTTGATCATTCCGACTTCATCGTTATGAAAAGAAAAGCCAAAGGTTACACAATCAGCGCAGTTGCAGATCATTACGGCGTGCATCAGCAAACGTTGCGCATGTACGAACGCGAAGGTTTGCTGAAACCTTCACGCTCCGACGGCAACGTCCGGCTTTATAGCGATGAAGATTTAGTGCGGCTGGAATTGATTCTGAACTTGACGCGCGATCTGGGCGTCAACCTGGCCGGAGTCGAAATCATCCTGAACATGCGCGAAAAGATGGATCAGATGCAGAGCGAATTTAATCGCTTCTTCCAATTACTGCGGGATTACATGGCCAACCAAACCGCCATCGAACATGACCCTCAAGCCACCCAAGCCTTAGTTCCGACTCGCCGCACCGTCGTCGTGCGCACGTCAAATCGACGCAATATCAAAATTGAAGAAACTGAAGAATAACCCCGTTTAAGAAACGCGCTTAGGTGACTCGCCCATAAGGCTTCGATGCAGGCTTTTTCTAAGTCTGAGCCGCCAGCAATGCCGCGCCAATGACCGAAGCTTCTGCGCCGATTTCTGCGGCGACGATGCGGCAATCTTCCAGGGCAACTTCTGAGGCTCGTTTTCTCGCGTCGGATTCGATGGCGGAAACCAGAATTTGACGTCCGGCGGGAGCACCTCCGACGGCGATCATTTCCAGATTCAGCAAGGTGATGACGTCGGCAATTGCCATGGCCAGAAAGGTTCCGGTGCGTTGCAACATCAATTTAGCCAGATCGTCGCCCAGATGAGCCTGTTCAATGATGTCGTCATAACTGAATCCGCCCATTGCCCCCAGCTTGGAAAGCGACGAAGTGCGATCTCTCTGCAAACGATCGCGGGTTCGTCGAACAATGCCTTCAGCGGAGGCCATGCTTTCCAAGCGGACAAATTCACCAAGATGTTCAACATAAATGTTCATCTGGCCGATGTCTCCGGCCAGACCGGATTTGCCGCGCTGCAAGGTTCCGCCAAGCGCCAACCCCGCACCGACATTCGAGCCAATGTGCAGGTAAAGAAAATCGTTAACGCCGCGAGCAATGCCACACTCCATTTCAGCAAACGCCGCCGCGTTGGCGTTGTTGTCAAAACAAACCGGCACGCCAAAACGACTGGCGAATTCCTGATGCAGATCTAATTTGGAAAGGTCTGGCAGGTGCGGCAAAAAAACGGCTCGCTGCGTGTGGCGGTCAACCAGGCCTGGAAAGGCGACACCTACGGCAGCGACCGGAGCCGAGACGGATTGCTCTTCGATCATCTGGCTGACAATTGACAGCAACTGGTCAGCTAATGAGCGGGCACTCGTCAATGAAGATTCGGGGTAATGTTCTCGCCGGAAGGCCAGAACTTTGCCTGTGCGATCAATCGTGCCCAGCCGGATGTGGTTGGTTCCCAAATCTACGCCAAGCAGGACAGATGCTGAAGAATTCGCGCTGGAGGAGTCTGTATTTGCCATAACTATTCACCTGTGGCGGACTATAAAACGGCTGCAAATGGCTGTCAATTTTGGATTTTCCGGTTTGTTTATGACAGCATAAACCCGGCTTGCGCTGTTGGGAGGCTTCAAGTATCTTTACGCCGCTAAACAGGCATGGCGTGTCATCAAATCTGCAATTAACACACGCAACGTGGTGCTTTTTTCCTGATCGGTTTTTCAAAAGTCTGCGTTCTCTCGACTCGCGCTGCGCGAGTGGTTGTTGGAAGCGCTGTCAGTAATGCTGACGAGGTGAACGAGTCAAATCATTCGCCTTGCCAATGTCATCAGCCGCTGCCGTCATAGGCTCTTATAGATGCTAATTGAGGATTTGATCAGAGAGTATGGTCTATGGGCGGTCTTCTTCGGCGTTATGATCGAAGGCGACCTAACCCTGCTTTTTGCCGGAGTTTTGGCTCAGCATGGGCTTTTCACTTTTGGCGAAGCATTATTGGTCAGCACACTTGGCGGCTTTGTCGGCGACTCGTTCAGCTACCTGGTAGGGTATCGTGGCAAAGAATGGATTAAACACAGGACGTTTTATCAACGCGCGCAGCCTCGACTTGAAAAGCTTTGCGCCCGCTTCGGCCTCTACTCCATTTTTCTGGTCAAATATGTTTACGGTTTGCGAACTGCCAGCGCAGTCTTTTGGGGCTTTGCGCACATGCGTTTGCGGCGTTTCTTGCCGTTGACCGTCTTAAGCTGTGGAGCCTGGGCATTAGTATTGATTGGTTTGGGGTATTCGTTCAGCGGCGCAATTGTCGTTACGATTGGCAGAGTCCAGAAAGTCGGCGTCTTGCTGTTAGTCGCATTCGCCATCGCCATCGCCATTGCTCTGGCTCTTTATCTGATAGAAGTTTTCGTTGTTGGCCGCAGAGTCCCCGAAATGGAACCGATGGAACCGCCCCGCATTCACGAAAAGCTGCACGAACGATTTCATGAGACGTTCCACGAAGCCATAGACACCGTCAGAAAGGATTCCGGCAAAGACATTGCAGAAGAAGACAAAAGCATCAAAGACAGACTCCCGCCCGAACAGCATAGATCCCGACAGATCGGCTCTCACCACATCTGACCCCACAAATTTCATTTAAGTTTTCAGGAGGTTTCGTTGATTATCGAATCACAAGCGCCCACGCGCATTGACTTGGCCGGAGGCACAATTGACCTTTGGCCGCTGTACCTGTTCCACGACAACACCCAAACCATCAACTTCGCCATTGACCAGTACGCGCGTTGCCGGTTGGAAACACGCGACGATGGAAAATTCATCATCGAATCCAAAGATCGCGGCGCTCGCGTTGAAGCCAATTCACTCGAAGAGCTTCGCGGCGATGACGAACTGTCGCTGATCTCGAAGCTGATTTATCACTTCAAACCAGAAACGGGATTAAACATTACGACGGACTGTATGGCTCCGGCGGGAGCCGGGTTGGCGGGATCGTCCGCACTGAACATTGCCCTTTGCGGCGCGTTGAACAAACTGGTCGGAGGTCGTTACCCAACCGAACGATTGCCTTTCATCGCCATCAACGTCGAAACTCAAGTGTTGAAAGTTCCCGCCGGATATCAGGATTATTTTCCGGCAGTGTATGGCCGAGTGTCGCGCGTCAAACTCGGCGTCGAAGGAGTCGTCCGTGAAGAAGTCATCACCGATCTGGACGAACTGGAAAGCCGCGTCGCGCTGTGTTTCACCGGAGCGCCTCGCAATTCCGGCATCAACAATTGGGAAATGTACAAAAAACACATTGACCGCGAAGGTGACGTTGTCGAACGCTTCGACCGCATCCGCGACACTGCGTTGAAGATTGACGACGCGTTGACCGCCAAGGCATTTGATCGAGTCGGTTCGATCTTTGCCGAAGAATGGGCCAGCCGCCGTGAACTGGTTCCAACCATCACCACGCCGTTCATTGACGAACTGATCGAAATCGCCAAACAAAATGGCGGCGAAGCGGCCAAGGTTTGCGGTGCAGGCGGTGGCGGTTGCGTGGCGTTTTACTGCCAGCCCGGACGCAAAGCCGACGTTGAAGCGGCGTTGGCGAAAGCTGGCGGCCACGTCATCAACTACCGCATCGCGCGCGAAGGCTTGACAGTGACTCAACAGTGACCGCCACAGATTTAGCTTGGAGGAAGTTTTGCAGGAATTCGAAGATCATTTGATTCAAGGCACGTTGGCCGATTCGACCATTCGCGTCCTTGCCGCAGTCACGACCAATCTGGTGAACGAAGCTTGTGGGCGACATGGCACATCGCCCACGGCTTCGGCCGCTTTGGGGCGAGCGTTGACCGGAGCGCTGCTGCTGGGAAGAACTTACAAAGACCTTGAATTCATCACGCTGCGGTTTGATTGCCGAGGCGAACTTGGCGGAATCACCGCCGAAGCCAGCGGGCACGGAACCGTTCGCGGCTATGTCAAAAACCCGCTGGCTGAGGCTCCGCCAAACGCGTCCGGCAAATTGGACGTTAGTGCGATTGTCGGCGGCGGCATGCTGTACGTCATTCGCGAAGCCGGGCGCGAAATCGGCTTTGCAAAAGAACCATATCAAGGCTCCGTGCCAATCGTTTCCGGAGAAATTGCCGAAGACATCGCGCATTATCTGGCAACGTCGGAACAGATCAACTCGGCGATTTCATTGGGAGTATTTGTCGAACCTGAACAAGGCAGAATTTCTGCCGCAGGCGGCTTCCTCGTTCAGGTAATGCCCGGAGCGGATGAAAAGACAGTCGCCGCAATCGAAACCATTGTCGCTGTCTCTCCGCACGTCACCGAGATGATTCTGAGCGGCGCGGATGCCAGAGAAATGATGAGTATGGTTTTCGGAGATTTACCGTTTGATCTGCTGGAAACGCATCCGGTCGAATTTCGCTGCAAATGTTCTTATGAACGCGCCGTCAGCATCGTCTCTATGCTGGGGGCTGAAGAAGTTGCCGAGATGCTGTCGGAGGATAAAGGCGCTGATTTGGTTTGCCATTTTTGCGGCACAAACTATCACCTGGACGAAACCGCGCTCGGCAACATCCTCAATCCGCCGCCAGAAGTGGTGATGTAAAACTGATGCAAAATGCCGTCGGTTGAACAAACCGACTCGGCGTGTATAATGCCCCCCGTCTTGAAGTCTTGTCGGGGCGTAGCACAGCCTGGTAGTGCGCTCGGTTTGGGACCGAGAGGTCGGAGGTTCGAATCCTCTCGCCCCGATTTTAGAATCAGCAACTTACGGCCATCTTCGGATGGCCGTTTTTGCTTTGGGTCACTTTCGCGGACACTTCATCCTGAATCCGTCAAATTAAAGATTCTTCTGTTGTGCCCTGACCGCCCTGGGCAACTCACCGAATTCAGCTGTTAAATGGCTTAGCAGCAATAACCGCTACAATACGGGGCGAGTCGTTCTCAGCCCCCTGGACGCCGCACTCAAACCGTCTAATTTTGAGCTGCTAACATTTCTCCTTCAACACCAATTCGAAATTACTGCCAACTTGCCAAAGTGGTGGCCCATGAAAAAAACCGGCCCTAAGACCGGTTTTTGATTTATCTGCACCAAGCCAGGCGCATTCAATTTGGCTAAAAGTTCGAACGGAAACGCTGGCCGGTTTTCAGCAAAGCTTACTTGGCAGCCAATTCGTTTATGTGCTGCGTCAGGCGCGATTTGTGTCGAGCAGCTGCGTTGCGATGCAACACGCCTTTCTGAATGGATTTATCAATCACAGAAACTGTGGCTGCCAGCAAAGACTGGGCTTGATCCTGGTCGCCAGCGGCAATCGCCGTGCGCAGTTTCTTGACTTGATTTCGCAATCTGGTGCGATGGGCAGAATTGATCGCGTTACGCTTTTTATTTTGGCGGTCACGCTTTTCAGCAGATTTATGGTTTGGCATAGACTCTAAACTCCTTGCTTGTTGCAGAATAAATAAACTTGATCTTTGAAAGGCGGGGAGTATATGGGCCGCCAGATGGGCTGTCAAGCCGAGGGCTTCGCCGGGCCTTTCGTCATCCAGGTTTTGTTTCTTGCGCATCGCGCTTTATGATTCGGTTTACGAATCGGACCAATCATCGATGGGCAGTCCGATTCTTGGCGCCCTATTCAAAAGATCATCGTGAATTCGTATGAACACCGTGACATCAGAAGCTGTTTCAATTGATGCGCACACGCACACAAAATCTCGTTTTTGGCTTGGCGTAGACGGCGGCGGAACTAATTCTCGCGCCGTGATTGTAGACGAAACCGGAGCCGTTCGCGGCGAAGGTCGCTCCGCCGCCGCCAATCTATTGCGCGTCGGGCTGGAAAACGCCGTCAATCATATCCTGCAAGCCGTCAATGCAGCTTGCCGCGAAGCCGGGATTGAAGTTTCGCAAATCGCCGCCGCCTGCATCGGCTTGGCTGGAGTTTCGCAACCTGATTACCATCGGCAGATGCTGGATGCGCTGAAAGCCGCATTGCCAATTCCGACCGTCCAGCTTGAAACCGACGCCCGCGTAGCTCTGGCCGGAGCAACCGGCAATCAACCCGGCGTTGTTATCATCGCCGGAACGGGTTCGATTGCCTGCGGCATTAACTCTCGTGGGCGCTTTGCTCGGGCCGGAGGCTGGGGGCCGATTATGGGCGACGAAGGCAGCGGCAGTTACATAGGTCGCCGCGCGCTGGAATCCGTGATGATGTCGTACGACTTTCGTGGCGAAGCCACCAGCATGACCGCGCCTGTGTTGCGTCATTTCGGTGTTAGTTCTCCGCCGGAACTGACGACGGTGGTCTATGATTCTTCTTCAAAAGAAAAAGGCGAGATTCAATCAAGAATAGCGCAGTTGTCGCCCATCGCCGTCGAAGCCGCGCAGCAAGGCGATGAAGTGGCCATAGGGATTTTGCGTGATGCCGCCAGCGAATTGGCCAAAACCGCCATCGCCGTAATTGATCAGCTTAAAATGGAACGCGACAGTTTTCGTGTGGCCTATGTCGGCGGAGTTTTTGAAGCGGGCGAACTGATCCTGAAACCGCTGCGCGAAGAGATTCAAAAGATTGCGCCGAATGCCGAAGTCGCTCCGCCGATTGATGCGCCGGTGATTGGTGCGGCCAAGATGGCGATAGCAGTTTCACGAAAGGGATAAGTTATGGGGCCTCTTTTTGTCATCATTAGTTGGGCAATTATTGCAATCATTGTATGGGGTGTTTATCGGCTTGGGGAGATGTACTTCACCCGCTGTGCTGCCAGAGAGCTTGAGGCTATGAATCGCCAAAGCAATGAGAACCACATAAAGACTTCAGATAGATAATGGGACCACTGTTTGTACTTTTCTTTTGGCTGATTGTTGGCGTTATTGCCCTGAGTATTTATGGCTTGCTTCATCTCTTGGGGAAAAGGTCGCCGGTGGCTTTGCAGTTAAAGACGGTTATGCCTGCTGCTGTTGCCGCCATCGTTATTGCTTTGGCGATTCTTGTTATCCTCAATTTTTTTAGAATCATCTTTTCCCAATGACAACGACTGAACAACTAAATCCGAACACCACTCAAATAGACAAACTGCCGACGCTGGAAGCGTTGCGCGTCATCAACAGTGAAGACCGCAAAGTCGCCGAAGCAGTCGAACAGGTATTACCCGCCGTCGCTCGCGCAGTTGATGACATCGCCGAACGTTTGCAGCGCGGAGGCCGTTTGTTTTACACGGGCACAGGAACCAGCGGACGGTTGGGCGTGCTGGACGCCGCGGAATGTCCGCCGACGTTTGGCGTGTCGCCAGAACTCGTGCAAGGCGTGATCGCTGGCGGATACGACGCCTGTTACAAAGCCGTCGAAGCTTCAGAAGACGACCGCGCAGCCGGAGCCAGCGATTTGCAAGCTCGCGGATTCACCGCCAACGATTGTCTGGTTGGAATTGCTGCCAGCGGGCGCACTCCGTACACCATCGGAGCTGTGGAGTACGCCCGAAGTATTGGCGCGCTGACCGTTTGCATTGTGTGCAATGAAAACTCCGAACTGGCTGCTGCGGCGGAAATTGCCATCGAACCCATTGTCGGCCCCGAAGTCATCGCCGGTTCAACTCGATTGAAATCCGGCACGGCGCAAAAGCTGGTGCTGAACATGCTTTCGACGATGACGATGGTGCGGCTGGGATATGTCACCGGCAATCGCATGACCAATCTGAAAACCAGCAACATCAAATTGCGCCAACGCGCGACGGGGCTGGTGATGGCCGAATGCAATCTGGACAAAGCGGCGGCAGAAGCCGCGCTGGAAGCCGCCGGCTGGGATTTGCGCATTGCCATCGTGATGGTCAAAACCAACGCCGACCGCGAAGCTGCAGAAGATGCGTTGCAAAAATCGGGCTTTATCATTGCTCGCGCAATCTCATCACTTATTGGCTAAATCAAGAACCAAAATGTCTGCTCGAAAATTATCCGGGAAGATAACGGAACAAACAGAAATCACGGAATAAACGGAATGTTCCGTGTCTTCTGTTATTTCC
The DNA here is from genome assembly GCA_035429885.1 of Blastocatellia bacterium. GTDB lineage: Bacteria > Acidobacteriota > Blastocatellia > RBC074 > RBC074 > RBC074. The sequence continues at coordinate 24,782 of DAOMFR010000105.1, forward strand.
GTTTGTTCCGTTATCTCCTTTAGTTGAGCAGCATCAAATCAGGAAAGAACCTTATCTAAATGACAGTTGCCAACACACAACCGGCCTGGACGATTCCTGGCTACCTGGAAAT
>DAOMFR010000105.1:24993-26158 GCA_035429885.1 Blastocatellia bacterium
AAATGACAGTTGCCAACACACAACCGGCCTGGACGATTCCTGGCTACCTGGAAATCAAAGACAACCACTTGCACATCAATGGCATTGATGCGACCAATCTGGCGAAGTCGTATGACACGCCGTTGTTCGTCATTTCCGCGCCGCGCATTCGGCACAACATCGCGCAATTGCTGGAAGCCAAAACGCATCACCCAAACCTCAAACTCTGTTTTGCGTCAAAAGCCAACAACCTGCTTGGAGTGTTGCGTGTAGTGCGCAAAGCCGGAATTGATGTCGAAGTGAATTCCGGAGGCGAATTATTCAAAGCCTTGCGCGCAGGATTTCGCCCAGACCAAATTGAGATGAACGGCATTTCAAAAACCGAACAGGAAATTGCCGAAGCCATCGAAGCCGGAATTTACACAATCAATCTCGATTCTCCGTTTGAACTGGAACTGGTGGAACAGGTCGCCGCGAAGCTGAGGAAACCCGCCAATGTCACCGTGCGGTTAGTGGCTGGCGTCGGCACTCGCTCACACGCGGGATTGCAGACAGCGCTGTACACATCGAAATTCGGCGTGTCGCCTTCGCAAGCGCGCGAAATGATGTTGCGTGCGGTGAACGAACTGGAATGGGTGAATCTGGTTGGTTTGCACATTCACGTGGGTTCGCAAACTCCCGACCCGGAACCCTATGCCGCAGCCTTTGCCGCAATGTGGGACCATTTGCTGTGGCTTCACAAAGAAACCGGCCACGAATTGCAACACATCAACATCGGCGGAGGAATTCCGGTCAATTACCTGCGCGATGATGCTCACGCGCACGAAATCAGCGACGACGAACGCGCGATGCTTGGCGCCAATTTGTCCGCCGCAGAAATGATGGCCAACGCGATTGATGTCGTGCGCGCTTCGGCCCGCGAAGCCGGAGCCGAGCATTTGCTGGATAATCTGGAAATTGTGATGGAGCCCGGGCGCGCTGTTATCGCCGACGCCGTGACGATCCTGACCAAAGTACGTAACATCAAAACTCGCCCCGAAACCGGCGAGGCCTGGGCGCTGACCGACGCCGGATATAACTTGATGCTTTCGATGGTGATGTATCACTGGTATTACCACGCGGTGAACGCGTCACGCGCCAGTGAAGAACACACCGAACGGTATCGAATGGCCGGGCCGTTGTGCGA
>DAOMFR010000106.1:0-26028 GCA_035429885.1 Blastocatellia bacterium
TGTTGTCCGGTAATCATCACGTACGGAGCCAATGCGTGATAGAACAAATCCGTGGCGATGCCGCCGGAATAATCCCAATACTTGCGCCAGCGAAAATACCGTTCGGAGCTGAATGCTCGTTTGGGCGCGTTGCCCAGGAAGGCTTTCCAATCAATATTCTTTTCGCTCGCTTCGGGATCAATGGTGTAATTCCATTCGCCGCCTTCTTTGTTGGCGTTGCGTCCATACCCGGCCGTCGCCCAGACGACTTGACCAATCAATCCATCCTTGATCGCCTTGTGCGCTTTGTGGAAATGATCGAAAGACGTGTACTGACTGCCGACTTGCAGCACTCTTTTGTTGGCTTTGACGAATTCGGCAATTTCCCTGGCTTCGTCAATTGTGTAGGTGAACGGTTTTTCCAGATAAACGTCCTTGCCCGCGCGCAACGCCGCCATCGCGTGCGCGTGGTGCCAATGATCGGGCGAAGCGATGACAATCACGTCAATGTCTTTGCGAGCGCACAATTCGCGAAAATCGTGATGAACGGATTTTTCTTCGACCCCGGTGCGCTGGCGAGCCAGCTGCTTTCGTTTGTCGTAAATGTCGCAGACGGCGACGGGTTGCACGTCGCCTTTTTCTTTGGCGCGTTTGACGACGTAATCCAGATGCGTGTTCATCCGTCCGCCGCATCCGACGAAACCGACATTGATGCGGTCGTTGGCTCCCCACACGCGCCTCGTAATCAAGCGTGGGCCAACGTCACCAGTCGCGGCGGAAGTTGTGGCGGATAAAGTGGTGAGTACAGCTGCGCCAGCGCCAGCTTGTTGAAGGAATTCGCGCCGAGATTTTGTCTCTGCCATAAATTTGCTCCATTTTTAGCGAAAAGTTGCAACGCGGGTAGTTCGAACTCTCTTAAATGAGAGTAAATCATAAACCACAGGCACGACGACTGGCCACCCAAGTCTTGACAGTTGGTAAATCCATTCGGATAATCCTTGCCAGCCGACGAGACAACTTAAGTCAAACATGGCTGTCTTCACACTTCTATGCAGTTTGAGACATCTCAGTTGGCGTTTCTCTGGTTCCTTGCTGGGACGAAAATACCTCAAAATTTAATCCGGTTCTCAAACTTAACGTCAAACTCAACGGTTGGCTGGAAATTGTCACCCAGATGGTTTGTTAATTGATTGCTTATCCGTGAAGCAATCGTGAACTGAATAGCGTCAGGCGTTTCTACCTGCGCCTCTCGCCCCTTCTAAGCAACAAAAGGAAGAATTTTTATGAGAGATAACAACAAAAACCTGATTACCAAAGGTTTGCTTTCAGGCTTGGCTGCCATATTGTGGATGGCACTCTCGCTGACAGCTTTTGGTCAATCTGACAACACCCAGATTTCGGGTTTCGTTAAAGACCAGACAGGCGCAGTGATTGCGGGCGCCAAAGTCACCGCGAAAAACGAAGCCAATGGCCTGGAACGTTCTGCGACCAGCAACGGCGAAGGCTATTACGTCATCACGCAGCTTCCTTCCGGCTTTTACACAGTGACGGTGGAAGCCACTGGTTTCAAGCAATACAAAGAAAGCAACAAAAAGCTTGATCCCAACGTTCCTGCCAAACTGGATGTGTCGGTCCAACCCGGACAGGTCAGCGAAGTCGTCAACATTACTGCGACGACGGTTGGCGTTCAGACCGAATCTTCCGCGTTGACCAAGTTGGTGGACGAACAGACCATCAAAAACACTTTGATCAACGGACGCAATCCGTTGTTTTTGGCGGCCACCAAGCCGGGCGTGCTCGGCAGCAACCTGGGCGGCAACAGCTTCGGTCTGACCCAAGCCGGTCTGATCATCAACGGTGCCCGCACACAGGACACCTTGATCACGTTTGACGGTGCAGTCGGCGTGCGTACCCGTTCAAACGGAACCAGCATCGGCGCGGCCGATCTGGATTCAACCCAGGAAGTGCAAATTCTGACAGCCAACTACAACGCCGAGTACGGACGTTCGGCGGGCGGTCAGGTTCGCATCATCACCAAAGGCGGCGGTCGTGATTTCCACGGTCTGGCGTATGAGTACCTGCGCAACGCAGCGCTCAACACCAACAGCTGGGCCAACAACCGCACATACAATGCCGCGCGTCCTTGCACCGACGAAGCCTACAAGAAAGATACCGCTTGCCGTCCGAATCCGTTCCGTTACAACCAACCTGGTTTTAACGTCAACGGTCCGGTGTGGATTCCGGGCACAAATTTCAATAAAGACCGTAACAAACTGTTCTTCCTGTACAGCATGGAATGGGTCCGAGTTCGCGCAACGGGCAACAACGTTCAGCGCGTTCCGACTGCCAGAATGCGTGCTGGTGATTTCAGCGAATTGTTCCCGGGTGGCCCGAACTACATTGCAGCACTCGGCGTGACCCGCTTCGTCAAAGACCCGCTGAAGACCGGCGCGTGCAACGCCACCGATCAAACGGCTTGCTTCAATGACGGCGGCATCGTCAACAAGATTCCGGCCAATCGTTTAAGCGCGAATGGTCTGGCGTTGTTGAAAGCCTTCCCCGACCCGGTTGCGGGCTTCTATCAAGGCGGCTCGAACTTCTTCCAAAGCCGTCCCTTGCTGACCAACCAGCGCAAAGAAAACGTCAACATTGACTATTTGCCGAGCGAAAAGGATCAGATCAAGTTCCGTTTGGCTCTCTATCATTTCGTTGACGTCAGCGCGTTCCGTGGCGCGACCGACCGCGCTCCGCAAATCATTGATCGTCCGAACCAGACGGTTTCGATTGGCTGGACTCACACGTTCTCGCCAACCTGGATTACGGAAACGTTGATCGCAGGCAGCCGCGATCAGGTTCATATCGCCGTTGACCAACGTGGCGATCGTTACAAACGCAGCAACTACGGAATCAACTATCCGTACATTTTCAGCTCCGCGAAAGAAATTCAGGACAAGATCCCGACGGTTGACGGTCTGGATATTTTCGGAAGCTTGGATGGCGGACCATATCCGTCCAGCTCGACTGGCCCGATCTACCAGATCAACAACAACTGGACGAACATTCGCGGCAACCACACGATCAAATTCGGTGGCTACTTCGAACGTGCCGGCCAGAACGACTTTGACCAAATCAACGTTTCCGGTACGCCGGGCGGCACGAACAACCAGAATGGTCGTTTCGTGTTTTCCAACTCTGCTTCGGATGGCAAAACCGGCGTCGCAGCCGCAAACGCCGCGCTTGGTTTGTTCGACACCTACGCCGAAATCGGCAATCGCTCCTACACTCCATACCGTGGTCATATGTTTGAGTGGTTCGCTCAGGATTCCTGGAAAGCCACTTCAAAACTGCGCGTAGAAGCCGGTCTGCGTCACAGCATCATTCAACCGTATTACAGCCTGTGGCGGAATATGGTTGTGTTTGATCAGAAGTATTACGATCCGGCGAAGGCTCCGACGATTGACCCTGCAACGGGCTTTATCACGTCGAGCGCGACCAACCTGCAATCGCTGTACAACGGCCTTGTCATTCCGGGCAGTGGCTGGACTGATGCTGCGAAAGGTGATGGTCGTGTGGCAATTGCAACGACCGGTCAGTTCGATTTCCTCTTCCGTGGCGAAGGCAAATCGTTCTCGAAGATTCACAAGAACAACTTCCAACCACGCGTTGGTATTGCTTACGCTTTTAATGACAAGAACGTGTTTCGCGCTGGCGCGGGCCGTTTCATGACCCGTTTGGGCGTCAGCGACTCAGTGTTCCTGGGCGGCAACCCGCCGCTGCAACCGACCGTTTCCGTGACCAATGGCAGTGTGGACAATCCTGGCGGCAAGCCCGGCAACGTTTTCACCCAGCAGATCACGACCCAGGACAAGATCTTCAAAAATCCTGAAGCCTGGACCTGGAACGGAACCTTCGAACGTGAAATCGGTTTCTCGACGAAGCTGGAAGTTAGCTACGTCGGCCGTCGCGCGCTGCACCAGCAACGTGAGCGCAACATCAACCAATTGCCAGTGGGCACCTGCCCCGGCGGTCAGACTGGCGCTTTGGGCTGTCCGCTGATTCCTGGCGATGCGCTGGGTCGTCGCTACAACCCGGATGCGTTGCGTCCATTCAAGGGCTACAACATCATCCGCGTGACCAACAACGATGCCAATGCAACTTACAACAGCTTCCAGGTTGGTCTGGAACGCCGCTTCACCAAAGGGTTGAGCTACAGCTTCGCTTACACCTTGTCGAAATCGTCGGATAACGGCTCTGCCCAGCGCGACGTCGTCCCGAACGCTTTTGATGTCAGCAACCTGTGGGGTCCTTCCACCTTTGACCGCCGCCATCAGGTGGTGCTCACTTACGCTTATCAATTGCCGATCTTCAAGGATCAAACGAAGTTCATGGGCAAGGCGTTCGGCGGATGGGTCCTTAGCGGCGTCTCGCAGATGGCCACCGGCAACCCGATCACCATCGGAACCGGCGACGATTTTGCGGGCGTTGGCCCAGGCAGCGGTGCTCAATTGTGGATTTACAGCAAGGCGCCAGAAATTAAGGGGCAGTACGCCAACAATACGCCTGCTGCAACTGGCACGTTCGAGGCCAATTACTGGTTCTATCCGTTCAACGCGGATGGTTCGGCGATCTTCACGAAACCAGCAGTGGGTACGATCTCGTCGCAGAAAGGACGTGGCCTCTTCTACAACGTGGGATTCCAGAATCACAATCTGCGTATCAGCAAGGAGTTCCGCTTCAAGGAAAGCCACTCCATTCAGATTCTTGGTGAAGCCTTCAACTGGTTGAATCACCCGAACTGGAACGGTCCGGATACCAATCCGAACAACCTGACCACGACGTTTGGTAAAATCACCAGCAAGAGCGGCGAACGCCAGATTCAGCTCGCGCTTCGCTATTCGTTCTAAACATTACGCCGCAAGGCGAATTGACGGCCCGCCCGATAAATTATCGGGCGGGCTTTTTTCTTTCCCCGATGAATGGACTTCAATATGAGCAGGAGTAGAATGCGGCTGTCGCTCGTCCCCTATAGCTGCTTGTTTCTACTTATTTCCAAATGCCGTGAACCTCAGTTCAACTTCTGAATTGTCGCGGTATTTGAGGAGGACAATTCCATGAAGCTCATCAGATTGATTGTGTTTGCTGCCGTGATTGTCATTTCCGCCTCTGTTGCCGGACAAGCGCAAACAGAGACGGTTCCCCAGGAACAGGGACCTGCGACTAGCCAAGCTCCTGTCCAAATCATTCGCCACAAAATTGGCACCGATTATTACCCCATGCTGGATCGCCCCAGTCTGACTTCGCCTTCGATGGCGGCTGAAGAAAGCGAAATGCCATTGCCCGAAGCAGAGCGTATCGCTCGTCAAAGAAGTAGAACTCCCAGCAGCAGCAATAAGGTGGCGACAGCCCCAATCGCTCCGGGCGAAACACGTTTGCGCGGCAGATTGCGCTCTTACACCCGAGTGATTGATCTGGCGGAATACGTCCAAGTCGAGTTGAAAAATTCGAACTCCGCGGCAATCAAAACCGTGGACTGGGACTTTGCTTTTCCGCGCCGCGAAAACGGCCAGCTCCTGCTCCGATTTGATGTCACCAGCAGCGTCGAAATTAAACCCGGCGGCAAAAAAACCCTGAAGTATAAATTGCCGGCCAATGCCAAAAAGTGCGAAGTCGTCAAAGTTATCAGCGACGAAAACCAGCCGGACAGAGTCAGTACCTTTGAAGCGGTGTGCGGCCAAGGCATCAACGATCCTTCGCTGTTGAACCAAAAGCAGGAAACCATCACCATCAAACGCATTGAGTTTGCAGATGGCAGTGTCTGGCGAAGACAATAGGCTGGATTCAGAATCTGTCGAAACTTTTCAGGAGAAGATGTAATGGTTACTGAGCTGAAAGAACTGTTTGCCAAATATGATGTCCCCGCACCGCGTTACACCAGCTATCCGACGGTGCCGTTCTGGACGGAATCACCGACCACTGAACAATGGGTGAAATCGCTGACCAACGCGCTGCAAGACGAAAAGGCGACCTGGTCAATTTACATGCACCTGCCGTTTTGCGAAACGCTTTGCACCTTCTGTGCCTGCAACACGGTCACCACGCGCGACCACGGACGCGAAGAAGGGTATGTGGATTTGCTGCTGCGCGAATGGGCGCTGTACCGCGAACTGGTGCCGCAATTCACCACGCGCCCATTGCAGCAATTGCATCTGGGCGGAGGCTCGCCAACCTTTTTCTCGCCGGAAAACCTGAAACGCATTTTGACACCGCTGCTGACCGAAACGCAGATGGACAAAGAACGCTTCGACGCGTCGGTGGAAATTGATCCGCGACGCGCTTCGCGTGAACAGCTTCAGACGCTGTATGACCTCGGCTTTACGCGAATTTCGCTGGGCGTGCAGGATTTCAACGAAGAAGTCCAGAAGCTGGTCAATCGCCACCAGCCATTCGAGATCACCCAGAGTGTCAACGACATGGCACGCGAACTGGGTTACACCTCGATTAACTTCGATTTGATTTACGGCCTGCCGCGCCAGACGATGCAAAGCATCGAAACCACCGCTGAAAAAACCATCGAACTGCGCCCGGATCGCATCGCGCTGTACAGTTTTGCGCTGGTGCCCTGGATCAAACCCACGCAACGCAGTTACAAGGACGAAGATTTGCCGAAAGCTGGCGAAAAACGCGCTCTGTACGAACGCGCTCGCCAGATGCTGCTCGACGCCGGATACATTGAAATCGGCATGGATCATTTCGCCTTGCCGCACGATCCGCTGCATCTGGCGCAAGTCGAGGGCAAATTGCATCGCAACTTCATGGGCTACACCGAAGTTCGCACCCAGGTGCTGTTGGGATTTGGCGTCAGCGCCATTTCAGAAACGCCAACCTGTTTTTATCAAAACGAGAAAAAGTTGCAGGATTACGAGCGCAGAATTCTGGCGGGCGAATTGCCCAATATGCGCGGCCATTTGCTGACCGAAGAAGATCAGCAACGGCGCGAACAGATTTTGCAATTCATGACGCAGTTCAAGGTCGAACTCAGCCAACAGCAACAAGCCGAAGCGAAAGCATTTTTACAACCGCTACTGGACGACGGCTTGGTAGAACTGCGCGATCAGGAATTGCAGTTGACGGATCCCGGACGACCGTTTTTGCGCAACGCGACGATGTTTTTTGACGAACGGTTGCGGCGTCAGGAACCGAAAACCCAAATCTTTTCGCAAGCACTTTAGAATCTGGTGAAGGAATGAAACGCGAAGTTACGATCATCGGCGCAGGCATTTCCGGCCTGACCACCGCTTATTTCTTATTCAAATCCGGCGTCCCCGTTCGTATCGTGGAAAAGCAATCCCGCGTGGGCGGATTGCTGGGCACGCGTCGAACCGAGCACGGCCTGGTTGAAACCGCAGCCAACGGCTTGATCAATTCTGCTCGACTAGAAGCGTTGTGCGCTGACATTGGCGTGACGCTGCAACCGCTGCAACCGCAAAGCCGCGCGCGGTACTTTTGGCGCGGACAGGCTCGGCGCTGGCCGTTGAGCGTTGGCGAAAGTTTGCGGCTGGGCGCTGGACTGGTGCGCAATCTGGGACATTGGCGACCGGACGCGGGCGAAACTCTGGCCGTCTGGGGCAGCCGGTTGTTGGGCGATGCCGCAGTACGCCACGCGCTGACGCCAGCGATGGGCGGGATTTACGCCAGCGATGCCGACGTGTTGAGCGCCAGTTTGATTTTCAACCGCAAAGGACTGGGCCTGGAACCCGCCCACCCAAATGGACACGCAAAAGCAGCGAAACCTTCTATGCGTGGCACGGTTTCCCCCAAAGGCGGAATGCAGGAATTGGTGGATGGGCTTTCTGCCTTTTTGCGCCAGCAAGGCATTACCATCGAACTTAATCAAGCGGCGCAAATCGAGCGTGACGCTCCGACGGTGATCTGCACTTCGGCGACTCACGCAGCCGAACTGTTGGCCGAACATGCTCCCCAAACCAGCCAGCATTTGCGGCAGGTGGAATTGTTGCCCATCGTGACAGCCACGTGTTTTTATGAACACAGCGAGCGCCAGCCACAAGGATTCGGCTGCCTGTTTCCGCGCAAAGGAGAAATTCGCGCACTGGGAGCATTGTTCAACAATTGTCTGTTTGAGGGGCGCAGCGCGTTACGGTCGGAAACCTGGATTTTGGGCGGTGCGCCGGATCGAGATGCCGTCAACTTGCCGGATGTCGAACTGGAAGCGATCTTACGCCGCAACCACGCCCTGCTGGTTGGCGCCGAAGAGCCGTTGCTGAGTTTCCACGCCACGCGCTGGCAAGCGGCTTTGCCACATTACACCTTGTCGCTGGAACGCACGCTGACAACCTTGCCGCCGCTGCCAAATCATCTGGCGCTGGTTGGCAATTACCTGGGCCAGATAGGTTTGGCCAAAATCATCGAACGCGCTTACAACGTGGCCACTCAGATGAACGAGCGTGTCTGAAAAAAGGCGAGGCTGCTCAGATTGAACAGCCTCGCCTTTTCGATGAACGTTTACAGTTACTTCCCGCCGCCGATTCTGAAACGCATCCCGGCAGAAAAATTCAGTTTGTACGCCGGATACCCCAGCACCTCTTCATATTCCTGATTCAGCAGGTTTTCGATTCGCGCAAACATCGCTACGCGTGACGTGAAACGATACTGCCCTGCCACATCCACACGTTGATATGCAGCATTGAAAATCGGCTGGCCATTTCGGAATCGTTCGAAGGTCACAGGGTCGCCGTCGCGGCGACGTCCCACAAAAAATCCGTCCAGGTTGATTTCAAACCGGTCGCCAATCCATGCCACGTTCAACGTCCCGGAATGGCGTGGGCGACGAAGCAGCGCAAACCCGACTTCGGGGTTGGCGATCAGCTTGCCCGTCGAAAAATCAATGACGTCGGCGGCGGATTCCAATTTGGTTTTCAGCAGCGTGTACGTTCCGCCAATGAACAATCGCCGTTTGTGCGGACTCATCGAAACGGCGATTTCCATCCCGCGCGAAATCGCCCGGTCGTTGTTGACGAAATTCGTCCGCCGCCCGTCCGCCAGCTTGATCGGCCCGCCAAACGTCGCCGCATCCCCGACGAACGCAATCTGGTCACGGAAGCGATTTTCAAAGTACGTCACTTCTACGCGATACCGATCTTTCCAGAAAAACTGTTCGACGCCGAAATCATATCCACGCGCGCGTTCCGGTTTCAGCGCAGGGTTTCCCAGAAAGAACGGGCTGGGGCTAAACGCTTCGACAAACGACGGCGCTTTGATGCCGTGGCCGTAATTGGCTTTCAGCCGAGCCAATCCCACAACCGATTGCAAATTGCCGGTCGGCAACAAATAGATTGCCGCGATTTTCGGCATCACGTCGGTTCCAAAACCGACGTTGCCGCTATACGAGGTCGACCCCAGCGAAGTCAGAATCGCCGCCAGATTTGCTGGCACTTTGGCTCGATTGTTTTCGACGCGAACCCCGGCAGTGATCAACAGTTGCGGCGAGTACGCAAATTGATCCTGCAAAAATGCGCCGACATTTGTGCGGCTGGAAGGCACTCGGTTTTTGCCGTCAAAGCCATTGTCGAAAACGGCTCGTTCCTGTTCAAAATCCACACCTGCCGAAACCAGATGATTGCGCGGCAAAATCAGTTCGGTTTGATATCGCAACCCTCGCCGTTGCTGATGATTGTTGAACGCCAGGCGAAAATCGTTAAATGCGAATGTCGTATCCAGCGGAGTGGTCGGCTTCGACAGATCCTGCGCCGCCGGATCGAAGCTGGAATAATTGCTTTCGGCAAACGCGAAGGTCAGGCTTTGATGCCAGCGCGTTGTCGTCTGGTCGTCCAGTTTGGCTGAAGTCACAATGCGACGACGGCGAGCGCGTTCGTCGAGATCGGGAAACAACTTTGCCGTTGCGCCGGGCACGCCTGCGCCAGAATTTTCGCTGCGTCCCGTGAAGCGAAACTGCGTCCGCGAGCTCATCCGGTAGCCCAGATTCAACGACGCGATACGGTTCAGATAATCGTCGTTGCGGTCACGCCCGTCAGTTCGCAAATGCGTGAAGCTGTACGAATAATCAAACGGCCCCGCAACACCCGACAACCGAGCAAACTGGCGGCTGAATCCAAAACTGCCGCCTTCTCCTGCGAATTCAAATTCCGGCGTCGTTGTCGTCCCGCGGTGTGTGATGAATTGCAACACTCCGGCCATCGCGTCGGAACCATAAACCGCGCTTTGCGCACCCCGAATCAGCTCAACTCGCGCGGCGTTATCGGCGGTGAAATCGGCAAAGTCGAACGAACCGCCCGCATCATTGATCGGTACGCCGTCAATCAGAACCTTGGTGTAATCCGATTCGCCGCCGCGAACGAATAACGAAGTCACTCCGCCGCGCCGCGAAGTTTGCGCCACTGTCACGCCCGGTGAAGACCGCAACGCATCGAAAATCGTCACGCGTTGCGACCGCAACAAGTCCGTCGCAGAAATCACATAAGCGCTCGCCGGACTTTCCCCCAGCCGGGATTCCGTTCGCGTCGCCGAGACAATCACCGAATCTTCAATCGCCGCAGCAACCAGCGGGATGGCGATTTGGAATTGCTGGCCGGCGATGATTCTGATCGGCTGAGCGCCGCCTTGCTGAGTCAATCCATCGGCTTCGACCGACAAGGTGTAATCGCCTGGCAACAAATAATCGAATCCAAATTCGCCGGCTTCGTTGCTGGTGGTTTCGCGCAGTGCAAGTTTGCCCCCGAAAAACAGCACGATGCGCGCTTTGCGAATAGCTGCGCCGCGCGAATCCACGACCCTGCCCATCAAGGCGCCTCGCGAATTTTGCGCCAAAGCTGCACCGGTCAATGCGCCGAGCAAAACGATAATTGCAGTTAGTTTGAATTTCATGATGATTCCCTTGAGATCAGAATTTACTTCAGCGCGCAAAAAGCGCTCTCCGACACGCTGAGGTGAATTCTGAACAAACTTGTTATTTGACTGTCCACGAAACTCGCGGATTGCCGCTGACAGGATGCGCATCCACCAACAGCGAAGTCCCAAATAATTCACCGAGCAATTCGCCGGTCATTACTTCCGATGGCGTTCCACACGCCAACAGTTGGCCGCCTTTGAGCAAGGCGACGCGGTCAGCGAATTCCGCCGCCAGATTAATTTCGTGAGTAACGACCAACGCGCCCAGCCTGCGTTGTCGCGTCAAGGCTCGGATCAGGTGAAGCAGCGAAACCTGATGAGCAATATCCGCGTTGGCCGTCGGCTCGTCCAACAACAACAGCGTAGCCTGCTGCGCCAACGCGCGAGCCAGAACAACTCGCTGGCGTTCGCCGCTGGACAGTTCGTTAAAATATCGGTGGGCGAATTGCGCTGCATCCGTGTCGGCTAAAGCCTGCATTGCCAGTTCGACATCGCCGGGTGCGTCAAACCCAATTGCGCTGGCGTAAGCAAAGCGCCCGGTCAACACGTATTCCAACGCCGTCAGCGGAAACCGAACTTCGGCGGATTGAGCGACGATGGCAATTCGATGCGCGAGTTCGCGACGAGAAAAACTCCGCACCGGTTGACCGTCAACCGTCACGTCGCCTGATGTTGGTTGCAACGCACCATAAGCCAGGCCAAGCAAGGTGGATTTGCCTGTTCCATTCGGCCCCAATAATGCGACAACCTCCCCGGCGCGAATTTCCAACGACACACCGCTAATAACCGCGCGATGGTGATAGCCGAACTGAACGTCATGAATTGCCAGCGTTCCGCCGTAATTTTCAGGAGAATGTTCATCCACAAAATCAGACGAAGAGTCACAAAGAGAACCAACGACTTCCGATTGTTTCTTCGTCTCTTCATCGTGAAGCTTCGTGGGAAATAACATCTGTTTCCGGCTTCTTACCAAAAGATAGATGAACACTGGCGCGCCGACTAACGCCGTGATTGCTCCGGTCGGCAATTCACGCGGAGCGATTAGGGTGCGCGCCGCCGTGTCAGCCAACAACACCAGCAACGAACCAGCCAATGCGCTGGCCGGAAGGACCAGCCGGTTGTCGGCTCCAACCGCCAGCCGCACCAGATGTGGAACGACCAAGCCAACGTAGCCAATTGCTCCGCCCGCAGCGACGGCCGCTCCTGTCACCAGCGAAGCAGTCACGTGAACCACCCAACGAACACGCGAAGTTTCGACACCCAGCGCGAACGCGTCACGTTCGCCAATCATCATCAAATTCAATGCTCGGGTTTGCGTCATCAAGGCAAGCAGGCAAAAGGCGACCGCAATAATGACAAACACCAAACCTTCGTAACTGCCGCTGGAAAGATCGCCCAACAACCACAATGTGATTTGTCGCAGCTTGACGTTACTGGCAACAGAAGTCAGCAGCGCAATCATGGACGCCAGAAAAGTCGAGAGTACGACTCCGGCCAAAGCCATTCGCGCCGGATCGTCATCGCGACGGCCCAACTGGTACACAATCAGCGTCGCCGCCATCGCGCCCGCAAAACTGAAAACCGGCTGAGCAAACGCCAAATTCGCAAACACCATGATCGCCAGAATCGAACCGACCGCGGCTCCGCCCGAAACACCCAACACATACGGATCAGCCAGCGGATTTCGCAGCAACGCTTGAAATGCCGCGCCAGCCATTGCCAACGCCGCGCCGACTCCGATAGCCAACCCAATGCGCGGCAATCGCAAACTGAATACAATCACCTCTTGTTCCTGCGACAAATCGCTCACTGCACCGGTCAGTTTCGCCAAAATCGCCAGCAGGATTTGCCAGGCATCAATATGTTCGCTGCCGACCGCCAGCGCGAACATGGAACAAAACCCCAACGTCAGTCCCAAGGCCAACAGGACAATCGCCGCCCGCCGCCGAGTCAGGTAGCTGCCAGCCACTGTAACGAGTGGCGGAGTCAAATGTTGTCCTGTCAGCGCCTCTAGCTTCATTTTTTTGCCGGATGCAGACCTTCTGCCAGTTGCTCCAACCCATCCACAATGCGCGGGCCGGGACGGTCGACCCAATCCGGGTTGACGCGCACAATTCGATTCGTTTTCAGCGCAGGCGTAACGGCAAAGTCCCTTCGCAAATCGTCTTCTTTAACCAGTTCAGTTCCGTGACTGGCCGGAGCAACAATCACTTCGGGCGCGCGAGCAATCGCGGTTTCGCGCGACAGTTGCGGGTAATCTGTCGGTTCGTCGCCAGTGATGGATTGCCCGCCTGCCAGCCGGATCAAATCCGTAATGAACGTTTTTCGCCCGGCAGTGATCAACGGCGCAGCCTGTAACACATACAGCACTTTGGGTTTCGGCAAGGATGTAACTCGCGTTTCAACGCTGGCAATACGTTCCAACATTTCATCCTGAATCTTTTTCCCTTGGGCGGATGCGCCTGTCGCCATTCCCAATCTGAAAATTGATAAGGCAACGTCTCGCACAGTTTGAGGATTGACGACATACACCGGAATGCCCTGCTTGCTTAATTGCTCGGAAAGCCGCTCCAGTTGGCTGGCGGTGGTGATGACGACGAGGTCAGGTTTTAAGGCAATTAACCGTTCCGGGTTTGGATTGAGTGTATCGCCGACTTTTTCTTTCTGTTTGGCTTCTTCAGGAAAATCGCAGTAACTGGTCACACCGACAATGCGCTCTCCCAACCCAAGGGCAAACAACATTTCGGTGACGCTTGGCGCCAGCGAGATGATGCGTTTGGGCAAAGCCTGAATCATAATCTCGCGGCCCAATCCATCAATGACCGGGACAGCACGAGCAATGTTCGGTTCAGGCTTGCGCTCAGAACAACCGGCCATGCCCAAAATCATCATCGCCACTGCTGCCAGACCAGCCAGCCATCTTTTATTTTTTTCTTGCAACAGTTTGCTCATAAGCCCGAAAAACAAAAAAGCCTCATACGCAAAGGCTAAAAGCATGCGTACGAGGCTTGGGGAATTCCCGAAACCAAAAGGAGACCTCCAAAGATGAAACCTGAGATCAGAAAAACCCTGCTTTCGTCCTCTTTCAGCCGAAGAGTCATCGAAACAAACTTTCAGGCAGGTCTCCTGGCTTGGCCTGCGACGGCAACCTTCTCGCGCAAAAGGCGCAATGGCAATTAAGCATCGTCAGCAAATATCGGCCTTACAGTGGCGGTGACCACGCGGGATTTTCACCCGCTTCCCTATTCTCTCGTGTCCGTTTCCGGTCAGCGAGCACCTGAAAGCAATGGAAAGAACAATCAACTCGAAGTCGCACCCTACCACGCGCTCAAGAGGGAGGTCAACGCAACAAAAAAATTAAAAAAGGACTTGAGCTTCACCTACTAAACATTGTAAAACCACATTCTTCTGACCCCACATAACCAAAGTTAAGAGTGATTCCCCCTGAAAGCCCCCCAACACTTAGCTCGGATCACTGGCAACTCTCTCCACAAGAAACTGGATTAATCTCTATTCGTCTCCCTCGAATGAGCCATACTGTATAGATTGGAAAAGGAAGAATCAGGTGAATAACAACAAGCATTTATTATTGGAAAAAATCGCTTCACGCTCGGCTCGAGTCGGCGTCATTGGACTTGGATACGTTGGATTGCCGTTGGTGGTGGAATTCGCAGGCAGCGGGTTTAATTCCACCGGGTTTGAAGTGGATTCGCGAAAGGCGGACTCTATCAATCGGGGCGAATCTTACATTCCAGATGTTCCGACTGCTCACGTGGCCGAACTTGTTGCCGCCAAAAAGCTGAGCGCGACAACCGATTTTAGACTGTTGAAAGAACAAGACATCATCATCATTTGCGTTCCCACGCCGCTCAGAAAAACCAAAGACCCGGACGTTTCCTACATTTTGGCCGCATCGGAAAAGATTCAGGCAACAATGCGCCCTGGCCAATTGATCATTTTGGAATCCACCACCTATCCCGGCACAACTGACGAAGTATTAAAGCCGATGTTTGACGAAACCGGCCACAAACTGGACGAGGATTACTTCCTGGCGTTTTCGCCTGAACGAGTTGATCCCGGCAACGAAAAATACAACACGAAAAACATCACCAAAGTGGTTGGCGGAGTCACTGCGATTAGCGCCGAAGTCGCGGCAGCGGCTTATGCCACCATCGTAGATCGTGTCCATCCTGTCAGTTCGGCTCGCGTCGCCGAAACCTGCAAACTGCTGGAAAACACCTTCCGCGCAGTGAACATTGGTCTGGTCAATGAACTGGCGCAACTTTGCCACACGCTCAACATTGACACCTGGGAAGTGATCGCAGCAGCAGCGACCAAACCCTTTGGCTTTATGCCGTTTTATCCCGGACCCGGAATTGGCGGCCATTGCATCCCGCTGGATCCGCATTATTTGTCGTGGAAAGCACGAATGCATGGGTTCGAAGCTCGGTTTATTTCGCTGGCTGAAGAAGTTAATTCCCGCATGCCGGAACATGTGGTCGAACTGGTCACCAAAGGCCTGAACAAACACCGCAAAGCTGCCAACGGATCGAAGATTTTGATTATGGGCGTGGCGTACAAACGCGATATTGACGATATGCGTGAAAGCCCTGCGCTGGCGATCATCGAACAGTTGCAGGAACTTGGTGCGGACGTTTATTTCCACGATCCGTATGTCGAGAAAATTCATTTGGAAGGCAATGGTTCGAACCTTACAGGTGTTGAACTCAGTCAATCGTTGGTGGCGGAATCGGATTGCGTGGTGATCGTGACCGATCATCGCAAAATTGATTACAAGTGGCTGGCTGAAAACGCGCAATTGATCGTAGATACGCGGAACACGACGCGCGAGTTAAACGACGAGCGCTTCGACGCTAAAATCATCCGGCTGTAGCCTGAAACACAGGTCGGTTAAGCAAGGGGAGCAATTTGGCGATTGCTCCCCTTTGTTTTTACCCCTTCTGTTTGCGCGCGTAATATCCTTGCCGAGTGCGAACGCTGAGCAACGGCTTGGTAATGCGTACTTCAACCGCGCGCCATTTGCCGTCGTATTTTTCATTGCTGGATTCATAAGTCAGCGTGTATTGCTGCCGCAATTCGTCCACAGTGCTGGCAAACGCATCCCGCAATTTTCCTCCACCCGCGGCGTCAAAAAATCTGCCGCCAGTTTTGGCCGCCATGTCTTTCATAATTTCAGCTCCGGTGTCGCGCGGTGCCGACTTGAACACCCCGGCATCGCTCAAATCCACGGCAAAAATCGAAGCGGAAGCGTCCAGCGTTTTTCTCAGCGCCTGATCGAGTGTCGCTTTGCTTCTGGTGTCGGCTCCGTCAGAAACGACCAAAATGGCGCGGCGGCGTTCAGGTCGTTCGGCCAAAGCGTCAGCAGCTTTGGCAATTGCGTCGTACAGCGGAGTTTCGCCATCCACTTTCATATCCCAAACGGAATCCGGCACATCGTGGATTTCAGTGAAGTCCTGATGAACTTTCACCTTGAAGCCACCAAAGCTATAAATGGCGAAGGTATCGCCTTCGCGCAAACCTTCGACAAATTTTGCACAGGCAGCTCGTGCCAATGTCAGTTTGCGTTCCATGCTCAAACTGGTGTCGAGCAGAATGGCTACTGAAAACGGCCGTTCGTCAGAAATGAAGTCAATGATTTGCTGCGGTTTTTTGTCTTCGAAAATGCTGAAGTCTTTTTCTTTCAACCCATTGATGTAACGACCCTCGGCATCTGTGATCGCAACGTTCAGAACCACCAGTTTGGTGTCAAATTTCAGGGTATCCGCGTTTTCGGTTTTCTGTGGATCTTGTTTGGGTGGCGGGTCTTGTTGATGCGCACTGACTGCCATCAATGCCAAGCCGAAAGTCAGCAACAGCAGAATTGCTAAGCGTTTTCGCATAGCCTGTCCTCCTCCTGAAAGTTGACGCGAACCGTCTGATCGCATCGCGCCGATTCACTTCATAAACGTGCGAAGAATCTTCACCAGTTGAACGATATCTGTGGCGCTTTCCACTACCGAAATTGAAATCACCTGTCGCGAAGTTTTGGCCAAACGATCATTCAACTGTGTGCTGGTTTCGCTCAACTGTTTCAGGGCTTCGTCCAAATTTTTCGGCGGCGATTCCAGTTCTTCGTCTTTCGAGCCTCCAAATTCCGTGCGAATTTGTTTGGCCGATTTTTCAATGTCTTTCAACCGTTTGTCGGCGGACTGCGGCAATCGTCCGTTGACGGCTTCTTTGGCTATTGCCTGCACGTCTTGTTTGATTTGAAACCCTTTGCTGAGCAGTTTTTTGTGCTCTTCCTCTTCGCGTTTGATCTTCATTCGCCGCAGAGTATCCAGCATGGTTTCGTTCTGCTCTTCAGGCGGGTTTACCTGGCCTGCTCCGGCAGTCTGCCCCCATACCGCCGGAGCGATAAGCAGCAAACTGCCAACCAAAACCAGAGACTTCAAATTCATAGAGGCTTCAATATTCGCAGGTCAAAATCCGCCGCGTACTGCGGCCACTACTGTTTTTTTGGCTCAAATCAATGCCCAGAATCTTGCCCGCCAATCCGCGCAAGACTTCATCTTCCAACCGGCCGTTCGATCTGCAGTCAATCCATTTGTTGGGATTCAGCGGATCGGCAATGCGCCCTTGTATGTTGGCCGAAACCAGCAACTGGGATTTTTTCTGATCCAGGGGCAGGGCGGTTATTTCCAGAGAAAATCTTCCCTGCACCCAATTGCGAACATCGCCGGCGGGCAAAGCGGAAAGATATTCCAAGTCGGTTTTGGTTGTGACTCCCTTTGAGAAATTGATGGGCTTGGTCACGATTTTTCCTTCGTTCGGTTTGCTCAGGTCTGTGTCTATCTGCAGCGCGCAGGTTTTCAGAATATCGCGCACGCCTTCCAGGATTTTTTCGCGCGGCAAACTGATGTTGTACGGATTATCGAGCGGCGGCTCGGTTTTGGGACGGTCGAAGGTGAACTGGGCTTGAGCCGTAATCGCCGAAAACGCAGCAATTAAAGCGGCCAACAAAAAGAAACGGCATTTCAAATTCATCATATAAATCGTGTTTCCAGTTTGGAAAAGGCGGCGAACGGGACGTGTTGCCGCGTGCAATTCAACTTTGAAGGTAGTGCAGGCGAGTGAACAATAACAGCTTCCGTCCGGCAGCTTCAAGCTGCCCATCTAATCTCACCGGGGCAATTCCTTGAACGCCAAAAAAATTCCGCTCAGCGACAACCGTTTGGAATAAATCGGCTCGCTGAGCGGATGTTGCTCGTCAGTTGGTCATTATTGTTGTCAGTGACTGACTGCCATCTGATGCGTCCCATTTGGCCGAGACGAAACAAGAAATTCGGCAGCGACTTTGGAAGCGCTCAGCGCGGAGCGCAGGATTTTTCTGCCGCGGTTCAACCGCGACATCACGGTGCCAAGTGGAATATTGAGCGCAGCGGCAATCTCTTTGTACGAAAATTCCTGAACGTCGGCCAGCATCACCACTGCTCGATAAAGCTGCGGCATTTGGTCGAACGCCGCCAGAACTTCTTCGTCGGTCAGATGTTGGTTCGGCGCGGGGCTGTAAACAGCGGTTTCAGCCAGCGTTTCTTCAGCGACATCCGTCACCGGCAACCGGAACATTTTACGGCGGTGATGCGACATAACGTGAAACAGGATTTTGAAAAGCCAGGCGCGGCAATTGGTTCCCGGCTCGAAGCGATGAAAGGACTTCCAGGCTTGCAGGAAGGTTTCCTGCACAACATCTTCGGCTTCGGTTGGACTGCCAATCACTCGGCGAGCGGTGCGAAACAGGTCGTTGAGATGTGGCAACGCGGCGGCTTCAAACGATTCAAAGGCGAGCGGTGAATTCGAGACGGTCAAGGTGTTGCCAGATTTCAGTTGATTAAACATTTCGTTTCCTCCTCGCCCGACTAATGCGCGAAGTGAAACCGAAAGCTGCCAAACGCGGCAAAAAAATTTCGATGAACGAGATCAACCAACAATCAAACGAAGTGACAGGCTTGCTGCTCAAATGGAGTGACGGCGACCGCGAGGCGCTCGAAACGTTGATCCCGCTGGTATACGACGAACTGTACCGGCTGGCACGCAGCTACATGCAGCGCGAACAAGCCGGCCACACGCTGCAAATTACTGCGCTGGTCAACGAGGCGTATTTGCGACTGGCCAACTGGAAGGAGGCGAAGTGGGACAATCGCGCGCACTTTTTTGGCGTCGCAGCACAATTGATGAGACGAATTCTGGTGGATTTCGCCCGGTCGCGGAATTACGAAAAACGCGGTGGCGGAATGCAGCAGGTCGAATTCAACGAGGCCTTGGGGTTGTTCGCCCGGTGTGACGCGGATTTCGTGTCGCTGGATGACGGACTGAAAAGCCTGGCCGAGCTTGATCCGCGCAAAAGTCGCATCGTTGAACTGAGGTTTTTCGGTGGCTTGAGTGTCGAAGAAATTGCTGAAGTGCTGAGCGTGTCGCCTCGCACAGTGATGCGCGAATGGAATCTGGCCCGCGCCTGGCTCTTCCGTGAACTTCGAAATGGCGGAATTGAGGGATTGGGGAAATGATGGAAAGGGTCACATCACGATGTCCATCCCTTGCCCTCTCCATCACTTGCCCTCTTCGCCTCTATCTTTTTCCTTTGCCAGTTGGCAGCTTTCGCCACTGCTTCCCGCATTAGTTGCTGCAGACATCGAAAATTGAGGTGAAGGACATGAACTCTGACAGGTGGCAACGAATCAACGAAATTTATTACTCGGCGCTGGAACGCAACACGGCGGAGCGCGGCTTATTTCTGGCTGAATGTTGTGCGGGCGATGACGCTTTGCAACAAGAGATCAATTCTTTGCTGGAATCGAATGACGAAGCCGGAGACTTCATGAACGCGTCGGCGCTGGAAGTCGCGGCAAAAACGGTAGCCGCCCAATCCGACCAACCTCAAATCGGCGAACACATCGGGCATTACAAAATCATTTCTCCGCTGGGCGTTGGCGGGATGGGTGAAATTTATCTGGCCGAAGACAGGCGGTTAAACCGTAAAGTTGCGCTGAAACTGTTGCCGCGCCAATTCACACGCGATGCCGAACGTGTTCGGCGGTTCAAACAGGAAGCGCGCGCCGCTTCGTCGTTGAATCATCCGCACATCGTGACGATCTTTGAAATTGGCGAAGAGCGCGGCTGGCATTACATCGTCACGGAATTCATTGACGGCCAAACGTTGCGGCAGCGCCTGGCAATCGGCACAGCCAAAATTTCCGATCTGATCGAAATCATCATCCAGGTTGCCAGCGCACTGGCCGCCGCGCATGAAGCCGGAATCATCCACCGCGACATCAAACCCGAAAACATCATGGTTCGTCGCGACGGTTACGCAAAAGTGCTGGATTTCGGCATCGCCAAACTGACCGAACAATTCGGCGTTGACCGCCCGACGCGAACCGACAGTTTCGCCTCACCACACGAAGCCATCAAAACTGATCCCGGTCACATCATGGGCACAGCGCATTACATTTCGCCGGATCAATTGCTTGGACTGGAACTGGATGGACGCAGCGACGTGTTCAGCCTCGGCGTGGTGCTGTATGAATTGGTCACGGGGCAATTGCCGTTTGACGGCACGACATCCAGCGCA
Organism: Blastocatellia bacterium; assembly: GCA_035429885.1. Taxonomy (GTDB): domain Bacteria; phylum Acidobacteriota; class Blastocatellia; order RBC074; family RBC074; genus RBC074. Next base: position 20,531 of record DAOMFR010000106.1, read on the forward strand.
GTAATCGCTTCGATCTTGAACGAAGAGCCGTTGCCGCTGGCCCGCTTTTCTCGTTCCGTCTCACCGGAGCTAGATCGCATCACCGAAAAGGCACTGAAAAAAGACCGCGAACAACGCTACCAAGTCATCAAAGAGCTTGCACTTGATTTGAAAAACCTGCGCTTGGAGATGGAAATGGAAGCGAAGCTAAAACGCGCCAGCGTAGCGTTTTCTGCCGAAAAACCGGCAGCATCTTCGGCGGGCCTGCCGACCAATACCTTGTCGCCGGATTCCGATAAATTAAATTCGGCCAGCCACAACCGCGAACTCATCGCCAGGCTGGAACCCGTTGGCGGAGCCGTTCCGCTGGATTCACGCTTTTACATCGAACGCCCGACCGACCGTGAATTTCATGAAGCCATCGCGCGGCAAGACAGCTTGGTGCTGGTCAAAGGCGCTCGGCAAGTTGGCAAAACCAGCTTGCTTGCGCGTGGCTTGCAACGAGCACGCGAAAACGGCGCAAAAGTTGTGCTGACCGATTTTCAATCCTTGAGCGCCGATTATCTGGCTACGCCTGAAAAACTGATTCTGACGTTGGCTGAAACGCTGGCCGATCAACTCAACCTCGCTGTGTACCCCAGTGAAATCTGGAATTCGCACCTGAGCCCCGGCATCAACTTCGAGCGTTTTTTACGTCGCGAAGTTCTGGGCAAGATCGAAACCCAACTGGTTTGGGGACTGGATGAAGTGGATCGTTTGTTCAGTTGCGATTTCGGCAGCGACATTTTTGGACTGTTCCGTTCGTGGCATAACAAACGCGCGCTCGATCCAGAAGGTCCCTGGCGGCGGTTGACGATGATTATCGGCTACGCGACGGAAGCGCATCTGTTCATCACCGATCTGAATCAATCGCCGTTCAATGTCGGCACACGACTGGCGCTGGAAGATTTCGATATGGTGCAACTGGCCGAACTGAACAGCCGCTACGGTTCGCCGTTGCGCGACCGTGCAGAGATTGCCCGGTACTTTCGTTTGCTCAGCGGCCATCCATATCTGGTTCGGCGTGGCTTGCACGAAATGGTGGCGCGCAACTGGTCGCTAGCGGATTTGGAAGCGCACGCCGATCAAGACGAAGGCCCGTTCGGCGATCACTTGCGCCGGATGCTGGTTTCGCTGACGCAAGACCCTGCGCTGTGCGAAGTCGTCCAGAACGTTTTGCAAGGCCGCCCGTCGGCCAACACCGACAGCTTTTACCGGTTGCGAAGCGCGGGATTGATGGCAGGAGATTCTGTCAGAGATTTAAGACCGCGCTGCCAGCTTTACGCGACGTACTTGGAAAAACATTTGCTATAAGCCCATATCAGTTGTCAGTTGTCATCTCTGATTTGTCATTAGCTGCCGAATACGACCGCCAGCTCCAAAGACAAGAGATGGCAACTGCCAAATGCCAAATCACAAATGACAACTGAAGCAGTCACAACCGTCCATCACCCCGCTGCGTCTCGCAGTTTTTACATCGTCGGCGGCACGTTGCGGCGCGACGCCGAATGTTATGTCGAACGCAGGGCCGACGCGCTGCTTTACGAAGCAATCAAACGCGGTGAGTTTTGTTATGTGCTGACTTCGCGACAAATGGGCAAATCGTCGTTGATGGTGCGAACGGCTTCGCGGTTGCGCGATGAAGGAATTGGCGTTGCAGTGCTTGATCTGACCGCCATCGGCCAGAATGTCAGCGCCGAACAATGGTACGGCGGTTTGTTGGGGCAATTAGGACAGCAATTCGATCTGGAAGACGAGTTGCTGGATTTCTGGGCAGAGCACATGCAGTTCGGCCCTTTGCAGCGATTGATGATGGCCATTCGGCACATTGTGCTGCCACGTCATTTCGGCCCCGTAGTCATCTTCGTGGATGAAATTGACGCGGTGCGCGGAGTTCCCTTTTCCACCGATGAATTTTTCGCGGCGATTCGAGAGTTGTACAACTTCCGCACTGAAGACCCTACGCTGGAGCAACTGACGTTTTGTTTGCTCGGCGTCGCCTCTCCCGCCGATTTGATCCGCGACACGCGGCTGACTCCGTTCAACATCGGCCAGCGAATTGAGTTAACCGATTTCATTGAATCTGAAGCCTTGCCACTGGCTGCCGGTTTGCAGCGCGAAGAGCCGATGGCTGGCGAACTATTGAAACGAATTTTGTATTGGACGGGCGGGCATCCGTACCTGACACAGCGCATGTGCAAAGCCGTCGCCGAAGACATCCGAGCGACCAACGCCAACGACGTGGATCGAATTTGCGAGGAGCTGTTTTTCACTCGCCGAGCCAGCGAACAAGACGACAATTTGCTGTTTGTCCGCGAACGAATGCTGCGCAGCGAAGTGGATTTGGCCGGCTTGCTGGCGCTTTACGGCCAGGTGCATGACGGGAAGCTTATCGCTGATGAAGAAGCCAACCCGTTAGTCACAGTGCTGCGGTTATCCGGCATCACTCGTGTCAGCAATGGGGCGCTCAAAAACCGCAATCGCATTTATCAGCATGTGTTTGACCGTCAGTGGGTGACAAAAAATATGCCCGATGCCGATTTGCAGCGCCAGCGCGCAGCGTATCGCCGAGGCGTTATCCGCACTTCAGCTCTGTCCGCAGTGCTGTTTGTCATCATCGGAACGCTCCTGTTCATCGCGCTGAAAAAAAGCCGCGAAGCCAGTCGCCAAATGGAAACCAACCGCCGGTTGCTATACGCGGCGCAAATCAATCTGGCGCAACAGAACTGGGAATATTTCAACGCGGATCGCGTGCTGGACACATTGCGATTGCACATTCCCAAACCTGGCCAAGAAGATTTGCGCGGCTTTGAGTGGTACTACCTTTGGCAGCTTTGCCACAACGAACAAAAATCGCTGACTCATCACGGAGCGGTTTTCCGGGCAGGGTTTTCGCCGAACGGAAAGTTGCTGGCGAGTGCCAGCACGGACAAAACCCTGCGGCTTTGGGATTCCGCGACCAACCGGGAGCTGGCGTCGTTTCCCAATGATTCCCATCGGCAAACCGATTTCGCATTTTCCTCCGACGGGTCGTTGATCGCGTTCATCAGCGATTCGCACACTGTGAAGTTGATCGAAACGGCCACACAGAAAGAACTGCGCCTGTTCGCCGCCAGCGAGATGAGCATTTATGCGGTGGCTCTTTCCCCAAACAACAGGTTTCTGGCGGCGCTCAGCACCGATGGAGTCATCAAAATCTGGTCGGCCAATACTGGAAAAGAAATCTTTCCGCTGGAACCGCTGGCAGCCACAGCCGGCGCAGCCCCCGGCCTGTTGTTTTCTCGCAATGGTAAGTGGCTGGTTGCCTGCTCTGTGGGTTGCAAAGTTTGGAACGTCCAAACCGGACGACTGCATCTGAATTTACGTCCCGGCAAATCGGCTGGCCGCCCTTCATTTTCGCCAGACGGCAAATTCCTGGTCGTTCCCGGCGTCCCCATCACCGTGTTTGAAATCGCCACCGGCAAAGAAATCGCATTGTTGACCACTCATCTGGATTTCGTTTTCGACACGGCGTATTCGTCCGATGGCAAATTTCTAGCGACCGCTGGCCGGGATCAATTGGTCAAAATCTGGGACACGGTATTGTGGCGTGAACTGACGACAATTAAAGGTCATAGCAATGTGATTATGTCCGTCGCGTTTTCGCCCGACGATCAAACGCTGCTGACCGCCAGCGTAGACCAAACAGTCAAGTTCTGGCCCGTTTCGCAATGGTTGAAGCAGACTCCGCTGACGCGAGCCGACACCTTTGCCGTGCAATCTTTGCCGCCCAAAGGAGTAGTCCTGACCCCTTTGGCTTTTTCGCCGGACGGTGAACGTCTGGTATCAGCCGTCACCACCACCAATCCGGACGGCTCTCGTCAGGTGGGCGCAACAGTTTCCGTCTGGGATTTGAAAACCGAAACAGAATTGATGACGCTGGACGCGGCGGGTGCAATGTTTCGCGCTGTCGCCTTTTTTCCCGATGGACAGCAAATTCTGACTGGTGATTCCAACGGTACGGCAAAACTTTGGTCGGCAAACGGACACCTATTGCGCTCGTTTTCCGGCCACTCAGGAGAAATCGTCAGGCTGACGTGTTCCCTTGACGGCAAGCTGTTGGCGACAAGCAGCGTAGACCAAACGGTAAAGCTTTGGGACCTGGCCACCGGCGAAGAATTGCAAACCTTGCGCGACCAAAATGCGGTAGTGGTCGGATTGGGATTCGATCCCCAAGGCAAACGATTGGCAACGCTAACTGCCGATCACACCGCCGGTCTGTGGGACATTACCGCCAAACGTTTCCTGTGGTTGATTCCGCCTCAACAGGAAACCGAATACCCGGATATGTTGATCGCGTTTTCTCCCAATGGAAGAAAGGTGCTGGTAGCCGGAACTCCCACTGTCGAAATTCGAGATACTGAAACTGGCCGACTGACCGACACGCTCACAGGCCATTCCAAAGAAGTCGTTTCGCTTTGCTTTTCCCCGGATCGCAAGCGGCTGGTCACTGCCAGCACAGACCGCACCATCAGAATCTGGGACTGGGTCAACAAACAGGAAGTTGCCGCTCTACGCACTGACATCAATCCGGCCGCCATCAACTTCTCGCGCAACGGCTCGACACTAACGCTGATAACTTCACGCCACGTGGTCAAACGATGGCAAGCAGCAACTCCCGCCGAAGTTTCTCAACGCGGCTGGCAGTAATCCAGCCAAAGCAGATTTGCCCGCCAGAAACTCTGCCGCTATAGTTCAGGCTCCGTCAAAACCTAACTTTAAGTACTACAAAACTCTGGCAATTCTATGAACGACAAACTCATCATCGCCGGGCGTGAGTTCAATTCCCGCCTGATCATCGGCACCGGAAAATATCGCAGCAACGAACAAATGGTTGATGCCTTCAACCGCAGCGGCGCGGAAATGATTACTGTTGCCGTTCGCCGCGTGAACATCACTGACCGCACGCAGCCTTCGCTGCTGGATTTCATTGACCTGAAACGCTTCGCCATTTTGCCGAACACCGCGGGCTGTTACACCACGGACGAAGCCGTCCGCACCGCTCGGCTGGCGCGCGAAGTCGGTTTGTCCGATTGGGTCAAAATCGAAGTCATCGGCGACCAGAAAACCCTGTTCCCCGACAACGAAGCTACGCTGGAAGCCACCAGGATTCTGGTCAAGGAAGGTTTCACCGTGCTGCCGTATTTCACGGACGATTTGATTATGGCCAAGAAACTGATTGATGCTGGAGCCGCCGCTGTTATGCCGTTGGCCGCGCCCATCGGATCAGGGTTGGGAATTCAGAACCCAAACAATCTGCGGATCATGCGCGAAGAAATCACCGCAGTTCCGATCATTGTGGACGCCGGAGTCGGAACCGCTTCCGACGCTTGTTTGGCGATGGAACTTGGCGTGGATGGTTTGCTGATGAACACCGCCATTGCCGAAGCCGAAGACCCAGGCTCGATGGCCGACGCGATGAAACTGGCCGTGCAAGCCGG
>DAOMFR010000107.1:0-1456 GCA_035429885.1 Blastocatellia bacterium
GTTATCTTTCCTAACCCGGCTTCATTTGTAATTTTCTGGAGAGTTTTATGCCGATCAAGTTTCTTCACCGGCTTATCGTGTCGTTGTTTGTTGTAGCTTTGCTTTCGACTTTTGCCGTTGCACAGGCGCTGACGTTTGAAGTCACGGTTTCGCCGCAACTCAGCCCGCAGCCGGTGGACGGTCGCTTGTTCGTCATCCTCGGCAAATCCGAACGCCCGGAACCGAGACAAGGCGCAGGACGCACAGGCATGACTTCGCCGCCGATTTTTGCTCGCGATGTGAAAGGGGTGACCGCGCAAACGGCGGCAACGATTGATGCCGCGTGCGTGGCGTTTCCGCTGAATAGCCTCAACGACGTGAAGCCCGGCGAATACTTCGTCCAGGCTGTGCTCGACACCAATCTGGACATCAAGAATCTGAACGCGCCCGGCAATCTGTACAGCAAGCCCGTCAAGCTGCAACTCGATCCGGCAAAAAGCGGCGTTGTGAAATTGCAGTTGACCGAACAACTGCCCGCGGATGCGCTGCCGCCGGAAACTGAGCTGGTCAAGTTCGTCAAACTAAAATCCGAATTGCTGTCGAAGTTTTGGGGAAGGCCAATCTACCTTCGCGCCGGAATCATTCTGCCGCGCGATTTTGCCAAGGAGCCGGAAAAGCGTTACCCGGTGCGAGTTCACATCGGCGGTTACGGTTCGCGCTACACGGGCGTGCAGCGGATGATGGCCAGCGGCTCGAATTTCCAGAAAACTTGGATGGCCGATGACGCGCCGCGAATGTTGCTGATTCATCTGGACGGCGCGGGGCCGCTCGGCGATCCCTATCAAGTCAATTCCGCCAATCACGGCCCATATGGCGATGCCGTCACGCAAGAGTTGATTCCGTTCATCGAGAAAACCTATCGCGGCATTGGCGAAGGTTGGGCGCGCGTGCTGGACGGCGGTTCGACTGGCGGCTGGGTGTCGCTGGCTTTGCAGATTTTCTACCCAGACTTTTTCAACGGCGCGTGGTCTGCGTGCGCCGACGGCGTGGATTTTCGGGGCTTTCAGTTGGTCAATATTTACAGTGACGCAAACGCGTATGTGAACAGCAAAGGCTTTGAGCGCCCCGGCGCACGCGAAGTCAACGGTGACGTGACGTATACGATGCGCCACGAAGTGCAGGCCGAAAACGTGCTCGGTCGCGGCGATTCGTGGGCGATGTCCGGCGGACAGTGGGGCGCGTGGAATGCGACATATGGCCCGCGCAGCGAAGACGGCAGGCCTTTGCCTTTGTGGGATCCGAAAACCGGCGACCTGAATCGCTCTGTGGTCGAGCATTGGAAAAAGTACGATCTGCGGCTGCACCTGGAACAAAACTGGGCGACGCTTTCGCCAAAGCTGAAAGGCAAGCTGCGGGCTTGGATGGGCGATGCCGACAATTATTTTTTGAACAATGCGATGCGAATGCTGGACGAATC
>DAOMFR010000107.1:1556-17552 GCA_035429885.1 Blastocatellia bacterium
TTGCCTTCGATGCGTAAGCAGGCGGAGATTCAGCAAGGTTGGTTGAAAACTCGGCTGGAAAAAGTCCTGCCTGGATTGATGCGAAAACACGGCGTCGCGATGTGGCTGGTGATCTGTCGCGAATACAACGAAGATCCCGCGTATCGTTCGCTGACTTCGCCGACCGTGTTTGCCGCTCGACGCCGGACAATCCTGGTGTTCACCGACCGAGGTGAAAAGGGCATTGAACGCCTGGCTCTGGGCGGAGGATCGAACGGCGGCCTGTATCAGGTCTATCGCGACCCGGATGTCGAAAACCGTGAACTCTGGGGAGAAAGCCAGTGGGCGACGTTGCGTAAGCTGATTGCGCAACGCGACCCAAAAAACATCGCCGTCAACATTTCCCAAACGCATGCATTTTCAGACGGATTGTCGGCGGGCGAATATGAAAAGCTGCAACAGACGTTGGGCACGGAATATTCCAAGCGGCTGATTCGCGCGGAAAACCTACCGCTGGAATATATCTCGATCCGCGTGCCGGAAATGTTGCCGACGTACAAGCAGATGATGGAAATCGTGCATTCGATCATCCGCCGCGCCTTTTCCAACGAAGTCATCAAACCAGGCAAGACTACAAATCAAGACGTTGTTTGGTGGATGCGACAACGGATAAACGATTTGGGCTTGGGCACCTGGTTTCAAACAACCGTGGACGTTCAGCGTATAGGCTCCGGCATACCCAGCAACCTGGCCGAAGACGCGCCCATCGTGATTCAGCGAGGCGACGTGCTGCATTGCGATTTCGGGATTACGGCAATGGGATTGGCGACCGACACGCAACACATGGCGTATGTCCTGCGCGCAGGAGAAACAGACGTTCCGGCTGGAATCAAAAAGGCTCTGGCCAATACCAACCGCATGCAGGATATTTTGATGGAAACTATGAAACCCGGTCGCACCGGCAATGAAGTTCTGGCTGATGCCATCGCCACGATGAAAGCTGAAAAGATCAAAGGCACGTTTTACACGCATCCTATTGGCGACAACGGCCACGGAGCCGGCCCGCTGATTGGTTTGTGGGATCGCCAGGAAGGCGTTCCGGGACGCGGCGATGTGAAGCTGATCCCGAACACCTGGTTTTCGATTGAGCTTGGCTCGCGGACGCCTGTGCCGGAATGGGGCGGGCAGGAACTGTCCGTCGCTCAGGAAGAAGACGCTGTGTTGAACGCCGAAGGCAAAATGGAGTGGGTGCTGCGGCGACAAACGAAATATCATCTGATCAAATAATGAAAATTCGATTGGGCATCATCAGTATGGTTTTGGCGTTTGGGGGACTTGCTGGCGAAGCATTCGCGCAAGTGGCCAGGCTTGAGCCGGAGCGTCCGCAATGGGGCCAGACGCTGACGATTGTGTACGACTCCGCGGCTACAGGAGCGAAGTTTTCTGCTGCCGACCAAGTTTATTTCTGTGCCAAACAGACGTTTGCCGATCATACCGAAAACGTGTCCGTGAGGATGGCGAACGTTGGCAAACAGCATCGCGCCGAGTTGAAAGTAAAAGATGGAGTTGCTGAAATCGGCATTCACTTTATCACTATGAGCGGTGGTTGGGATGAATGGGCGTACACTACGGCTGTGGTGTATCGCAGCGATGGGCAATTGGCGCGCGGCGCTTTGCTTGGCAAAATCGCCTCAAGCCGGTACCTGGAATTTTTCAAACAGGAAATTTCACTGTACCCGGATAGCTATTCGGCTTATCGAATGAAGTGGGAAACGGCAGCGTTGATTGATTCCAAAAAAGCCATTGGAGAAATCAACGCGGACCTCAAACGATTGAGCCGCATGGCGGAAAGCGCTGAGCTGTTGTACGCGCTTTCGTTCGGTTATGTGGTGACCGGGCGCGAACTGGAAAGCAGAGACATCATTCGTCGTTTGGCGGCGAATTATTCGGCATCGCCGTTTACCGGTTTGGCGATCAAAGATTACGAAGAGCAGATCGCTAATTTTGCCGTTGGCACCGATGGCAAGAATGAAGTCGCCCGGTTGAAGCTGGAAGTGATTCGAGCGAACCCGGCTGGAGAATTTGCTCGCGCAAGTCTGCAAACTCTGGCTGCGGACAGCCGAGTGCCGCTGGATCTGATTGAACTCATTTCAGGGAATTGGCAGAAAGCTGAGCCTGAAAACCCGCTTCCGCACTTCCATCTGGCTGCGGCTTGTTTGAATCAGTATCAACGTTATGGACAGGTCAGGCCATCGCTAGAACGCGCCATTGAATTGTTACTGGCTGGCAAGTTGCGGCTGCACGGTGACATCAACGGCAGGCAATCTGAAGCGATGTTGCCCGAAGCTTATCGGATGAGCGCCGATCTGGCGTTTCGCCAACAGCAATTTGGCGATGCTTTGGTTGCCGTGGAAACGGCCAAAGCCTTTGCCCGGGAAAACGATTTTGGCGTGTACCTGCTGGCGGCGAAAATCCAGCAAGCGATTGGCAAAAACACCTTTGCCGAAGCTGCTTTCATCGAAGCCTGGCGGCGCGGTTCTCAGGAAGCTGAAGAACGGTTGAAGGATCTGTACAAAGGGCGGCGGGGCAGCTTGGCTGGTTTTGACGAATACTTGCTGGCGGCCACCAAAGATAAACAATCCAACGGAGCCTGGAAGCAGATTGCACCGCTGGTCAAACTGACTGCGTTGGATGGGCGGCGGTATGATCTGAATGCTCTGACCGGCAAAGTCGTCGTCATCAATTTGTGGTTTATCGGCTGTAGTCCTTGTCGCCAGGAAATTCCCAGGTTGAACGAATTAGTTAAAGAGTTCAGCGGCCAACCGGTCGTGTTTCTGGCTCCGTCGTTTGATAGCGCTGAGGCTTTGCGTGAGTTTTTGAAAAAGGTTCCGTTTGAATACCAGGTTGTTCCCAATGCCGAACAGCTCATCAACACTCAGTTCAATGCTTCATCGTTTCCGACGCACATCGTTATTGATCAAAACGGCCTAGTCGAAGCCACGCTGGTTGGCGCTTCGGAGCGCAGGCCGGAAGAAGTGCGGCGGCTGATTTTGCAGTTGCTCAACGCTCCCACGGGAAAGTGAAAGGAAAGTTTATGACTCAAAAACTGCTCAGGTTGGTTTTCTCGCTGTTGATTGGCTGTGCGGCTGTGACGGTTGCGCTGGCTCAGAAATACGACACGCCGGGAATTGATGCCGCAATGAACGACGCCATGAAATTTTGGCAGACTCCCGGCGCAGCCGTCGTCGTTGTCAAAAACGATCAGGTCATCTTTATCAAAGGTTACGGCGTGCGCGATGTGAAAACCAAAGAATCCGTGACGCCAGACACTGTGTTTGCCATTGGCTCGACGACCAAAGCGTTCGTCACCGGAGCGATGGCGATGCTTGTGGATGACGGCAAAATGAGTTGGGATGATCCGGTCAGAAAACACGTCAACTATTTCCGGCTAAGCGATCCGCTGGCGAATGACAACGTAGCTTTGCGCGATATTGTCACGCATCGCACAGGGCTGATTCGCCATGATTTGCTGTGGTATGGTTCGCCGTGGAGCAGGGAAGAGATCGTTCGCCGCATCGGATTTGTTCCCCTGAGTTATGGCTTTCGTACGACGTTTCAGTACCAGAACATTATGTTTTTAACCGCCGGGTTGGCTGTCGGCAATGCTTCGGGGTCAAGTTGGGAAGAGTTCACTCAACGCCGCATCTTCGAGCCGCTGGGAATGAAATCCGCCAGCTTGAGCATCGCCGTCGCCGAAAAGTCTGCTGACCACGCGACGCCGCATCAGAAAAAAGGCTCGGCTGTGGAACCAATGGCCTGGCGAAACATTGATAACATCGGTCCAGCAGGCGCAATCAATGCCAGCGTGCGCGATTTGTCGAACTGGATTCGGCTGCATCTGAACGAAGGCGAACTTGACGGCAAGCGATTGATTTCCGCCGAAAACGTTCGCGAAATGCATACGCCGCAAATGGTCATTCGCAACGAAGGGCGCTGGCAACTCTTCTTTCCGCCGACGGAAACGTCGCAACTGAGTTATGGGTTGGGCTGGTTCATCAACGATTACCGTGGCCGCAAACTGGTTATGCACGGTGGAACGATTGACGGATTTCGCGCCAGCATCGTGCTGGTTCCCAGCTCGAAACTCGGTGTGGCCGTGCTGACAAACCTGAATGGCACGCAAATGCCCGAAGCCGCCTGTTACGCCATCGTGGATTTGCTGGAAGCTTTGCCGAAAAAAGACTGGAACATGTCCATCGCGGAAAGCGCGAAACAGTTTGAAGCCGAAACCAACAAGGCCCTGCTGACTCGGCTTGGAGCCAGAAAGAAAGACACGAAACCTTCACGCGAGCTTGCGGCGTATGTTGGCACGTATGAGGATGCTGCCTATGGCAAAGCGGAAATTTCGCTGGTTGGTGACGGGTTGGTCATTAGTTGGAGCAGTTTCAAAAGCAAACTGGAGCATTTTCACTTCGATACATTCAATACCACGCAAGATCGCCTGGCATTTGAACAAGCACAGTTCACCTTGGGGACTGACGGCGAAGTCAGCGGGTTGAACTTTCTCGGCGTCGGCTTCAAGAAACGGTCGAAGTAACCATCAAAAGGAGAACACGTATGAACTCACTGAAACACATCGCTCGCATGATGCTCGTCCTGAGCATCTGCATCTTCAGTAATTCTGTTTTGGCGGCTGACGAAGGTAAGGTGTCAGCCGAAGAAAGGGCCAAAGTGATCAAGCTATTGAAAGATTCGCAGGCGGAAACGTTAGCGGCGCTGGAAAAGCTCAGCGACGAACAGTTGAAATTCAAACCCGCGCCGGAGCGTTGGTCGGTCATCGAAGTCGCCGAGCACATCATGATGGCGGAAGGTTTGTTGTTTGGTGCAGTGCAGCGGGCAATTGCCACCACTCCGAATCCCGACTGGGAAGCCAAGACCAAAGGCAAAACCGAATTTCTGGAAGATGTTCTGGCTGGCCGCAAAGGCAAGGCCTCTGCGCCGGAAAGCATTGTTCCGACCGGCAGAATTTCCCGCCAGGATTTGATTGCCAAATTCAAGGAAGCCCGCGCCAAGACGATGAAATTCACGGAAGAAAATAAGTTGCCGCTGAAAGCGTACACGATGGATCATCCGTTTCCTGTCTTCGGCACTTTGAATGCTTACCAGTGGTTGATTTACATCCCGCTGCATAACATTCGCCACAACAAACAAATTGCTGAAGTCATGGCTGATCCGAAGTTCCCGAAGAAATAATGTTGTTGAGCAGGTTTTCTAACCAGCCAAAGTCCGCTGGAAGCGAATTGGCTGATGATGGAGTTGGGCACAGGTTGGAAAACCGGCTTTACGTTGTTGAGGAGAGTCCCAATGTCTTTTACCCGAATGGATCAAAGCACTGTTGAAGATTGGATGGTGATTGGCGGCGAAGTCGCTAAACGACAGGCGCAAATGCCCGCGATGATCAAAGCGATGTTGCATCAGTTGGAAGATCAGATTGACGGTTTTTCGATGAACCAGCTTCAGCACGGATTGCAAACGGCAACACGAGCAGTTCGTGATGGGGCTTCGGAGGAAATGATCGTTGCCGCTCTGTGCCACGACATTGGCAAGGTGATTTCGGTCGTCAACCATCCGGCGATTGCGGCGGAGATTTTGAAGCCTTACGTTTCGGCTGAAACTTATGAAGTCGTCCGCACGCACCAGGATTTTCAAGGCAAGCACTATTACGCATATTTCGGGATGGATACGAATTTGCGCCAACAACACGAAAACCAGCCGTGGTTTGAACTCGCCAAAAAGTTCACCGACGAATGGGATCAGGCAGCGTTTGATCCGAATTACGAGACATTGCCGTTGGAATACTTCGAGCCGATGATTGACCGCGTGTTTTCAAAAGAACTGGTCAGGGTTCAGAAACAATCCGCGTAAACTCAGGGAGCCCACTGATGACTCGCACAGAGCTTGAAACCAAACTGAATAACGATTTTGCCTGGATGCTGGAAACGTGGTCGGCATTGTCCTCAGAAGACCGAACTCGTGATTTGAAAGCCAGCAGCGCCGATCCTGAATTCTTCTGGACTGCCCAGGATCATCTGGTTCATCTGGCCGGGATCGAAACCGTTTTCAATCACATTATCCGGCGGGCAGTTGCCGGTGAAGCAAATCCGATTCAATTGTTTGAAGCCAAGCCGGATGGAAGTCGGCCTTCGCGTGAAGAAATTATGGCTCGCGTTCACCAATTAAATGACGTCTGGGTTCGCCAGCATCGCGGAAAGAGCTTTGATGAAATCGTGGCTCTGAATCAAAAAGTCCGCGCGGAAACTCTGGCGTTGCTGGCTGAGCTTTCTGACGATCAGTTGCAACAGAAAATTCCTGGCGCTCCGTGGGCGGATGGAACAGTTGGCGGAGTGATGGGCGTCAATGGCGATCACGCTCGGCAACATTACGGCTGGATCACTCGCGACCTGGCGAATTGATTGAGAGGGGCAATTTAGAAAATTGCCCCTCTTTTTTAGTAGGGCGGCTTCGATTCCAGCAACGCCCGCTGAGCGCGGGACATTCCTTGAATGCGAATGCGTTCGTCTTCGTAGCCGACCAACTCCGCCACATTGGTTTTGATCTTCTGGATGGCGGTCAGCACATCCGCGACGTCTTCTGAACTTCCCAGGAAAATCTGATGTGGCAGCCACACGGATTCTTCATACCCGGCGCGAACGGCGACAGGGCAATCGAATGCGCGTTTGTTCTGTGCCCACGTGGGGAATTTTTCAGCGGCGAATTCAAACAACGAAGATTTGTACACGGCTTCGTAAAAGCGTCCGTCGCAATGAACGCCTTCGGCATTGAGCGCGGCGACAAAGGCATTGCGGTGAATGCCGTCAAATTGCTCCGGGTGAAAGCGGAAAACGTAATGGTAACTGGCTTGGCGCGTGATGCGCGGATCGCGCGGCAATAAGCTGATCCCTTCAATCTGTTGCAAGCCCGCTTCCAGTTCCTGCGTGCGCCGTTCGCGCAATTCGGTTTGCTCGCCCAGGCGTTCCAGTTGCGCCAGCAGGATCGCCGCCTGGAATTCCGTCATTCGGTAGTTGTGACCGAGCGCCGGTTCGCCAATGGATTCACGGCGCGGCGGGCGTCCGCAATTGGCCAGGCGAATGACTTGATCGGCCAAATTGATGTCATTGGTGGTAACTGCGCCGCCTTCGCCCGCGGTCATCAGCTTTGAAGTTTGAAACGAAAAGCTTCCAGCGTGACCAATCGAACCCGCGCCTTTGCCTCGCCACTGGCTGCCGTGCGCGTGCGCGCAATCTTCCAGCACGAACAAGTTGTGTTTGGCCGCAATGTTCATGATCGCGTCCATATCGGCGAAGCGGAATCCCAGGTGAACCGGAATGATGGCGCGTGTGCGTTCTGTGAGGGCGGCTTCGATCAGCGAAGCGTCCAAACAGTAGGTGTTGGGATCTACATCCACAAAGACCGGAGCTGCGCCGGTAAACAACACGGCGGCTGCCGTGCCTTCCCAGGTGTAAGCCGGAACGATGACTTCGTCGCCCGCGCCGATGCCTGCGGCTTGCAGCGCCAGTTCCAGCGACACGGTTCCGTTGGTCACGGCGATGCCGTATTTGGCTCCGTGATGTTCGGCGAAGCGTTTGCCGAATTCGCGCGCGTAATCATTCGGGCATGGATAACCGCCCCAGTTGCGGCTTTCCAGAACCGTTTGCAGCGCGCGCGCTTCGCGGTCGTCATAAATCGGCCAAGCGGTGAAAGGTGTGGTGCGGACGGGCGTGCCTCCGCGTAAAGCAAGTTGAGCCATAGTTGTCTTGTGATGGAAAAAAGCTGAGTCAGTACCGCGACCGGTAGGGAGCGAGTGGTCACAAATAACGAATTGTGAAACGGACGCTCCCTACCGGTCGCGGTACTGATTCGGCTAACAGGTTTATACCAATTTCATCGGTTTGGGGTTTTTCGGATCGCTGTAATCGTAAAACCCGCGCCCGGATTTTCGGCCATACAAGCCCGCCTGCACCATGCGTTTCAGTAACGGCGGCGGCGCAAAGCGGCGATCCTTGAACTCTTCAAACATGATGTTGGCGATGTAATAAGTCGTATCCAGGCCGACAAAATCCGACAGCGTTAACGGCCCCATGGGATGGTTGCAGCCAAGTTTCATGCCGTTATCAATGTCCACCACCGAAGCCAATCCTTCTTCGTAAACCCGAATCGCGTCGAGCATAAACGGAACCAGCAAGCGATTGACGATAAACCCGGTTTTGTCGCCGGCTTTGACGACGGTTTTGCCGAAGGATTCGGCCAGCGCGGCAGCTTCGGCATACACAGCTTCGTCAGTCAGGATGGTTTTGATGACTTCGACCAGCTTCATCAGCGGAACGGGATTGAAAAAGTGCATGCCGACAAACCGGCGTTGCCGTTCGACACGGGTTGCCGTCATCATTTCCGTGACAGATAACGACGAAGTGTTCGAGGCGAAGATGGTTTCGGCTTTGCAGATTTGGTCGAGCTTGGCGTAAGTCTCGCGCTTGATTTGCAGGTTTTCGATGATGGCTTCGATGATGATATCAGCGTCGGCCAACTCTTCCAGCTTGGTGGTTCCGCGTAATCGGGCGAGCGTCGCGTCTTTCTGTTCGGTGGTGATCGAACCTTTTTCCGCGAATTTGGCCAGGGATTTTTCGATGCCGCTCAATCCTTTGTTGACCAATTCTTCGCTGACTTCGACCAGGGTGACTTCATAACCGCTGGTGGCGGCGATTTGCGCAATACCCGAACCCATCAAGCCTGCGCCTAATACTCCGACTTTTTTAATTGCCATATTGCCTCCTATGAATGATGAGAGATGAATCACTTCTTGTTTTGCTCTTTCGCTTTTTCATTCAATTCAAACCCATATTTGGGGCCATCGGTTTTCAGCCAATCCGTATAGGCTCGGCGATTCCTCAAAAACTCTTCTCCGAGCGGATCAAGTTGCTCGCTTAGCGGGGTAGAGCCGGGGTGGTTGATAAGCTGCGTTTGTTGTTGCAGTAACCGAATCAGGTCTAACCGAATCTTTTCGATGGTTGCGTCAGGCGCGGTGCCTTTTTCCAAGGATTCAGCCGCTGCGCTGAGCTGTGAAAGGTCTTGCGGTGATGGTTTCCAGTCGGGTTTTTGATCTGCTGAGCGGAAGACATTGACCAAGGCGGAATCTGCCGCTTCGATGCTGTTCAGGATGAATTCGACTTTGTTTAGTTGACGATTTAGTAAGGGTTTGCTTTGCCGGTAAAGGAACGCAAAGCTGATCAGAACGGTGACTAGGCAAACAGCCAGAATGGTTTTATCCGTTCGTGAGGTGCGCCAGTCTGTTCGCTCTGAAGCATACGGAATCAACAACGCCAGCAATCCGCCGGTCAGCAAACCTCCAATGTGAGCGGCGTTATCCACTTGCTTCATGGAAAAGCCCAGCATCAGATTGACGGCAATCGCTGGCAGCACGCCGGATTTCAAGGCTTGTAAGAATCGTGGCGGCAATTCACTGCGATATCGGAAGCTGAAAACGGCGATGACACCGAACAAGCCAAAGATTGCGCCCGAAGCTCCGGCGCTGGCTCCGATTGAGTCGTGCTTCCACGAATGATTGAGAAAGCTGGCAAGAGAACCTCCCGCCGCAGTGAGCAGATACATCGCCAGAAAGCGCGCCGACCCATACAGCTTCTCCACCATCGGGCCCACCGACCAAAACACATAAGAATTCAGCAGGATGTGAAGCAGTCCGATATGAACAAATGCCGGAGTGATCAGTCGAAACCATTGCCCGTTTTGCAGCAATTCGTTGTTCTGAGCGCCAAATGCCAGCAACGTAAAGCGGTCGACTCCAGTCAACAAAGATCGAAAAATATCTCCGCCCGCCGCATAGGTCATCAACAGATAAATTGCGACATTGATTCCGATCAGAATCGGTGTGATGGTGATCGGGCGGGAAAACAAATCATGCAGAAATTGTTGTTCACCAAGCTGTTCCCCAAAAGGCGAAACGGCTCCGCAATATTCACAGGTCGGGGCTTGGCTGGGAATTAATTGCCCGCAACTGGCACAAACTATGAAAGGTCTTGGTTCGGACAGATTGAGTCCTTCGTTCTCCACGCTGGCTCTCCTTGAGTCATTGGTCAGGATGAAACAGCCGTGATTGTAGCCGAGCGGTTGCAGCCTGTCATGATGGAGTTTTATACGGCTCGGGTTTGCGGCTTTGGCCTTGACGGTGTTGTTGCACCTGTAAAAGTCAACTGCTACACTGCCGCTCCACCTGGGAAAAGTACCAAAGTAATGACTCAAATTCGATTCATTGATCCGTTTTTATAAGGTAGAGCAATGACATCTGCGCAATCTTCCGTAACGTCAACTTCATCTCAAAGTTCAGCGACTCCTGGCCTGACCGACGGGCAAGACCTGCTGGGTTCGGCCACCGGCTCCTCCGTCGTCGAAGACGCAGGGGCCGAGCAGGACAAGGCCGAAACTGGCAAGTCTTCAAAAAACGCCAAATCAGTTTCCTTTATTGATAGTTTTTTGAATCTGTTGAGCTCGGTTCAATTCGGCGTTGTGTTGCTGATGCTGCTGATTATCGCTTGTATGATCGGCATGCTGATTCAACAGTTGGAACTGGAAACGTTCCCAGCGTATTACGCCGAACTGACTCCGTCGGAAAAAAGGGTTTATGGCACGCTGGGCTTTTTCGACATTTACCACGTCTGGTATTTCAACCTGCTGCTGTTGTTGTTGAGCTTGAATATCATTCTGGCTTCGATTGATCATTTCCCGGCGGCTTGGAGCTTTGTCGCGAAAAAGAAGCTCAAGGCTTCGCCGACGTTTGCGATGGCGCAGAAGTTCAAGGAGAAAGTCGAACTGCCTGGTCTGGATCGTAAACGATTGACCGAGCGCACGATTGCGGCGGCTCGCTCCAACGGGTTCCGGGTAAAAGTGACCGAAGAAGAGACTCGCACAACGGTGTTTGCCGAACGCGGAGTTTGGAACCGGCTCGGCGCGTATATGGTTCACATTGGCTTGTTGACCATCTTTTTTGGCGGCTTTATGACCAGCCGAGGCCACACGGGAATGATGCCGATCACCCCGGACGAAACCGGCGACACGATGTTCAAACAGTCCTTCAACCTGGACAGCGCAACAGGTCAGCACGAAATTGGCGTCCGCCGATTCCAGCTTCCGTTCACCATCAAGGGCGTGGACATCCAGCAGAAGCCGCTTAAAAAAGACGGCGGTGTTGATGCCAGCAACACTTTGGACTGGCTGACGCGCATTCAAATTGATGATCCCGCCAACGGTAAAAGCACCAACGCAATCATCCATATGAATCATCCGTTTGATTATCGCGGCTACAGGTTCTTCCAGGCTTCGTTGAGTCCGGAAAACTCCGCGCGCGAAATCAAATTGCGCGTCACTCCGATTGCCGGCGGGAATGCCCAGGAAGTGGCAATCAAGCGAAATGGCGAGGCAAAACTCGCCGACGGCACGCGGATCAAATATGTGCAGTTCAATCCGGGCGCGCAGTTCGGTGAAGATGGAAAAATCGGCATCGGAGCGAATGAGTACGTCAACCCGGCGGCTCAGTTGTCGTACATCACGCCGGACGGCAAACAAGGCGACGCCTGGGCGTTCAACGAAGCGATGATTGGGCAGATCAGCAACGCTCCGTTTTTGAAACAAAAGTTTGTTGACCCGCACCCGTACTTTTTTGTGCTGACTGATTATGAAAAGGTTTCGGCAGCACATTACCTGTCGGTGCAATATGACCCGGGCGCAAAGATTGTGTATATCGGATTCACCATTCTTTGTTTCACCCTGATCGCGGTATTCTTTTTCTCGCACCAACGGCTATGGTTGGTCGTCGAGGATGGCAATGTTTATTCCGGCGGCAATTCCAATCGCAATCGGCTTGGGTTTGAAGATCGCGCGAAGAAGATTCTTGCGCAGATCCGCGAGCCGAAAGCAGCCGCATAGTCCTTTGTGTTTTATGTTTTCTTTCCTCTTGGAGGTAAGTGATGGCTCAAGCAATTAAATCTCTCAATGCTTCAATCGCCGAATCGCAGACGGCCAGTGAGCGGAAAAGTTCCATCAGCAATTATTTCCCGGCGCTGCTGCCGCTTCTCGGAGCTTTTCTGATCTTGGCGCTACGCATCAAGTTTGGCCCAACGGCTGTGCCCAATGACAGCGCTTTGGTTATTCTGGCTGTGCTTGGTTACCTGATCGCGTCCGCTTCCTTGCTGACGAATTTATGGGCGCCGATTCCGTTTTTACAAAGACTGGGTTTGTGGACGTTATCATTGGCGTTCATGTTCAACTTTTCTGGCTGGCTGGTGCGCTGGGTAGCCGCGGGTGATCGCGAAAACTGGATTCGCATGACGAACCAGATTACGGGCGAACATCATTTCTGGTGGTTTTTCAGCTACATTCCATACGCCAACCTGTACGACCTGTCGCTGGCATTTGCCTTCGGCGCAGGGTTCGCGACCTTGCTGGTTAGCCAGCGTGAAAATTCCCGTTTCATTGGCGCGATTTCCACTCCGCTGATTTCGATGATTTTGTTGCTGGCGGTTTTCATCGGCAGCGAAATGGCCAATTTGCCGCCGGTGCTGGATAGTTACTGGCGTCCGATTCACGTTGGCGTTGCCAGTCTGAGTTATGGCGTTGCGCTGGTCAGCTTTGCGATGGCGGTCATGTACCTGATCAAAGACGGCGTGAAGATGGAGACGATGGCATTGACGGTGGCCGGTTTTGTCGTGGTCGCGTATGTTTTCGTCTGGTTGATGAGCGGATTGAAGGGACTTGATCCGTTTACGTTCAGTTTCCGTTTGAATCCGGTTGTGCCGCATGCCGGCGGTGTCACGAATTCCGGCGCGCGTCTGGCTTTGCCGGGAGTTGGTTTATGGGCGACGTTGTCGCTGTTGTTCCTGATTGGAATGGCAATCTGTTTTGCGCTGTATCTGCGCAATCAGGATGCATCTTTAAAACGATTGGGACATTGGCTGTTGCGCGGTTCGATTCTGACCCAAGCCGCCGCTATCGGCCTGACCTTTTACCAGATCAAGGCCATGGGAGTGGTTGGGTCGTTGGTCGGCAACGATCAAGCCCATCTCGTCGGGAAAACTCTGCTGGGGAAAGAAGCCGCTGGCAAATCGGTTGAAGAAATTGTTTCCATCGGAGGCGGCTGGCTGGCGCAAAACCGCGATTCTTTGATTTTGAGTTTGAAAGGCAATCCGGTCGAGATTGCGGCGATGATTTCCTTGCTCGTGGTGCTTTGTTTCATTGCGTTGTTTAGCTTCCGCACCGAGCAAATCCGCGAACGGCTGCCTGCTCTGGAACGCATTGACAGTCTGATTTACAAACTGGTCGGCGTAGCCTTTGCCGGTTTGGCGATCCTGCTGGTGACCGGAGCCGTCTGGGCGAACGAATCCTGGGGGCGTTACTGGGGATGGGACGCCAAAGAAACCGGTGCGCTGGTCGCCTGGTTCGCTTATGGCGGGTATTTGCATTCGCGTATGACGCACGGTTGGGCTGGCCGCAGAAGCGTGTACTTTGCACTGGTTGGCTTCTTGTTGGTGATTTTCACTTATCTGGGAGTCAGTTACATTCTGCCAGGCTTGCATTCGTACGCTGGCTAAATAGTCTGTCTGTGCGGATTTGAAGATCAGGGCAAAAGCTGTGAGGCGAACTGTCTCACAGCTTTTGCCCTTCGTTTTTTGTTGCTAGGCAAATGACCGCCGTAATGCCAGCGTCCTATTTGTCTGGGAAAAGAAAGACTCGTTTGGCCAAATCCGATTGAAGACTTTCTTCCCGGTAATACCTCTTCAGGATGTTTGATTTCCAATCGAGCAAATCGCCGTTCTTTTCGGCAAAGTCCTCCCACGATTCCGAAGCCACAGATTTTTCCATTCGTTCACGGATCAACAGCAAATAAGCCCACGTGATTGTTTCGTGATAAAGCTCCGGTTTGCCAATGGAAGCCGCGAATCGCTTCAACCCATCGCAAAACCTGGAAAGTGCAGTCAGCGTTGGATGCTCGCGAAGATAAATCCAGGCCAGCCTGACGTGTTCTCGATGTGAGAACAGTTCCGGGTTGAGCGTCAGTGTTTCAAATCGTTCGACCAATTCCTGATTTGTCACGATCGTGTCCTCCAAAAGAAAAACCGCCCACGCGGTAATTCGCGTAGGCGGTGATTGTTGAGATTGGTTGTGGTGGCGGTTTGTTACCGCCATTGTTTCTTGAAGTGGCAGATTAGATTATCTGCGGCGCGGATTCAACTTCGGACGTTCCGGCGCTGCGCTGCGCTGGAACACTTCCTTGACGGGTTTCCAGGCGCCTTGTGAAGCAAACGGGACGTATTCAAATCCGCGTTGATACGGGTCGTCATGCAACGTCTTGGTGTAATCAATTCCCAAGCCGGAATAGATCGTCGCCGCAATGTCTTCATTGACGACCGGACGGCCTTCTGACCAGCCCGGGTCTTGAACAGCGAACCCGTCGCTGGTGGTGGAACCGATGGCGCGACCGCCGCTGACTCCGCCGCCAGCAAAGCAGGCGAATTGCTGGAAGAAATGATCTCGGCCAGCGCCGCTGTTCAAACCGGCAGTGGTGGCTCCGTTGGCGGTTCTGACCGTGCGGCCGAATTCGCCCATCCAGACGATCAAGGTTTCATCCAACAACGTGCCGCCGTTAATGCCGGGCGTCGCTGCCAGGTCTTTGATCAATTCGCCAAGGCCTTTGTCGAACTGCCGAGCCGGGTTGTAAATGCCAGCCGCGGAGTAAATGTTCGTGTGATTATCCCAGCCGCCGATGCTGATCATGATGGCGCGTGTGCCCAGGTTGGATTTGACCAGGTTGCGCGCCGTCAAGCAGGCATTGCCGAATCCCGTTTGAGCATTGTTCACTCCATACCGCTGAGTGTCCGCAGCCGCCAATCTGAATACCGCGTCAATTTCGGCGTTGTACATCATCCCTTTGCTTTGTTGGTAGAAACTGTCCATGTCCAACACGGGATCTCCGAGCGGGGAGTTGATGCGATTTTCGCCGTCGAGTTCCTGCAGCATCTGGAATCGGCGGTCAAAAGTCGTTTGGCCGGCAAAGTTGGTCAGATTGCCCAAGCCTCCGGTTGAGCCGTTGGCGACGAATGGCGTGTAACGCGCGTTGAAATAGCCGGAACTGACCACGTTGCCGCCGTTGAGCGAAATGAACCCAGGCAATTTCTGGGCGGCTGTTCGCTGCGATTCAAATTCGCGAGCTACCACGGCACAAATATTGGGCGCGATTTTGCCCAGCAGCGACGTTGGGTTGCGAGCAATCTGCGTCCAAATTTGTTGCAGCCCATGCACCAACGCTGGAGCACGGACGCTGCGGATGGCCGTGACGTATTGAATTTGCGACGCGATGGTCGGCATCAAGCCTTTGGGAAATAAAAATCCATTGCCGATGACTTCGGGCGCGAAATCCGCTGGCGTCCACGATCCGACTTTCAAGTCGAATGTGTCCACGTGGCTTGGCGCACCTTGCATATGAATGTAAATCAGGTTGCGAGCGTGTCCGTAAATTTCGCCGCCGACGGCAGTGTCGGCTTTCGCTTCTTTGGCGAACATGGGAACGACGAATGAACCGGCGACGCCGGTGCCCGCAATTTTGAAAAATTCGCGGCGTCCCAAGACCGGGCCTCCGAAGAGTCCGGAATTGGCTGGCCGCAACGGTTTGCAAACATCGCAAGAATGATCAGGTTGAAGATGATCTTTCATTTTGTCTCCTATCTTTTCAGCCGTGTTGGCCAGCTTAGTAATTGAACAGGAAGTCCACTTTGTTCAGCAGCACCCATTGCAAACTTTCAATCGCGCCTTGTTTGCCCATCGAAGTGAAGTAGGGCAGGACTTTGGCGATTTCACTCTGTTTGGGATTGCGCGACAAGGTGTTCAGGTAAAGCTCGGTGATGATCTGTTCGTTGGTCAGCCCCGAAGTTTCCACCAACCGTTTGACGGTCGAGA
>DAOMFR010000107.1:17652-24430 GCA_035429885.1 Blastocatellia bacterium
AATGTGTTCAGGATGTTCGCCGCAGAACCATTTTGCTGGCCGAAACGTGGTTCGCGCGGTTCGGGTAACTGCATCGCCCATTGAATTTCCCGCTTCTTCGTATTCGCTTCGTCAATAATCGGGAAGCCGAGCATTCTGGGAGAAATTGTCACGCTGTTGACTACGACGGCATTCGTTACCGGAGGCAGATTGGTCGCTTTGACGACGGCGTCGTGAAGTTCTTCCGCGTCCAGGCGGCGAGCATACTTGCGCGCATACAACGGAACATATTCCAGTTTCCAGGTTCCGGGATATTTCGACGAAAGCTGATAGGTGTACGATTGCGCAATGGTGCGAATGATGTCGCGCAGGTTGAAGTTGTTGTTGATGAATTCCTGTGACAGGGCTTCGAGCAATTCGGCGTTGTTCGGTTGCAGCGACCAGCCGTCAGGCAACTGTGCATCCGGGTCAAGCCGCGCCAGATCGAATGTGCCGGATGGAGAAACCAGGGCCTCAACCATCAGTTCTTCCCACAGGTAGTTCACGGTCGCGCGAGCGAACTGGGGGTCTTGGGTAATATAACGAGCCAGCACAGTGCGCCGGTCTTCGCCATTGGCAACGCCGCCGCGATTGCCGAACATGAATTTCGGCACAACGCTGCGGACACTGCCCATTGGCAGTCGCGAACTGCGGTTGCCGGTGGTCGTGTTCAAATCATATTCGCCGGTCGTTGCTTCGTTGATTGTGTACTTTTGGATATTCGTGGCGACGTTGACCGTCTGGCGACGAGTACGGGCAAAAAAGGCAGCCATTCCCCAGGCATCGGCGCGTGTGATTTTCGATCCCCACAAATTGACGGCGTCCAAGTGGCCTGCTCCGTCGTGACAAAGCAGGCAATCCATCGAACTGAGGCCCAGGAAAATCTGAGCAGTGTTTACTGCATATCCATCGTAAGTGTCCTGGGCTGGCCCCATCGGAACGTTGCCGCCGACGATAAAGTTGGTCGCGCCGTCAACATAGCTATCACCACGAGCCGTAATCATCTCAGTGGCAATCTGGGCATAGTTCTTATTTTGTTCGATGGAATCGTGAATGAATTTGTAAAAGGCTTCGCTGCCGCCGATAAAGCGATTGATGTTGTTGGCGATGGAATTGTTCTTGTACAAATCGCCGAAGTACATCGTCCATTTATCAACGAATTCCGATGAATTGATCAGCGCGTCAATCAGAATATCGCGCTTGTTCGGATTTTGATCTTTCAAGAAGTTGGTGACTTCTGTCGGCGAAGGAATGCGTCCGGTCAGGTCCAGTGTCACGCGACGGATAAATTCTTCATCCGTGCAGACCGGAGCGGATTCCACGCCTGCGCTCTGCATTTTGCCGAAGATCAGGTCGTCAACGTAGTTTTTGCGAGGCATATTTTGCGGTGGAACCAGAGCAATGCCTTCCTGTTCAAATCGTGCCGCGACGGCTTCGGTGAGTTGCGAGATCACTGTGCGATGCCGAGCCGCCATATCTTGATAATCAGTCGGCGACTTCACATAGCTGCAATCATCGGCATTAACCGATGGTTGAGGTGGTCTGAAGATTCGACGTGACGCTTTTTGGCCAAACGCGTCAAACACGCCGAATCGGTCAAAGGTAAACATCAATCCTGCCGCAATAAAAGCAAGAACTGCCAGCCGTTTGGTGATCAGCATTCTCCGGCTTCGTCTCGACGCTTTGTTCAGCGTGTCCTCAAGGCCTTTCATTGGCATAAAGTCCTCCCGATGTTACTACTTGTATTTGTTTAATTTGACGGGTGCGGGGTTACCCGGAAAACCCACTGAGTTCGCAAGTTAAGACCTTGATTGACCCGATTCAGAAGTTAAAGGCAACGTCCCAATCAACTTCACGCGAGGGCAATCAAAAGAGTACGTCAAAAAATGGCAACGCTTTTTTGTGGGATGCTCCGTAAAATCTCGGAAGTCGGAGCGAAACATTAAAACGCGTATTGCTTGAATCGCGTCGAAATGTCTCTAAAAGCGCTCGAATCTTAGCACAAACTATTTTTTCCGCTAAGCGTCTTAATCATTTCCATGCCGGAAAAAGCCGATTTGTGCTAAGTTTTTGCCGGTCCAAGCAGTTTTACACCCACCAATTCCGAAACAAGGAGAATGTTTATGTCTGAATCAGCGATGATCGTGCCTGGCAAGGTGCCGAATATCCCTCAAATGCCCGTGTTCAATTCACCAGCAGAAGAGCGGCTTCACCGAAAACAACGTTTGGCAGCCGCTTTCCGGCTTTTTTCCAAGTTCGGATTCGACGAAGGCGTCGCGGGGCACATCACCGCTCGTGACCCGGAAAGGCTCGACCATTTTTGGGTAAATCCTTTCGGCGTGGGTTTCAGCCAGATACGCGTTTCCGACCTGGTGCTGGTCAATCACAAGGGCGAAGTGGTAGAAGGCGAGATGCCCGTCAACGGAGCGGCATTTGCCATTCATTCTCAAGTTCACGCGGCGCGCCCGGATTGTGTCGCCGCCGCTCACGCCCATTCGATGTATGGCAAATCCTGGTCAGCCTTGGGACGTCTGCTTGACCCGATTACCCAGGATGCTTGTGCTTTTTACGAAGATCATTCCCTGTTTGATGATTTCACTGGAGTCGTGCTGGACGTGGAAGAAGGTCGCCGCATTGGACAGGCGTTGGGCAATTGCAAAGCGGTTATTTTGCGAAACCACGGATTGCTGACCGTCGGCAAAACCGTGGATGAAGCCGCCTGGTGGTTCATTACTATGGAACGCAGCTGCCACGCGCAACTTTTGGCAGAAGCCGCAGGCGAGCCGCACTTTATTGCTCCAGAGCATGCTGCGCTGACTGCCAGGCAAGTCGGTTCGACCGTTGCCGGATGGTTTCAATTCCAACCTCTTTATGCGCGGATCGTCAAAGAGCAACCTGATTTGCTGGAATAGCCATTTATGTTGTTTGTCATTAACCCGACTGCGGCGCGTGGCCGAGCAAGTAGGGAGTGGGGGAAAGCTCAGCTTGAGCTTCGCAAGCGCGACGTCAATTTCACAGAACATCTGACTTCATCTTCCGGCGAAGCCTCCGACGTGACTCGGCAGGCGTTGCTCGCGGGTGAAGTGTCTGTAATTGCAGTCGGCGGAGACGGCACGCTCAATGAAATTGTCAATGGCTATTTCGACGAACGTGGGCAGCCGATTAACCCGCAAGCTGCGATTGGCCTGCTGCCTTGTGGAACCGGTTCGGATTTTCGTCGCTCGGTAGGGATGATGAATCGAGGCGCAGCTTTGCAGGCAATTATCGCTGGTCAAAGCCGGTTGATTGATCTCGTCAAAATCGAGTTGATCGGGCACAACGGCCATCCGGTTTCGCGTTATTCGATCAACGTCATTAGTTTCGGGTTGGGCGGGGAAGTCGTGCGTTTGGTGAATTCCTGGCGCGTTACGTGGCCACCTTGGATTGGTGGCCATGCCCGGTTTGTCTTGGCCGCGTTGAAAGCTCTTCAAGCTTATCGAAACCGGCAGATTCGGCTTGTGTGTGATGAAGGGCTGAAGACTGAAAACATCTATTCTGATTTTCTGGTTGCCGCCAACGGGCGATTTGCTGGCGGAGGAATGAAGTTCGCTCCTCACGCCAGTCTGGACGATGGCTTGATGGACATCGTCTTGGCAGAAAATGCCAGCCGTTGGGACATCGTTAAAGAACTTCCGCGCATTCGATTCGGCGCACACCTGCGCAACCCCAAAGTCAGACTGTTGCGCCACCACGCACTGACCATTCAAACTCAAAAACCTATGCCAATTGATGTGGACGGGGAAGCCGCCGGAGTTACCCCAGCCAGATTGACGGTTCTGCCTGCCGCATTGCGATTCATCATGCCTCACGCGTAATCGCTTTCTGTGGAATTTCACCAGCACAAGACCCGAATTGCGTAAGCTTCCGCGCACTTTTCGACATTTCGAGCGAAATGGCTCAATCCCTTTCCAAAAGCCACTGGTACGGATCTTGAATTAGGAAAAAGTGGTTAGCGATCTTGAAAAAGAGAGCAAATGACCAAGGCACGTGATAGCTGAAGTGTTTGTTTATCTCGCTCACTCTCTGTCAAGTGTAACGAACGAAACCAAACAGTCTTTTGCGAAGGAGGACATCATGAGAAAGATAATTAGTCTGGCCGTTTGTGGTGTTGGTTTGTTGGCGTTGTTGTTTGCCATTGCATCTGTTGATGTGACGGCCACTCAGAAAGAAGATAAAAATGCCCGGGGACATAAGCTCTTTATGCAGTATTGCGCAAGCTGCCACGGGGTAGATGGCAAAGGGAACGGGCCTGTTGCGCCGTCCTTGAAAGGCAAAATGTCTGATCTGACTCAGATTCCAAAAGAAAACGGGAAATTCCCCGGATTGCGTGTCTTGAACATCATTTCTGGTGACAAGGAAGTCATTTCTCACGGCAGTAAAGAAATGCCCGTCTGGGGTCAAGTCTTCAAGGAAAAGAAAGGCGAGTCGCGCGCGAAACTGGATATTTACGCGTTGCAGGAATATATCGAATCCATTCAGCAAAAGTAGTGCAACGCTGAGCAGCAACCGCTGTTGATCAGAAGGCCGCTATCGAAGCAACTTTCATCAAGTTGCCAAGATAGCGGCCTTCTTCGGTTTGAGTGGCATTGGCGCAAATTGATCGCGCTTACCCCGCTTTCTTTCTAAAGCGTAAGGCTGCGATCGTAATCATCCAGACGCTCATTCCAGTCAGAATCAAGCCTTGTTTCCATAAATCCTGAAGCTCAGCGCCGCGCAGAATGACGCCGCGAAAAATCTGAATTAAGTAGGTCGTCGGAATGATGCTGCTGATTACCTGAAAGATTTGCGGCATGGTGTCTATCGGAAAGATATACCCCGACAGAAAAATCGAAGGCATCATGGTTCCAAACGCCATTTGCGTTGCTTCCTGGTACGTTTGCGCGCGCGTTGAAACCAGCAATCCGAAACCCAGCATCGTCAAGATGAACGGGGCGACCAGCAGCATCAATAATGGAATGCTGCCGCGAATCGGAACGCCGAACGCGAACCGCATAAAGAACAACAGAATTAGCAATTCGACATACGCGACAACCGCATACGGCACGACTTTGCCGATCATCAACCCCAGTGGTTTGACCGGAGTCATGTACAACTGATCCAGCGTGCCGCGTTCGCGTTCGCGCACGATGGTGATGGCTGTCATCAGCACGGTCATCATTTGCATCAGCACGGCAATCATTCCCGGAATCAAAAAATTGGCTGATTTGGAATCCGGGTTGAACAGGATTTTCGGGCGAGATTCAATCGGCAAGGTTTGTCTGACTGAACTGACGCTTAAGTTGCGCTCCAACGATTCGCGCAAAGCAATCGCGTTGGACACGTTCAGCGCTTCGCCTGCAACGGAAGAATCCGATCCATCCACCAAGACCAGATAGCTGGCGGTTTGTCCGGCCAGCAAGCGACGCGAGTAATCCGGCGGAATCTTGATTCCGACTTTGGCGCGCCCAGCGATCACTTCGCGATTCAATTCCTCTTCGGAAAATACGTACGTCACGATCTTGAAATCGTCGGAGTTGACGAAGCGATCCAGCAACCGACGGCTTTCCTGAGTTTGCGCCGCATCATAAATAGTTGTCGGAATTCGCCGCACGTTGGTATTGATGGCGAAGCCAATCATGAACATCTGAATCATCGGCATGATGACCGTAAAAAACAGCGCCATGCGGTCGCGGCTGATGTGAATGGCTTCTTTGCGAAGAACGGGAAGCAGTCCGTTGAATGGATTGCTGCGAACAATTTGTTTGTCAGTGTCTGGAGCGTTCATTGGCTACTCTTTTAGCGAATTGGTCAGTGTGACGAATACATCTTCCAACGACGGTTTGATCGGCAGCAGATCTGCGTTCGGAAACCCATCGGCGGCAAGGTCGGATTTGACTCTGTCCAGTCCGATTTGATCGTCCATCAGCAGGTGGATTGATTGGCCGAAGATCGTCGAGCCACGAACATAAGGCTTGTGTTTAATCGCAGCCAGCGCACTTGATGTGTGACTGGTGTTGATTTCGATGCGGCGGGTTCCGGGCGGAGAAACCTCCGGAATTTCTTTCAGTTCATCTGGCGTCCCGTTGGCGATCAGTTTGGACAGGTAAATGTACCCGACACGTCCGCAGCGTTCGGCTTCGTCCATGTAATGCGTGGTGACGAAAAACGTCACGCCCTGGCCCGATAACTGAAACAGCAAATCCCACAAGTCGCGCCGAGCCACAGGGTCAATGCCCGCCGTCGGTTCGTCCAGAAACATCAGCTTGGGTTCGTGTATGAACGCGCACGCCAGCGCCAGGCGCTGTTTCCATCCGCCGGAAAGCTTGCCAGCGCGGCGATCCAGGTACGGTTCCAAGTGAGTCATCGCAATCGCATCGTCTTTTCGTCGCCGCAGATAATCGCCGCGCAGCCCATACACTCCAGCATAAAACTCTATGTTTTCCCGGACAGTCAGATCTTCGTACAGGCTGAATTTTTGCGACATGTATCCAACATGCTGGCGAATTTCGTCCGCTTGTTTGACGCAATCCAGGCCAAGCACAGTGCCGCTGCCGGACGATGGCAGCAACAATCCGCACAGAGCTTTGATCAAGGTTGTTTTGCCAGAACCGTTCGGCCCCAGGAATCCATAAATCTCGCCTTGTTCGACAGCAATGGAAACGCGATCCACGGCAGTGAACTGGCCGAAGCGAATGGTTAAATCTGTAGTTTTGATTGCTTGCATAGGAAAGTAGTCAGTAGA
>DAOMFR010000107.1:24530-25958 GCA_035429885.1 Blastocatellia bacterium
AGTCAGTAGAAAGTAGTTATGTTGACGAAATGCTTTTTGGTGTTCGTTGGTTACCCAACCGGAATCAGTAGACGGTTGGCAATTACCTACCGTCTGCTGACTACTGTCTACTTTTCCAGCGTTACATCCGCAGCCATGCCCGGCTTCAATTTGCCGTCGCGATTATCAATGTGGACTTTGACGCCGAAAACCTGATGGTTGCGTTCGTCGCGGCTTTGCACGTTGCGCGGAGTGAATTCGCCTTGTGAATTGATTTGCTCGACAATGCCGTCAAAGGTCTGGCCACTATCCACTTTGATTTTGGCTTTTTGGCCCACCTTCACGCCTCCGAGTTGGGGTTCGGGAATGTACACGCGAATGTAGATTTGATCTTTTTCCAGCAGGCGCGCGACGGTTTGGTTTGGGGTCAGCAAATCGCCCGGACGCACGCTCAAGACCTCCACCGAAGCATTTGCCGAAGCTTTGACTTCGCCTTCTGCAAGTTGAACCTTAATTTGTTCCAGCCGGGCTTGAGCTTCGGCCAGTTGAGCGCGCGCGTCGGCGATTTCTTCCGCGCGCGGGCCGGCTAATACAAGTCGCTCGGCTTCCTGTGCCTGACGGAACCGCTCTTCGGCGGCGCGAATGTCTTCCTTGCGACTGCCGTTCAGCAATAAGTCCAGACGCTTCTTTTCGGCGTCCCGCCGAGCGCGAACATTTTCGACGCGAAATTTCGCGGAATCGAATTCCTGTTGGGAGATGTCGCCGGAAGCTCGCAATTTCTCTGTTCGTTGAAACGCGGCATTGGCGTTATTCAAATCGGCTTCGGCGGCGGCCAGGGAAGCGCGTGCCTGTTCGACTTCTTCCGGTCGCGGCCAGGTTTTGATTGAATCCAAGGTCGCGCGAGCGGTTTCAGTTCCCGCTTTGGCTTGGGCCTTTTCTTCAGGACGAGCGCCGCGCAGCAATCGTTCCAGACGAGCTTGTTGCTGTTCGATACGGGCTTCGGCTTGAGCCTTTTGCGTCTGCAACTCGGCAATATCGAATCGCACCAATGCCTGGCCAACCGTCACTTCCTGACCTTCTTCAACCAGTACGGCTTCAACGCGTCCACCGACTTTCGATCCGACGCGAATCTCTCGTGTTTCAATCGTGCCTGAAAACACCGCGTCATTTTTTTTGCCGAAGCCGAAGCTGTTGCCTGCGCAACTGACGCCGAAGGCAGCAATTCCCAACACCATTGCAGAGGCAAATATCCTCATCAATTTTTTGTTCATTCGCTTTCTCTCCGATGTTTCCCAACATACTGCTTTGGGGGAGTTAAGTAAGTAAGTACATACTTACTATAACGCGATGAAAATCTCAATTGTTCTTGTTAAGGAAAACCATCTGCGGAGTCGCATCGTTCTATTTTGAGCGTTGTTGCGCGCATGTCTGAGAAACTGCTTTTGGTGT
>DAOMFR010000108.1:0-17662 GCA_035429885.1 Blastocatellia bacterium
TTTTTGACCTACTTGGTGGCGGCACGTGGACTCGAACCACGGACCTAGGGGTTATGAATCCCTCGCTCTAACCAGCTGAGCTATGCCGCCGAAAATCTCTTTGGCTGACCGCTTCCTGACCTGTCCTCAAGAAGGCCGAGAATTTAGCATACGAGGGCGGATTGGGCTAGAGGGCGCGCAGATTTTTTGATTCTGCGGTTTCCGCCAAGACTTTCAGCTTTTGGTTAACGGATTTTCCGGCCATTGATGGCGTGGATATTTCCGGCTGAGTTCGCGGCGGACTTGCGGATAAGTTCGCTGCCAGAATCCGGCAAGGTCTGTGGTCACTTGTACAGGGCGCTGGTTGGGAGCCAGCAAGTGCAAGACGACTGC
Organism: Blastocatellia bacterium; assembly: GCA_035429885.1. Lineage (GTDB taxonomy): Bacteria > Acidobacteriota > Blastocatellia > RBC074 > RBC074 > RBC074. The sequence goes on from DAOMFR010000108.1 coordinate 373, forward strand.
TACGCGACCGGCGGCGAGTTTGGGACCGTCCGCCATGCCAAAAAAATCCTGCAAACGCGATGCAATCCACGGAGCCTTGTCCGGTTCGTAATTCACGCGCACGTTGCGCCGACCAGCGATGTTGACCGTTTCGGGAGCCATCTGGTTCAACAATCTCGCTTGGTCTCCCGTCAATTTGGATTTCAGCAAATGAATTAAGCCGCCTTTGCCCGCTGCCTGACGCAGTTCGGCGAAGCTGCGTAAGTCTGTGCAGGCCTCCGTCAAGGCGGCGCGCACGTTACTTTCGTCAAGCACGGGCATTTCGGATTCGGGAAAGTGCCGGGCGATGAACTGAATGCGGGCCAGCAATTTCAACACGTCTTCTTCATCGGCGAACTTTTGCCACCCGGCGGCGAGCGCAGCTTCAGCCAAAGTTCGGGAAACTTCGGGACCGCGAGCGGTGTGGCTGCGGCGTTCGTCAATCACCAATTGGTCGTACAGCATGCGCTCGGCGACTTCAACACGCTCAAGCTGTGCGTTCCAGGTCGCTTCGATGGATTCGCGAAAGTTGTCCGCAAACAAATCAATCAACCATTCCGGCTGAATTGCGCTGGCCAAGCGAACGATGCGAATCGTGTTAGCAGCGGCGTCGCGGCGTTCTTCCGCGTCCACGGCGACCAGAAATTCCGAATTGCGAACACTGCTTGCGGGTGACAAGGGAACAGCTCCGCCGCTGGAAAGCAGCAACTCGGCCTTTTCGTCTTTGACGTTGCGGCGACGGGCGACGCGGTCGGGGTACCCAGCCAGGATGGAGATCAAAAGCGCATCGTCTTTGGAAAGAGAGACAGAGGGATTGAGGGATAAAGAGATTGAGAGACGCCGTAACTGACGTTTTACTCGGTCAACCGCGTGAATTGCGGCGGGATCAAGGTTCAAGTCGCGCAAAGTTGAGGCAGAAAAATTGGCGCGTTCGGCTTCCGTAAATAAATCCAGGCGGTCGAGCAAATCTGACGGGCTGTGATGTTTGGCGTGAAGATTCACGCGGCGGCCATTGAACAGTTCACTCGCGATGATGTCGCGTTCGCCAATCAGGGCGGCGATGATGCAAGCTTCGTCAAATACGCCGCGCGATTGGGCTTCGATCAGCATACGCGATTGGCGGGGATGGAGCGGGAAGCGCAGCATCCGTTCGCCGGTTTTCGTGACGTGTCCTTCGGCGTCAATTGCTCCGAGCTTTTTCAACAAGCTATCGGCGGCTTCGATGGCCGACGCGGGCGGGGCTTCAAACCAGCCGAAGGACTCCAACTCTGCAATGCCAGCCGAGTGAAGTTCGAGCGCAGGTTCAGCCAAATCCAGCCGATGCACTTCTGCCGTTTCGTGATCGGCGCGTGCGTTGAAATCCTGGGCTGTGTATAGGCGCAAACAGCGTCCAGGGCGAGTTCGTCCGGCGCGGCCTGCGCGTTGAATCGCCGACGCTTTGCTGATGCGTTGCACGTTCAGCATCGCCAACCCCGACCACGCGGAATGACTGGCGACGCGAGCAAGACCAGAATCAACCACGGCGACAACGCCATCAATCGTTACGGAGCTTTCCGCGACGTTGGTGGATAAGATGATCTTTCGTCTGTCGGCAGGGTTGACGGCGCGATCCTGTTCGGCGGGCGACAACTCGCCGTGCAATGGCAACACCAGCAAATCGTGTTTGTTCGCCAGCGGAGCACACGCGGCCTGTGCGCGGCGAATTTCCGCTGCACCGGGCAAAAAAACTAACACGTCTCCGTCCAATTTTTCCGTTAGCAATTTTCCAATGGCAGAAGCGACTTGATCGGCCAGCGGGCGATTGTCTTCGTGCGGTTGGTGTTCGATGGTGACTTCGAAGCGTTTGCCTTCGGAAGAAAGTTTCGGCGCATTGTCGAGGTAATTGGCAATCGGTCCGGCGTCGAGCGTTGCCGACATCACGACCAGTTTCAGGTCAGGCCGAGTGGTTTGCTGCAATCGTTTAAGCAGTGCCAGCGCCAAGTCGGCTTGCAGATGGCGTTCGTGAAATTCATCCAGCACGACGGTGCTGACGGCTTTCAATTTCGGATCGGACAGCAATCGTCGCGTCAGCACGCCCTCCGTCAAAAAGCGCAACCTGGTTTTCGCGCTGGCGACTTCTTCAAAGCGGACTTGATAGCCAACGGTTTCGCCCAGCCGTTCGCCGCGTTCTTCCGCGCCGCGCCGCGCCGCCATGCGCGCGGCCAACCGGCGTGGTTCCAGCACCCAGACTTCGCCAGCGCCGACGTGCGCATCCAGCAACGCCGAGGGAACACGCGTGGTTTTTCCCGCGCCGGGAGCAGCTTCGATAATCAGATTGGGAGATCGCCGCAATTCAGCGACGATTTCGGGCAAGAGCGAATCTATAGGAAGAGGCTGCATCTTGATTTGCAATTACTCCGTGTCAATAACCATTGTGGTGCGGTCATTTGTCGCCTTTTCTATTGCTGCTAAAAATTTTTCAGGGGTGGCAATCATCAAGAAGCGAAATCGCTTTTGAAACTCGCGTCCCTCTTCTTTTTCCCACTTCATCAGGTCAAGCAAGTCATTGTCACGGCTAATCAAATAGTGTGCTTGCATTTCGATGGCAAGGTTGATGTAAGGCTCGTCTTTTACATCTCTATGTTCATAGTTGAAGTGTCTGGGAACAGTTTGGATCAAATCGGCGGCTTCTCGTAATCGCTCGACAAACGCTTTTACCGATTCATCAGTCAACGTTTTGAACCTGGCTTGGATGTATTCGCGAGAAAGAACGTCTTTAACTTCCTTTATGATGGCGCGGCTGATGAAAAGTTGAACGTGATGGTTTTCCGCTAGTCGCAGACAAGCTGCTGCGGGACTTTCTTCCCGTGCCGCAGCCTGCAAGCAGGTCATGCAATCAAGCACTATGCGGAGCTTTTCATTGCTCAATCCTGCTCCTGATTTTCGCGCGCGTAATCGCGCCGAGCTTGCATAAAAAGAGCGTCAAGCTCTTCATCTGAAATGCCGCTTTCGGTTATTTCCTTGCGAAATGGAGTCAGAATTTCATCGAAAGTCAGTGAAGGTTTCTGTGGCTGAAGGCTTTGTTCGATCAATCCGATAGTGACCTCTTCTATGGGTTTTCCTGCTGTTGCAGCCTTCTTCAGAATCAGCGGCTCAAGATGTGTTGGAATGGTGATTGTAATGCTCATTGTCTTTACCTCTGCGATTGTTTGCGTACAAGCGAAGGATACCGCGAAGACATAGAGCGGGCAACGTGACACTCAACTTCCCAAAACAGTTCCTTCGTCAGCGAATTGCCAGCGGGCGCATCGTAAATCCTGCCGCCGTGCCTTTGATCTTGTTCGTCAAGGCGACGTAACAGAATTCGTACACGCGGTCGCGCGCCAGGTCTTCCAGAAAATGAAACTCGCCAATGTGGATGCCTTGTTCCACCAGCAGGTAATGATGCACTGGATTGAAGGATTGGTATTTGTCGCGATAGGCCTTGGCGTCTTTGTCGGAGGGGCCGTATTCCAGACCACTGGTGTCGCTGCCCAGCATCATCGCGCCGTTTTGTTCGACCAGCCATTGTGCCGTTTCCAAACTGATGCCGGCGGAATCGTGGGCGGCAATTGCCGCGTGGTCGCTGCCGGTTTCGCCCCAATACCGCAGCGTGCCGGTGCGAATCAGCACGACATCGCCGGGTTTCAACTGAGTTTGTTGCCGCTTTAAGGCTTGCTGCAAATCGTCCACGGTGATGATGTAGTTGGCGGGCAAGGCTTCGACGTTTTTCAACGCGGCGATGTCAATCATGACTCCGCGCGCAACGATGGGAGGAATGGTGGTCGCGTCGGCTTTGCGAATGCCGAAGTTGCCGCCCCAGTCGGCTTCTTTAAATCCGTTGTACCAGGAATTGTCGCTGCCCGTGGTGATGTGGCCGAGCCCGTCAATTTGCGTGGCGACGTTGTCGCTGATGAACAGCGCCGAACTGTGCCAGCGAGTTTGTTTGCCGTTGTCGGCCAGCAGCGCGGGCAAATCTTTTTGGCGCGAAACGCCTTCGGGGCTGCGAAAGGTCATGATTTCGCCGGGACTGTGGCCGGGCCACTTGTACGAGGTGCGGTCGTAAGTCACGCCCAAATCATATGTTTGCCCTTTGGTGGCGACGCGCAACGCCGCCAGCCGCGAAGCGTCGGTCATTTCGTTTAGCGCGCCGACTTCATCGTCTTTGCCCCACACCCAACCCCAGCCTTTGCCCTTCTGCCATTTCTTCAAACCGGATTGGCCTGTGGCGATGAAATTTAGGGATAGCCCCGCAAAGAAAACAGCGACAATGAGCAGGAGGTAGGACACTTTTCCAAATTGTCCCAGGTTGCGTTTGAAGAGTGGTTGTCGCGACAAGGTCAGCTCCAAATTTGAAGGGTGGGACAATTTGGAAAATTGTCCCACCAGGAAAAGATTAGTCCAGTCTTCTAACTTGGACGTTCTTGTACTTCACGACGCTCTTTGGATCGTGAGCCTGAAACGCGAACGTTCCAGACGACAGAATGCGCGTGAAGTCTTTGCCGGGTTGGCGGCCCGCTTCTTCCGTCCAGTCGTTGACGACCTTGTCGTTCAGCTTGACGATGATGCGTTTGCCTTCGACGATGATGTTGTAACGGTACCATTCGTTATCTTTGACGTACACTTCTTTCACGTCGTTGACGGCGTAAATGCTGCCGGATTTGCGCCAGTCGCCATGCGATTGGTTGACCTGGATTTCATAGCCAGCTTTCGGGAAACCGGTTTCTTGCCAGGCAGTGTGAATGTAAATGCCGCCGTTCGACACCGGCCCGGTCATAACATCCACTTGCAGTTCAAAGTTGACGAAAGGTTTCGGGTCGCCTACGTAATACAGATGGCTGCGCGGGCCTTGGGCGACAAACGCGCCGTCTTCGAGTTTCCAGCTCTTCGCGTCCGGTTCAGCGATTTTCCATCCTTTGAAGGATTTGCCGTCCGAAAGCTTAACCCATTTGCCGGGTTTCTTTTTCGGCGCAGCTTTCTGTTCTGCCGCAGGTTTGGATTTCTGATCCGCAGCCTGGGCCCATCCGGCGATGGAAACCATCGCCAGCAACGCAGCCGTCACCAGCAATCGTGCAATGTTTTTGAGTTTCATTTAGTTGAGTCTCCTTGGAAATTTGGGTACGCACGCGCCCTTGCGTGCAGGCTTGGCCAATCTTACTTTGGCAAGCATCGGACAAACTGCCACTTCTGCACGCGAGGGCGCGTGCGTACCCAGAGAGTTATTTGATTGAAATCAGGTATTTCATACTTGCGGGAACTTGAGTCATCGAACGGCTCGATTCGTCTTCGATGATCAGATACTTGACGCCTATTTTGCGCGCTTCGCGAACGATGGATGCGTAATCAATCGAACCGGTTCCAATAGTCACATTGGTTTCGACATCGGCGTGGCCGGTCAAATCGCCTTTGACGCCTTTCTGCATGTCTTTCATGTGCATCAGGTGAATGCGCTTGCCGTACTTTTTCAAAAACGCGACCGGGTCCTGGCCAGGATGCGCCACCCAAAACACATCCATCTGGATGTTGACGAACTGCGGTTTGGTTTCGGCCATCAGCTTGTCCATCAAAGTGCCTTTTCCGTGCGGAACGAATTCGTAACCGTGAATGTGGTAGGCAAACCGCAGCCCTTCTTTGGCGAGTTTTTCGCCGGCTTCATTGAAATCTTTGATGGCGAGTTCGCAATCGGCCAGCGTGAATTCTTTCTGGTGCGGAATCCAGGCGACGATGACGTATTTCGCGTTCATTGTTTTGGCATCGGCCACGACCGAAGCAAAGTCGGTTTTCAGCTTGTTGTAATCGGCAAAGAAGCTGACGACCTGGAACCTGTTCTTGTCGAGCAAGGCTTTGAATTCAGCCGCGGACTTTCCGCTTTGCGCGCCGGTTTCGATGTAGGTGAACCCCATCGCTTTGACCTTTTCCAGCGTGCCTTCCAGATCGGTTTTCATTTCATTGCGGACACTGTAAAGCTGAATGCCGATGACCGGATGTGTGGGATCAGCCTGTTTGTTGGCATTCGACGCTGTTTGACCGAACGCCGAAATGCCGAGCGCAAGCGTCAACAAGATCGCGGAACAGCGGGCAGCAAGCGACATAAGTTTTCCTCTCGATTTCGCGGATGTTTTTGAAATGGCGCTGCGGATGAGCGCGGTGTCTTTCGTCGTTTCTCTTTTTGGGAGTGGCTTGCCTTGTAGCACGCGCCGCAAAAGATGGTCAAGCCAATCAACTGCCCAACAAGTCAAATAGCGATTGCTGAGCCGTTGGCCGCCGGAATGTGTTTCTACGTTCGCGCATTTCGTATTTCTTTTGGTTGAATCCCAAGCGCCGCGCGTGAATTTCAAAACTCTTTTTGACCATATCCCAGAACGGGCCTTCGCCGCGCATGCGTTCGCCGAACTCGCTTTTGTTCAGCACGCCGCCTTTCACGTCCATCACACGATTGACGATTTTCTTGGCGCGCAGCGGCAGCTTTTCTTCCAGCCGTTGCAAAAAGTAAGGGCGCACGCTGCCGGGCAAACGCAGCAGGTTGATAAATGCCGATGTCGCGCCAGCTTCTTTGGCGCGTTCCAGCAAGCCGGGAATGTCCGATTCATTCAAGCCGGGAATGATCGGCGCGATGGCCAGCCCGACTTCGATGCCCGCGTCGGCGAAATCTTTCATCGCGGCAAAGCGAGCTTCGGGAAACGGCGCGAACGGTTCCACAGCGCGATTTACGTCGTGATCCAAAAAGGGAATCGTGAAATGCACCATCAAGTCAGCAACTTCCGAAATCTTGACGATCAAATCCAGGTCGCGGCGAATCAGCGCCGACTTGGTGATAATGCTGACCGGGTTGCGAAATTCCAGGCAGACTTCCAGGCATTGGCGCGTCAGTTGGTAATGCGCTTCCAGCGGAATGTACGGATCGGACGTGAAGGAAAACACCAGCGGATCGCCTTTCCAGCTTTTCTTCATCAGTTCCTGACGCAATAACTCCGGAGCGCGAACTTTGGCGACGATCTTTCGGTCGAAATCCGTTCCGGCTCCGAAACCCAGATATTCATGCGTCGGGCGCGAAAAACAGTATGTGCAACCGTGCGTGCAGCCTCGGTAACAGTTGATCGAATAATCAAACGGAATGTCCGGACTGTTGTTACTGGTGATGATCGAACGCGTGGCGGTTTCTTCGAAGACTTCCAGCTTGGCTTCGGGCGGTTCGCCGATCCATTCGTGCTGTTCGGTCAACCAAGGGTTAGGCGGATTGTGAACACTTCGCATCGTCAGCTTTTACTTTCTGCCCGCTGATGAAATATGGAAACCCGGTCGCCACTGCTTCCGGTACTGAACCCAAACCGGTCGCATTGCGCTTCCGGAAATGATGCCTGCACCAATTGACTCGCTGATGTTGGACTGTTTATAACCGAGCCGAAGTCAAAACCACAAACGCGGAGAACCGATCAAATGAAGAAGCTTCGTTGTATGGCAATGCTGAGTGTTCTGATGACAACAACTTTGTCGTTGGCGAGTGTTGCTCAGAGTCAAAAGCCGGATGTCAGGCACAGCGAAATCAAATTTGAGTTGGCGACGGACTTTGCGAAGTCTGTAAAAATGACTTCGGAAGTTGTTGCTGTGCCGCTGGATCGTGTTGAGCCTTTTTTGGCAGTCGGCGCAGCCTGGAAAGTGCAAGGCGACGTTCAACTGAGCTTGCGAAGTTCAACCGATGGCTTTAGTTGGAGCGAGTGGTTGCCGATGAACGCCCACGGCGATAACGCCAACGAGCGCGGGGAACAGGTCAGCGCGCTGGTGTTGCTGGATCAACGAACACGGTTTATCCAATATCAAATCTCGGCCAAAGAGCAGGCGACAGTTTCCAGTTTGCGATTGGTATTTATCAGTCCGGGCGCAACTCCGCGCGAAATGCAGCAGAGAATTCAACAACGAGCGAGCGAAGTGATGGATACAGAAAATCTTCAACAGCCTAAATACCCTAAACCGCCTGTCGTCACCCGAACCGAATGGGGCTGTCCTGATGGCCAAATCACCACACACGGAAGTCTGAGCTACACGACGGTCACGCATTTGATTGTGCATCACACATTCAGTCCCAGCGGGCCGATCAACGGTGACTGGGCAGCGGCGGTGCGCAGCGTTTGGAACTTCCACGTGTTTTCGAACGGTTGGGCGGACATCGGCTACAACTACGTGATTGACCAGACCGGCGCGATTTACGAAGGCCGCGCCGGAGGCGATAACGTCATCGGCGCGCATTTCAGCGGCGTCAACTCTGGAACAATGGGCGTGGTCGTGATTGGCGATTTCACCAGCTCGACTCCGCCGCCAGCGGCGCTGAATAGTTTGAAAAAGCTTTTGGCCTGGAAAGCCGATCAGCGCGGGATTGATCCGGCGGGCAAATCGCGTCACGCCGCCAGCGGTTTGGATTTGAACAACATTTCTGGTCACCGCGACGGTCCCGGAGCCACTGAATGTCCGGGCGAAGCGTTTTATCCAATGCTTCCCGCCATTCGCACCGATGTGAAAAATTTGTTGGCGAATTTTGGCGCAATCTCCAGTGTATCGGCGGCGAGTTTCAATGCCTCGGCTTTGGCGGGCGCGTCCATTGTCGCCGCGTTCGGAGACAATCTGGCTTCATCGGTGCAAGTCGGGTCAAGTTCGCCGCTGCCGGTTTTGCTGGGGGGAACTTCTGTGACGGTTCGAGACAGCGCGAATATTGAGAAGTTGGCTCGGCTGTTTTTTGTCTCGCCAGGACAGATCAACTTTCTGATGCCGGAAGGGTTGGCCGTCGGAGCAGCGACGATTCTAATCGCCAACGGAGAAGGGAAACTCGCTGCCGGAACAGTGAACATTGCTGCTGTCGCTCCGGCGCTGTTTTCGGCGAACTCCAGCGGGCGCGATGTTCCTGCGGCAGTCATTTTGAGAATCAAAGCCGACGGTTCGCAGATTTATGAGCAGTTGGCGACCTTTGATCCGACGCAAAATAAATTCGTCGCCTTGCCGATTGATTTGGGAGTTGAAACCGATCAGGTGTTTCTAGTCGGGTACGGCACCGGGCTTCGCGGACGCAGTTCGCTGGATGCTGTCAGCCTGAAGCTTGGCGGTGTTAGTTGTGAGGTTTTGTATGTTGGAATCACCGACGGCTTTTTCGGCCTGGATCAAATCAACGCTCGAATTCCGCGAAGTTTGAACGGCAAAGGCGAAGTGGATTTGGAATTGACCGTTGATGGCGTAAAAGCGAATGTGCTGAAACTGCGGGTTCGCTGATTCGGCGTCTGAACAATTCAGAAATGCAAATGGCCACGAATCGGAAACTCCTTCGTGGCCATTTGTACGTTTAAGAGATTGGTTTAGCGCTTGGCTTGTAAAATGTCGAAAGGCGAAGCCAGACCGAGTAATTCCAGAAACTGTTTGTTTTCACGCAGCTCGGAAAAATCCGAATCGTTGAGCGCCTGAGCGCGATAGCGCGGCTGAATTTGAATTGTCCGTTTCAGATAATCCAGCGCCTGATCGTGCGATCCGGTTTGTGCCAGTGTTGCCGCCAGCGAATACAGCAAATGCGGTTCTTCGGGTTTCAGTCTCAACGCTTTCTCGAAGAAGTTTTTAGCCTGGCTGAAATCGCCAATGTTCAGCGCATACACGCCGCGGTCATACAACTCATCCGCGTTGCGCGGAGTTGACGGCATGTTGGCAAGTTTTTGAGTGCAAACCTGCAAGTACATCTGCGACCGAGTGATGATCTCGACTTCGTTGGGATATTTCGCCTGCAAGGTTTCAAACATCTCTTTGGCTTCTTCAAAGTGGCGACGATTAAATACCCGCACCGCATGTTCGAACATCCGCAATGCCGCTGCAGTGGATGTTTTGCGTGGAGGTTCTGGCGATGGCGGCGCAACTCTGATCGGCAGCGTGAGCTTGTTCGGTTTGCGCGTCACCACTTTCGTCAAACTTACATTCGTCAACGGCTTGCTTGATGCGGGCGCAACTGCTTTACGAACAACTGTCGTCGCTTTAGCTTTGACCTTTGCGGTCTTGCTGGCCGCTTTTGTGGTTGAGGCTACGCGTTTGGTTACTTTTTTGGTCGCAGCTATTTTCGGAAGAGGTTTTTTGGCCGCAACTTTCGGCGCAACCTTTGCACTTGCCTTGGATGCTTTAGCGACAGCTTTCTTCGGTACTTGGACTTTGGGGGCAGACTTTGCCGGTTTCAGGGCGACTGCCTTTGGCTTCGCCGTGGTTCGCGATTTCACTTTTGAAGTGGAGAGAGATTTCGGTTTTGACGCTGTCTTTGGTTTTGACTTCATCAATTTAGTTTGTGCATTGGTTCCAGACAATTTGGCAGACAACTTGTCGGACGCTTTGCTTTTCGCCAATGTCTTCGTCGTCGCTTTGGATCGTTTAGAGAGTGCTTCCCTCATACGATTTCCCCTCTCTGGTAAAAGTGGTTGTGAACTTTCCGGGCGCACTGTTTATGTCGCTAAGTGACTGGATTTATAGCTGATTAGGGGGATGTTGTCAAACTAGTGATTTGCTCGAAAATGAAGAAAAGGACTCGAAATTGCTGAAAATTTCATCCCAGGCGACACAAGGGGAAGACCTAAGTGCCTAATGATCTTTCACTTGGGTGAAAATCCGCTTTGTCAGGAAATTTTTTTGAGGCTTGTGGGTAGAATCATTCTAATTGGAGAGCCGTGCAGATGCGGAAGTGAAGCTAACTGCTGATTTCCAAGTACTTAACCATCGAATAACCGTCGTCTCCGTTGGAATAGTACTTTCCCATCCGCTGGGTGACGATGTACCCCAATTGGTCATAAAGTTTTTGCGCCGCGAGATTGCTGGCCCGAACTTCTAGCTTAATGGAGTTCACTCCGCGAGCGAGGAAGCTGCGTTCGATTTCGTGTATGACCAACCTGCCAAGCCCACGTCGGCGATATTCCGGCGCAACACCAATAGCCGTCAGATGACCTTGGCCTGAATCTTCAATCACGGCAATTCCGAACGCCACCATTTCATCTAAATCAGAGCGGATTTGCCGAGTAATCGCTTTCGGATTGGTCAGCAAATAGCGAAATGTTTCCCGTTCATATGCCTCGCCGTCCAAAAAAACGCGTAAATCCAATTGCCACAACTCGTTCAAGTCGGACAAAAACAGCGGGCGCATTAAGCCCTTGAAGGCTCTTGAGCGTTGAGTTGGATAATGATTGATAACTTGCATAACAAATGGGGAGTTGGTGGTTTGAAATTAGGGGTTGAAGGGATGATATGAGCTTCCGCATCTTCAACTCCCAACTATCAACACCACGCTTCCGACTAAATCACGAGCATGCAATCTCCATAACTATAAAACCGATAACGCTGCTGAACCGCGTGGCGATACGCGGCCAGAATCAAATCTCGATTGGCAAACGCCGACACCAACATCAGCAGCGAAGATTGCGGCAAATGAAAATTGGTCAGCAGCGCGTCAACGATCTGGAATTGATAACCCGGATAAATGAACAGTTCAGTGTCGTTGTGTTCAGCTTGCAACAAACCGTCGGCAATTGCGCCGCTTTCCAGGGCTCGAACCGAAGTTGTGCCGACTGACACCACGCGTTTGCCGGATTGTTTAGCCGCATTGATCGCGGCGGCGGCAGTTTCACTGATTTCATAGCTCTCTGCTGCGATGCGATGTTCTTCGACGTGCTCAACCCGAATCGGCTGAAAAGTCGCGTAGCCAACGTGATGGGTAATTTCGACGATTTCGACACCGCGCGCGCGAAGCTCTTCAAAAATGCGCGGCGTGAAATGCAGCCCGGCGGTTGGTGCCGCAATCGCTCCTCGCTGTTTGGCATAAACGGTTTGGTAGCGCGGTTCGTCCAGCCGGTGTTCTTCGGTTTGTTCGCGCTTGATGTATGGCGGCAAAGGCGTGTTGCCGATTTCATCAATCACGCGATCAAAATCGCCATCGCATTCAAACCGAATCTGCCTGCGACCCTCTTCCACGATTTCAGTGACAACGCCTCGCAACCGACCGCCGCCGAATTCCAATTCCGCGCCGATTTTCAACGCGCGTCCAGGTTTGGCCAACACTTCCCATTCATTGCCGCCGACTTTTTTGACCAGAAAGGCTTCGACCTGAGCGCCGCGCAGGCCTTTGACGATTCGATGGCCGAGCAAGCGGGCGGGGAAGACTCGCGTGTTGTTGAGCACAATCACATCGCCAGCTTCAAAAAACTGCGGGAATTCGGTGAACACTCCGTCGCGGTAAGTTTGGTTTTTCCGATCCACCACCAGCATCCGCGAAGCGTCACGCGGTTCAATCGGTTGCTGGGCGATTAACTCATCCGGCAGATCAAAGTCGAATTCGGAAATATGCATAAAACGAATGAATCAGGAGCCCGTGTGAGCAAGGCCGATTCAACAGCACTTGCAGTCGTGCTGCATAAACTTATTGAAACAGTCCATCTTGCCGATTCGCGGGCAGATTGCTCGGCAAGTCAAAGCCCAAGTGTTGGTACGCCGCCGCCGTTACCACGCGCCCACGCGGAGTTCGGTTCAGAAAGCCGATTTGAATCAGATACGGTTCGTAAATTTCTTCGATGGCTTCTTTCTCTTCGCTGATCGAAGCCGAAATTGTGCTGACACCGACCGGTCCGCCGCCGAATTTTTCGATGATGGTCGTCAGCATTTTGCGATCTACTTCGTCCAAGCCAAAGCGGTCAACTTCCATTCGATTCAGCGCATCCGTGGCGACCGCTGCCGTGATGGTTCCATCGAATTCGACTTCGGCAAAATCGCGGACGCGGCGCAATAGCCGGTTGGCGATACGTGGCGTCCCGCGTGAACGCAATGCAATCGCTTTTGCGCCGCTGTCTTCAATCTTCGCGCCCAGAATCGAAGCCGAGCGCTCGACGATGATTTGCAAATCTTCGACGGGATAAAAATCCAGGTGAAAGTTAATGCCGAACCGTCCGCGCAATGGAGCAGTAATTAATCCCGGTCGAGTCGTGGCGCCAATCAACGTAAAGCGCGGCAATTCCAGTTTCACCGAACGGGACGAAGGCCCTTGCCCAATCACTAAATCCAGTTCGAAATCCTCCATCGCCGGGTAAAGGATTTCTTCGATGGCCGGATGCAACCGATGGATTTCGTCAATGAACAGCACATCGCCCGCCTCCAGATTGGTTAACAGCGCAGCCAGGTCGCCGGCTTTTTCAATCACCGGCCCGGCAGTCATCTTGAGCTGTGAACCCATTTCGCGGGAAATGATCGCCGCCAGCGTCGTCTTGCCCAAGCCCGGCGGCCCGTTGAGTAATACATGATCCAACGCTTCACTACGAGCCAGTGCTGCTTTGACGAAGATGTTCAGATTATCTTTGACCTTCCGCTGGCCAATGTATTCGCGCAAGTATTGGGGGCGCAGCGAGAGTTCAATCTGCTGGTCGTCGTCCACGGCTTTGCCGCCAACAATTCTTTTGGATGTTGAATCGCTCATTTGTGATTGGCTCACTTCGCGACAGCCGTTGCGTAATCGCTGTAAATTGCTTCAATCGCAGCGGTATAAACTCGGTCGCTTTCTTCAATGCCGGTGGTGCAAACATTCAGATCGCGCAACAAACCATCGTGCAGGCTGTAAACCCAGCCGTGAACGGAAATTTGCTGGCCATTTTTCCAGGCGCGTTGAACGATGGTTGTGTTGCAGACGTTGTGGACTTGTTCGACGACGTTTAATTCGCAGAGCTTGTCCCATCGTCTGGGTTCTTTGGCGACACGGTTCAGCATAATTTGATGTTTGTCGTGAACGTCGCGGACGTGACGCAGCCAGTTATCAATCAAGCCAAGCTCCAGATTTCTGAGTGCCGCTTGAACTCCGCCGCAACCGTGATGGCCGCAAACAATGACGTGTTTGACCTTCAAAACTTCGATCGCGTATTCCATCACCGACAGGCAATTGAAATCCGTATGAATAACGACATTGGCCACATTGCGATGAACGAACAGCTCCCCGGGCATCAAGCCGATAATTTCGTTCGGCGGCAAGCGACTGTCCGAGCATCCGATCCACAAATACTCCGGCGATTGTTGTTGTGATAACCGATGAAAAAAATCTGCCTGCTGCGATTTCATCTCTTGCGCCCAGAGCCGATTGTTTTCAAATAAATTCTTTAAGGTTCTCATCGGTTTCAAATTGCTAAACTGCGCAGCGCCGATTTCAGAATGGCTTCAAACCGCTCGTCGGGAGTTTGCTTGAGAGCCGCGTTGACGGCTTTTTCGGCTTGGGCGCGCGGATAACCCAGATTGACCAGCGCCGAAATCACGTCTTCGCGCATCGTGTCTCCGGTGTGAGCCAGCACGCTCGTCGTGGAATCTTCCAGTCCCGGCGGCAAAATCGCCGCGACTTTGTCTTTCAGTTCAACCAGCATTCGTTCGGCAGTTTTTTTGCCGACACCGGGAATGCCGGTCAGCTTGGTCAGATTTCCAGCACGAATCGCTTGAATCAACTCTTCCGCGCTCAGACCCGACAACACTGTAATGGCCAACTTGGGGCCAATTCCGGAAACACTGTTCAGCAAGAGGAACAACTTCTTTTCTGCTTCGGTGCGAAAGCCGAAGAGTTGCAACGCATCTTCGCGGACGTGTGTATGAACTCGCAAGCTGACTGTTGCACCGACTTCGCCCAATTCATAAAACGTTGAAAGCGGCACGTTTAGTTCGTAGCCAATTCCGCTCACGTCAACGATGATGGAGTTCGGCTGTTTTTGAATCAGTTTGCCAGAAATGTGCGCGATCAAAGTCTGTTCTCCGTTAATTTTTAAGTGCGCGCGGAGTGTACGAAGGGCTACAAGTCTTGTCAAAACGCCAAGTTGACAGCCGTCAGAAGCCTAAGCTATCGTGCGCTTCGGAACGATGAAGGCGCTCCAACAGCATGAAAACAGAGAAGATTTCAGAATTGACGACCAACCGCCTGTCGGTTTATTTGCGGTGTTTGAATGAACTTGCGGCGACAGGAATAGAAGCTGTCTCTTCCAAGACAATGGCGGAACAGTTCAACTTGAACTCGGCTCAAATACGCAAAGACCTGGCTTACTTTGGCGAATTCGGAGTGCGCGGGGTTGGGTATAACGTCCAAGAGTTGCGCAATCATCTGATCAAGATTCTGGGGCTAACGGTCAAACGCAAAGTCGCCATTGTTGGGTTGGGAAATCTGGGGACGGCGTTGGCGAATTACCACGGGTTCAGCCAGGGCAATTTTGAAGTCGCAGGTTTGTTCGATGATGACCCGGCCAAAATCGGCAACCGTACCCGCGCCGGTCTGGAAATCCAAGGCACTCAAAAGTTGAGAGAAGTCATTCAACGCGAAGGCATTGAAATTGTCATTATTGCCGTTACCGCCGCCGCCGCCGAACGAGTTTTGGACGATGTGACCAACGCGGGAGTTCGCGCCGTTTTGAATTTCGCTCCGGTGCATTTGAATCCCAAAGCGGGCGTAAAAGTGAAAAACGTAGACCTGACTATTTCGCTGGAAAGCCTGTCGTATTTTCTGGCCAACCCCAGCGCGGACGCCATCAATATCGGTTATAGAGAGTTTTTGCGGCAGGAAGCGGCTGCCGCTGGAAAATAAGTCAGCGCCACGACCGGCAGAAGCAGTTAAATCAAAATGATAGACGAACAAAAGGTCAAAGAGCAGATTGTTCAAATCGCCACTCGGTGTTACGACCGTGGCTTGCTGGTGGCAGGCGACGGAAACATCAGCGTTCGAGTCGGTGAAAATCGCTGCATTGCGACGCCGTCGGCGGTCAGCAAGGGCTGGATGACGCCGGAAATGATGGTCACGGTGGATTTGGACGGCAATCCGTTGGAATCTTCACCGTACAAAGTGTCGTCGGAATGGCCGATGCACAGGATCATTTATCAGCATCGTTCGGACATTCACGCCGTCGTCCACGCGCATCCGCCGCACGCGACAGGATTTGCCGTCGCCGGATTGAGTTTGAGCAAAGCGATTCTGTCCGAAGTCGTGTTGACGCTGGGATGTGTGCCGCTGGCGGCTTACGGAACGCCTTCGACGCGTGAACTGACGGACGCGATTGAACCTTATCTGGAATTTCACGATGCGTTGTTGATGGCCAATCACGGAGCTGTGGCTTATGCTGCGACGCTGGAACACGCATTCAACAAACTGGAAACTCTGGAACACACCTGCAAGATCAGTTTCATCGCACGCTCGCTTGGCAACGAAAACACGATTCCAGATCGAGCGATTCCCAAGCTGTTTGAAATTCGTGAACGCAATGGCGCCATGCCTTTTGAGGCAAGAAGCGGTCAGGCGTGCGGAATTGGAGACAGAGGGACAGAGGGACAGAGGGACGGAGAGATTACTTTGACGCGGGCTGAGTTAGTTGAATTGCTGACTCAGGCTGTTAGTCTGAGCAAGTAAGGAGTTGTTCAATGACTGGCCTAATCGAGTTGCTTGAGGAGGCAATTGGTTTTCTCGAAAGATACCAAGAGCGTGTTTGGAGTAAGCGACTTCGTCATTGTAGTGATTTGATTGGGCAAGGTGATGTTTCAGGACTTGAGAAACTGCTTCAGTCTTTCGGTGGCTGGGGAACCCTGAATGACCTTGTTCTTTGCCCTGAAAACAATCACGTTATTTCCGAAGCGGACACAGCTTCCGCAAACACAAAACTTGAAGAATACCGAAGAGGAATTTATCGGTTGGCTTCTGATTTAAGGAGAGATTCATGGAAGCGTTAGGAATGGTTGAAACAAAAGGCTTGGTAGCAATGATCGAAGCCTCAGACGCGATGGTCAAAGCCGCCAACGTCACGCTGGTCGGGTACGAAAAGATCGGCGGAGGATTTGTCACCGCCATCGTTCGCGGAGACGTGGCTGCGGTCAAAGCCGCGACCGATGCCGGAGCCGCAGCCGCTCGCCGCGTGGGCGAACTGGTCAGCGTTCACGTTATCCCGCGCCCGCATTCTTCGGTGGACGACGCCCTGCCAGTCGCGCCGCAATCCAGAGGCATCAAGTAATTCAATTTTGAATTTTGAATTTTTGATTACGAATTGTCCCAATCAAGAATCCAAAATCCAAAATCCAAAACCCAAATGATTATTGGACGCATCATCGGCAACGTCGTCGCCACGCGCAAAGATCCGCGGCTGGAAGGCTGCAAACTGTTGCTCGTTCGCCCGATCACACTGACCGGCGAAGACGAAAACAATTATGTGTTGGCGATTGACACCGTTGGCGCAGGCTACAGGGAAAAAGTCATCGTCGTTTCTGG
>DAOMFR010000108.1:17762-23812 GCA_035429885.1 Blastocatellia bacterium
CTCGCGCAGATCAACACCACGGTCGGCGATTTTGCAGGCAACACGGCCAAGATCATCGCCAGCATTGAACAAGCCAAACGCGCCGGAGCCGACATTGTCGCCGTGCCTGAGCTTGCTCTGGCCGGATACCCGCCGGAAGATTTGCTACTCAAGCCGCAATTCATCGCCGCCAACCGCAAAGCTTTGGACGAAGTCATTGCCGCTTCGACCGGCATCATTTCGATTATCGGGTTTATTGACCGGACGACCGACATTCACAACGCGGCGGCAGTGATTTGCGACGGCGAATTGAAAGCCGTGTACCGCAAAAACTTCCTGCCGAATTACAGCGTCTTCGATGAGTATCGTTACTTCGACGCGGGCCAAAGCGCACCGATCTTTGCTTATGGCGACGTGTTGTTCGGCGTGAACATTTGCGAAGACATTTGGTATCCGGGCGGCCCGACTCAGGTGCAGGCGCTGGCTGGAGCGCAAATCATCATCAATATTTCGGCTTCACCGTATTACGCGGGCAAAGGCAAAGACCGCGAACGCATGTTGGCGACGCGCGCCGAAGACAATGCTGTTGCGTTGGCGTATGTGAACTTGATCGGCGGTCAGGATGAACTGGTGTTTGATGGCCAAAGTCTTGTCATTAACGAACGCGGTCATATTGCCGCTCGCGGCAAATTGTTTGAAGAAGATTTGATCGTCGCCGACATCAACGCCGAGCGCGTTTTCAAAGAACGGTTACATGATCCGCGAAGGCGGCAGGATCGGCTGGACATTGCCAGCCAGGGAATCAGCGTTGAGCTGATCGAATTGAGAAAGCTGCCGTTTGAAACCGTGGGACAAGCTGCCAGCTTGTCGGAGGCTTCAGGGGCAGCCACGCTGAGTGAATCCGGGACAAGCTGGCCGCTTGTCCCACAAATGACGGAAGAAGTTTATCGCGCTTTGGTTGTCGGCACGCGCGATTACGTTTTGAAGAACGGCTTCAAAAGCGTTGTCATTGGTTTGTCGGGCGGAGTTGATTCTGCGTTGGTCGCCTGTGTGGCTGTTGACGCGCTCGGCGCTGAAAATGTGACCTGCGTGTTTATGCCAACGCGGTATTCATCCAACGAAAGCGCCCGCGACGCTGAACAACTCGCCAAAAATCTGGGCGTGGCCTATCACATCATCCCAATCGAAGACGCTTTCAATCAGTACCTGACAATGCTTGATCCGGTGTTTGCGGGAACTCCAATGGGCGTCGCCGAAGAAAACATTCAGGCGCGAGTTCGTGGCAACATCCTGATGGCTGTGTCGAACAAATTCGGTTCGATGGTTCTGACCACCGGCAACAAAAGCGAAGTTAGCGTGGGTTACTGCACACTGTACGGTGATATGTGCGGAGGTTTTGCCGTCATCAAAGACGTGCCGAAGTTGCTGGTTTATGAACTCTGCAATTACTTGAACCAGCGCGACGGCAAAGAAGTTATTCCCGAATACATCATCACCCGCCCGCCTTCCGCCGAACTGCGCGAAGATCAGAAAGACAGCGACTCGCTGCCGCCTTACGAAGTGTTGGACGCGATTCTGGATTTTTACGTCGAACAAGACCTGAGCATAGAATCCATCATCGCTGAAGGCTTCGACGATGCGACTGTTCGCCGTATCGCTCGGCTGGTCGACCTGAACGAATACAAACGCCGCCAAGCCGCGCCTGGAGTGAAGATCACTCCGCGAGCCTTTGGCCGCGACCGCCGCATGCCAATCACGAATAAATTCCGTGGTTAATTGATAGTTGATAATTGATAGTTGATAGTGGCGACGAACGCTGTCAATTATCAACTGTCAATTATCAATTTCAGACAATGAACCTGCCTAACCTGCTCACACTACTGCGAATCTTCATCGTGCCGTTGCTGGTCGTCGTGCTGTTGACCAGATTTTCCGAAGACTACGTCGGCCTGCCGCAACACATCGCAGGCGTCAGTCTGTTTTTGTTCGCGGCCTGCACCGACGCCGTAGATGGATGGCTGGCGCGCAAACGCGGGCAGGTTTCCAAATTCGGCACGCTGCTCGATCCGATTGCTGACAAGTTGTTGATCTCTGCGGCCTTCATTTCGCTGGTGGAAAACCGGCTGGCTCCAGCGTGGGCAGTGGTTATTGTCGTTGGCAGAGAGTTCGCCGTTTCCGGTTTGCGCGCCGTCGCCGCCGCTGAAGGTTGGACAATCCCCGCGTCGAAAGCGGGCAAATTCAAGATGTTTTCTCAAGTTGTGACGATCGCGTTTTTGATTACTTCATCGGTCAATGGCGGCCCTCCCGTTGAAACCAAAGCCTTCCCGATCATCCAGTTTTGGACTGTGCCGGAAATGAGCGTCACGCTCAGCCATTTTTTTGGCCCAGAGGAGATGAACTGGCTGGATTGGCGAGTGCTGTTTTACGGAGTCGGTCGCGGACTGTTATGGCTAGTGGTTGTGTCGTCGTGCTGGTCAATGTACGGATACTTTCGCGCGTTTTATCTGAATCAGTCACGGCCAGATTCAGAGCAGTAACTTTTCCACGAAGGAACACGACGTTGCGCAAAGGAAGAAATAGACAGGATTTACAAGATTGAACAGGATTAGTCTCAGTTGGATTCAATCAAACTTCCCTGATCCTTCATCTTGTTGAATCCTGTAAATCCTGTCTAAAGCTTTTTCTTCTCTTCGTGCTTTCTTCGTGTTTCTTCGTGGATGTAATTTTGAGGTTCAAATGATTTTTGAATACAAAGGCAAGCGGCCACAGATTGGCCAAAACGTGTTCATTGCTCCGAACGCCACGATCATTGGCGACGTGGAACTCGGCGATGGCGTCAGCATCTGGTATGGCGTGGTCATTCGCGGCGACGAAGGCCGCATCGTCATCGGGCGCGGTTCCAACGTGCAGGACAATTCCGTCATTCACACGACGCCGGAAATTCCCACCATCATCAAAGACGACGTGACCATTGGCCACGGAGCTTTGTTGGAAGGTTGCACCATCGAAACCGGCGCCGTCGTTGGGATGGGATCAATCGTGTTGCATCAAGCCGTTGTCGGCGAACAAGCCATGACCGCCGCTGGCAGCGTCGTCATTCCCGGCACGATCATTCCACCGCGAATGCTGGCTGCCGGTTCGCCCGCCACAGTCAAAAAAGAACTTTCCGGCGGCGCGCTTCGTTCAGTGGAACACAGCACCAAGGCTTATCACCATTTGAATGAAGAGTATTTGAAACAGAAGCTGAACGACGCTTCCACTGCTCTGAACGCCGATGAACTCACCAAATGAAACTCATCCGAGACCGAATTGGCCACGTCTGGCCTTGATGGCGGCATTGGTACTTGCCGCCTTTCCTCTTTTGAGCGCGAGGGCGCAGCAGTCCGATTGGCTGGTGGGCAAAATCGCCTCTCGCGCTGAAATCAGACACGACAAACTTCGTAACGAATTGGTTCTGAGCAACGGGCTTGTGACCCGAACGATTCGCATTGCGCCAAATGCCGCCACGGTCGCGTTCGACAATCTGGTCACGGGCGAATCGCTGTTGCGTGCCGTTGCGCCCGAAGCCGAAGTCGAACTGAACGGGAAAACGTTTGCGATTGGCGGATTGACTGGCCAACCGAATCTGGCGTTTTTGCGCCGCGATTGGCTTGAAGCCATGAGGTCTGATCCGAAGGCATTTCAATTCGAGCGGTTTGAAATCGGCAAAACCGTTGAACGAATGACGTGGAAACAGGCGCGTCGTTCAACCAGCACGGCCTGGCCGCCGACCGGAGTTTCGTTGACGCTGTGGTTCACGCCTCCGGTTGGAGAATTGCCGGGGATCAAAGCCGCCGTGCATTACGAGCTTTACGATGGCGCGCCGCTGGTCAGCAAATGGCTGACAATTCACAACACCAGTGGAAAAACGATTCGACTGAACAAGTTCAAAAGCGAAATTCTGCGTGTGGTCGAAGCCGAATCGCAGGTGGATCCGAGTCCGGAATGGCTCCGGCCGAATCTGACGGTGTTGACGGATTTCGCGTTTGGCGGAATGTCCGTCGCCAGTTTGCATCGCGCAGTGTTCTGGACGGACGATCCGGAATATAAAACGCAGGTCAGTTACGAACTGAAAACGCCATGCTTGTTGGAAGTGAAACCGCCGCTCGGCCCGGAGGTGGATGTCGCCGCCGGAGCCGTGTTCACAGGAATTCGCGCGTTTGAGCTGGTTCACGACAACAACGACCGCGAACGGCAGGGAATGGCGATTCGCCGTTTGTATCGAATGATGGCTCCGTGGGCGACGGAAAATCCGTTGATGCTGCATCTGACTTCGACCGACCCGAAAGTTGTGTATCCGGCGATTGATCAGGCCACCGAATGCGGATTCGAAATGATCATTCTCAGTTTCGGCAGCGGCCTGAATATGGAAGACGTGTCACCCGCGAACATTGCGAAGTTCAAAGCCTTCCGCGAATACGCCAACGGCAAAGGGCTGGAACTCGGCGGGTATTCGCTGCTGGCCAGCCGCCGCGTCAGCGACGAACACGACGTGATCAATCCGAAAACCGGCAAGACCGGTGGAGCCATCTTCGGCAATTCCCCTTGTCTGGAAAGCCGCTGGGGACAGGAATACTTCGCCAAACTCAAACAGTTCATCGCCGAAACCGGATTCAATTTGCTGGAGCACGATGGCAATTATCCGGGCGATGTGTGCGCTTCGACGCAACATCCCGGCCATCGCGGCTTGGAAGATTCGCAATGGGCGCAATACCAACGCATCACGGAATTTTATCGCTGGTGCCGCGCGCGTGGCGTTTACCTGAACGTGCCGGACAATTACTTCCTGGCCGGATCGAACAAAGTCGGGATGGGATACCGCGAAACCAACTGGTCATTGCCGCGCGATCAACAACACATTCACGCGCGGCAAAATCTGTTTGACGGCACCTGGCTGAAAACGCCTTCGATGGGGTGGATGTTTGTCCCGCTGGTGCAATATCACGGCGGAGGCGCTGCGGCGACTATCGAACCGTTGCGCGACCATTTGCAAGATTACGAACAGCATATGGCCAACAATTTGGGCTATGGCGCACAAGCCTGCTATCGCGGCCCGCGTTTGTATGATTCGCCAGAAACCAAAGCCGCCGTCGTCAAATGGGTGAAGTGGTTCAAACAATATCGAGACATTCTGGAATCCGACGTGATTCACGTCCGCCGAGCCGATGGCCGCAATCTGGATGCAATTTTGCACGTCAATTCAGCGCTGCCGACCAGGGGCTTGGCGATGGTCTACAACCCATCGAATGAGCCGCTGGAACAATCCATTACACTGCCGCTGTATCACACCGGCTTGAGCGAATTCGCTTTGGTTGCTGAACAGGACGGCAAGCCCGTCAAACGAAAACTCGACCGCGAATATCGCATCACCGTTCGTGCCAAAGTCGCTGCACATTCGCAAACGTGGTTTGTGATTCGATAGCGGCAATCGCAAAGCAGGGAATTGAACAACGAGAATAACGGAATTGGCAGAATGGCTCGAATTGATTTTTTGAGCTTCTGTTTATTCCGTTATTTTCGTTTATTCTGTATTCTCTCCGTTTCAACGTTGAAACAATGGCTGACTTCGACCCCAACGCGACAATTTCGCATTACCGCATTCTGGACAAACTGGGCGCAGGCGGAATGGGTGAAGTTTATCTGGCCGAAGACCCACGGCTTGGGCGCAAGCTGGCGCTGAAAATTTTGCCCGAAGCCTTCACAAAAGATCAGACGCGAGTCGCCCGCTTTCAACAGGAAGCCCGCGCTGCTTCGGCGCTAAACCACCCGAACATCATCACCATATACGAAGTCGGCGAAGACAGCGGCGTTCATTTCATTGCCACAGAACACATTGCCGGAAAAACTCTGCGGCAGCATTTGCGGTCGGAGGGAATGAATCTGCGCGAAGCGTTGGACATCGCCACGCAAATCGCTTCGGCGCTGCAAGCCGCGCACGAAGCCGGTATCACTCACCGCGACATCAAACCTGAAAACGTGATGATTCGTCCGGACGGTTACGTCAAGGTTTTGGATTTCGGCCTGGCCAAACT
>DAOMFR010000108.1:23912-25666 GCA_035429885.1 Blastocatellia bacterium
GGCACAGTGATGGGGACGGTGACTTATATGTCGCCTGAACAAGCGCGCGGGCTGGCAGTGGATGCGCGAAGCGACATTTTCAGCCTTGGCGTTTTGTTTTATGAAATGCTGACCGGGCGTGTGCCGTTTGACGGAGCGACGACAACCGATGTGTTGGCAGCGATTTTGCATCTGGAAGCTATGCCGCTCAGCCGATATTGCCAACAGGTTCCGACGGAGTTGGAAATCTATCTGGCAAAAGCGCTGAGAAAAGATTGCGACGCTCGTTACCAGACCACCAAAAGTTTCTTGAGCGATTTGAAATACGTCAAAAGCCGTTTGGACTTTGACGCCGAGTTTGCGCGCATCAACCAGGAATCTTCGCTCAGAAAGCCCGTCGAAGAAATTAGTGAAGCCCTGACTGCCGAATTCCGTACCGGGGAAGTTCGTTCGTCTTCAAACCGTTCGAGCGAACGACGTTCCAGCGGGCAGATTGAATCGTTGGCTGTGTTGCCGATGGAAAACGCCAGCGCAGACGCTGGGATGGAATACCTGTCGGACGGAATCACCGAAAGCATCATCAACAGTTTGTCTCAGTTGCCGGGCTTGCGAGTCGTTCCGCGTGCGACGGTGTTTGGTTACAAAGGTCGCAAATCCGATCCTCAGAAAACCGGCGAAGAACTGGCCGTTCACGCCGTACTGACTGGCCGAGTTATTCAGCTTGGAGATTCGCTGGTCGTCAAAACCGAATTGATAGATGTTGCGCGCGCGTCGCAACTGTGGGGCGAAGAATACCGTCGCCAACTAACGGACATCTTCGCGCTGCAAGATGAAATCGCTGAAGAGATCAGCCAGAAACTGCGGCTGCGGCTTTCCGGCGAAGACCGCCAGCGTTTGCGAAAGCGGTACACAGACAACACCGAAGCCTATCACCTGTACTTGAAAGGCCGGTATTACGTCGGCAAACGCACGCCCGAATGGATTCGCAAAGGCGTCGAACATTTCCAACAAGCGATTGATCTTGATCCAAATTACGCGCTGGCCTATTCCGGCTTGGCCGAAGCTTACGGCTTTCTTGCGTCTTCGACGGGAGGCCAGCCTCCGCACGACGCTTATCCACTGGCCAAAGCCGCCGCGCTCAAAGCACTGGAACTCGACGACACACTTGGCGAAGCGCATTGTTCGCTGGGTTTTTTCCGAATGTTTTACGACTGGGATTTCCCGGCAGCCGAAACCGAATTCAAACGCGCCATCGAACTCAGCCCGAATTTCGCCAACGCTTACGATGGTTACGGCTTTTACCTGAAAGCCACTGGCCAATACGAAGCCGCCGAAGCCGCCTGCAAACGCGCGCAGGAACTGGAACCGCTTTCGCTGTTTATGACCTTGAGCCTCGGCTGGGTGTATTACTTCGCGCGCCGTTACGACGAAGCCCTGAAACAAAGCGCCAAAGTGCTGGAAATGGACCCAAACTTCGGCTTCGCGTATTGGCACAGAGGCGTCGTGTTCATCCAGCAAGAAAACTTCACTGAAGCCATCAACGCCTTCCGCAAAGCCTTGAACCTGTCGGGCGGCATCCCGACGTTTATCGCTTACCTTGGCCACGCCAGCGCCCGCGCCGGAAAACACCGCGAAGCCCGCCAAATGCTCGCCCAACTGGAAAGCTTGTCGAAGCGGCAATACGTGTCCGCGTACTTCTTTGCGATGATCCATCTCGGCTTGGGAGATTTGGATCAGACCTTTGAGTGGCTGGAAAAAGCGTATGAGGAACAGTC
>DAOMFR010000109.1:0-25603 GCA_035429885.1 Blastocatellia bacterium
CCCCTGCGGCCAACCGTCCCTAGCCCTTTAATGTCACCGTTCTAGCAATAGAATCGATGCATTAGTTACCGTACTTCGAAATCGGCACGGCAACCGCGATCCACCCAAATGCCACTCCGATCAACGCCCCAGGTCCGTCCCTCCACACAACGCGCGCTGCTGCGCTGGCGAATCAGACGCACACTTCTTCCAATTCCTTCGCTGCACCAATGACGCTTCATGTCACCAGATTCACAATAGACAGTCTGCACAGGACGATTGGGATCACGATCGTTGCGGTCACGCATGTCACGGTCGCGTACGTCACGATCACGCATGTCACGGTCACGCATGTCACGGTCTCGGCCTAGAAAGCCAGTGGACACCAATCCATAAAGCCTCAGATTTGGGCGTCGTCGTCCCCAATTCCCCTGGCCGTACCAGACCTCGACACTGTCAATCCGACGGTTGTCGCCCGGCAGATCAATCGTGCGAGTCTGCCCACCAGCGCGAATACGATCACGAATCTCCACCTCTGAGTTTGCACCGTTTTCGAAGTGCACAACCACGCGCTGGAATTCAATCTCACTCCCTTGGACCCGGAGTTGAATTGCCCGGAACGCTTCTCTGGCGTTTACCCGAATATTGTCGTGATCCCTCGTGCCATCTACATTCGATTGTCCTAGATATTGCCAACGCTCTTGGCTGTTATCACGGCGCTGAGCGTTGTTCACTGAGGTAAACCCGCTCAACAAAATCAATAACCCAACAACATAAAGTGATATACGAAACTTCATCGCTCCCCCTTTGCAGGATGTTTTGCCTGCGTTCATTTAAAACTACATTTTTGACATTGCCGGTCACAAGCAAAGACGAGCCTTGCTTTCCAGCTTCTTGTGCAACTCCCCGGCTGTTCTCCTGCTTGCAAGCCCAGCTCGAAAGAGTTCCGAAAAATTCCCTGTCTCTGCCGGCGTAACTCAACCCGTCTCTCTATTCAGTCGTCCTGCCGTCAAAGTGTTCATCGTCCGCTTCTGCATCAGCGCGAGTATGGTGAACCACTTTGTCCTTATGATTCGGCGGCGCATACAGCGTATAGAGCTTCATTGGAACACTGCCTGTGTTAATGATGTTGTGAGGTGTTCCTGCGGGGACAAGCACCGCGAAGCCAGCACTAATCATCATGCGAACGCCATCAAGAACGGCTTCCCCCGTCCCCTTTTCTATCCGAAAGAACTGATCAAGCTTATGAACTTCCGATCCGATTTCTTCTCCGGGTTTCAATGCCATCACAACAAGCTGGCAGCTTTTCGCCGTGTAAAGCACCCGGCGAAAATCTCCATTGCTGACGGCAATTCCTTCGATGTCTTGGACGAAACCTTTCATTGTAATTCCTCCTCTTTCGCTTTCCTGAAATTGCAGCTCGCTCGGCTGTAACCGAACACTGCTTTTACTTTTGTTAGTAGCGTCGCACATTAAAAATCTGCTCTAGAATGTTGCCCAACAGGCTGAACGCACCGTTCGCGTTGCGGCCATATCGATACCGGCTGTAAAAGCCATCTTGATAACCGCGATTGAATCCTTCGCGGAAGTAGTAACGGTATTCAGTCAAATCAACGTAATAGCCGTTGTACCCATACGTTGCATCCTGATAAGCATAGGAATCCCGATAATTGAAGCGAACGCGGTCTTCACGGTCGGCTTGTCCGGCGCGAAAGCCCTCTTCATAACCATAGTTCAATGCCTGCCGGAGCATATCTACACCGTATTGATTCGTCTGGTAGTTTCTGCCGCCGCGAGAGTAGCGATAGTTAGGAGTCGAGTATTCGTACGAGCGCGCGTTCTGAAGATTTATCTGATCCTGGCGCAATCGTTCCAGATATTGTTGCTGAAAACGTAAATGCGATTGACGCCGCTGTTGCTGCAACTGCTGCTCACGCTGTTGTGCAAGACGGTCATACTGTTGGCGTTGTTGGTTATATTGATTCAAACGCTGCTGTTGAATGATCTGCTGCTGCCGTTCCTGATCTTGCTGTCGCTGCGGCGCTCCTCTTTGCTGTTGCTGAGCCTGGCGTTGTTGTTCTTGTTGCTGCTGCGCATTGCGTTGTTCTTGAGCCTGACGCTGTTGCTCAACTTGCCTCTGTTGCTGCTCAACTTGACGTTGCTGTTGTTGTTGCCGATCAACTGTCTTTTGCCGCTGCTGCTCTAGTTGGCGCTGTTGCTCGGCCTGCCTTTGTTGCTGTTGCTGCTGAGCTTGGCGCTGCTGCTCAGCCTGCTTCTGCTGTTGTTGTTCAACTTGACGCTGCTGCTGTTGCCGGTCAACAGTCTTTTGCCGCTGCTGCTCAACTTGGCGCTCTTGTTGCGGTTTCTGATCAGCCTGTTTCTGCTGATCCTTCGCCTTTTTTTCGTCTTTCTTATCATCCTTCTTTTGTCGGGACTGCTCTTGCTTAGGGTTCTGTTCTTGCGGACTGGCTATTCCGCTGGTTCCAATCAGCAATGTCACTCCGATAAAGGACGCTATAACTGCATGTGTTAAGTAATTCGATCTCATCTCACTCCTCCTTAATGTTTGCGGGCCAAAAGCCCCAAATCCATTCTGATAACGTAATACAAGCTCTACGCCATTTCAGAAACACTACTCAACTTAGAAACCAGCGTTTCTAAAACGATCAGCGTTCTTCACAAATAGCACTGAAGAGCAATACATGTGCCAATAGGAATAGACTGAGATCCGTAATGCGGCAGGGCGATATAACTCGAAAACTAGCAATGTCTATCTCTACAATGGTAGAAAATCCCCAATAACCGCTTTCAGTAAACTGAACGTACGGTAGCGCACATTGCAACCTCATTCAGTTATTTACTCTCATAATGCGACCTTGAATAATTCGGTATTCAGGTCAAATGGATATTTTTAGCGGTTGGGGTGTAACAGCAGAGTGCTTTGTCGCTAGGGGTTCATCCTCGCCAACGTTAAATTAAGCACAGCCGCGAAGGTTACCCAGAGCAGATAGGGCACCAACATCCAACCAGCCAATGGCTTCACGCGCCAAAAAGAGAACAATGTCGCTAAAATTGCGCACCAGAGCAGTACGATTTCCGCAAATGCTATCCAAGGTTTGCGAAGCCCAAAAAACAATCCAGTCCAAGCTCCGTTAAGTAACAATTGCATGGCAAAGAGAGCCAATGGCACGACTGCCCCCGACCATCCGAGTTGCCGCCAAACAAGCCAGGCCGCAATCGCCATGAAAAGGTAAAGCATTGACCACACCGGGCCGAAAACCCAATTCGGCGGATTCCAAGACGGTTTGTTTAGCGTAATAAACCATCCGCTGAGCGCTGCAGGCATAAACCACGAACCGATGCCTGCGACCGCGAAACAGATTCCGGTGATTACAAGTAAACCTAACGCTTGCTGTATCGCACTCATGCTTGAACTTCCTTGCTCTTTCGAGTGCGTGAGGCTGTGGCAACAATTCCGCGCAGCATTCCAGCAAAGACAAAATGATGGAGCGGGTAAAGCGCATACCAGTAAGCCAACCCGAATAAGCCAACAGGGTCAAAGATTGCTGTTTGCCGAATTGTTGAAGAATGATTGTTTTCTGTAACTTCAAACTCCAACCAGGCCCGGCCGGGGAGTTTCATTTCAGCCACCAGGCGCAATAACCGGTCGGGTTGAAATGCTTCGACACGCCAAAAATCAACGGCGTCTCCCGGACTAGGCCATTCAGGGTCTCGCCTGCCGCGCCGCAATCCGACACCGCCCACAACAAGATCCAACCAGCCTCTGAGCTTCCATAACCAGTTACCAAAATACCAACCCGTATTTCCTCCGATCCGTCGTATCGGTTCGAAAGCGCTGGCTGCCGGAACAGTGACTTGCAGGACCCGCGAGTCCACGATTCTGGCGCCAAAACGTGTGCCGCCCCAAGCTTTCACGCGACCGGCTGAAGATCGCGCATCAGACCAACGCGTTTCAGCAAACTCCCGATCTTCGTTGCACAACGCCCTGGCAATAGCGTTTTTGAGCCCCTGAGGCCGAATTTTGAAAACAGTCAATGCTTCATCGTCTCGCACAACAGAAGGGGTCAACATACTGGCGATCAGCTTGCGGCCAATGCGAGCGTAAAGAGGTGTAATCAGTGCCAGCCACAGGCTGGAAAGCCTCGGAGTCAGAAATGGCACAGGGATAATGAAGCGACGCAAACCACGCTGATGTGCATATTCGAGCATGATGTCTCCATAAGAGACTTGGTCGGATCCGCCAATTTCAAAAATCCGGCTTTGCTCAACTGGTAACTCCAAGGCTGTGGCCAGGTAAGCGATCAAATCCTCGATTGCGATGGGTTGAGCCAGCGTCGAGACCCAGCGCGGCGCAATCATCACAGGCAATCGTTCAGTCAAAGTTCGGATCATTTCAAATGAAAGGCTGCCGGAACCGATCACGATAGATGCCCGAAACTCAATCACCGGGACTCCCGACTCGCGCAATATCCGTCCCACCTCTAGGCGGCTACGCAGATGGGCTGAAAGCTTGCGCTCACTTCCCCCCAATCCACCTAGATAAATGATCCTCTGAACTCCGGCTGCGTAGGCTGCCGCACCAAAATTGCGGGCAGCCTTGCGATCCTCATCTTCAAAATCCCCGGCGGCGCCCATCGAATGCACCAGATAGTAAGCGGTGTGTATTCCTTGTAACGCTGGAATAAGCGTGCTTTTGTCCAGCACATCTCCGGTGACCAATTCGACATTCGAGCCTGCCCGTTGTCGCAAGTATTCTGGATTGCGAGCCAGGCAACGCAATACGCAGCCGTTCTTTTCCAATGACTTCAGTAACCGCCCGCCGATATATCCAGAAGCCCCGGTGAGTAATATCCGCCGCTGTTGGCTCAGACTGTTCGTTACTGTCTCGTCAGTATCCATGTTCTTACTATGGTTATTTTTACTCTTCGGCAAAAATAACCATACCGATCATCCGTTAGTCGGCATCTGCGAATGGTTCTTTTCAAAAATCTGGTTGTTCTCGTTTAAGCAACAGCGGCATGAACAATAGCGAAGCGCTCTAATGGATTTAGCGTCGCCCACATTGAGTCAGAGTCAATCCAGACTCGCCTGACTTCAACATTGGCGTCGAGCTGCTTCACTCGACGTTCTTCCCGTTCCAGCAACCAGGCAGTCCGCAAAGCTTTCGCTTTGCGGACAACTGTTTCCATACCTTCACAACTTATACTTGCCATAATGTCTCTTTCTTATCTGTCTTTCGGCTTGCCATCTGAACGACAGGTTTTTCAGTCAAATAAGACAGACAAGCGTTTTTGATGGTTCTCAACTCACAGTGTTTGTTTTTGTTCAGACCAGTAATCGGGTTGACGATAATGCTGGTAAAGCTGCTGCTCGTACTCACGCGAAATCAGCTTGGAGTGTTCGTATTCGGGGCTTTCCTTAATCCCTTCGCGTGAAAGATTGACGTGGACTTTGCCCTGCGCCCAATCTACTGAAGAAACCCATTGCGGCGAGACGAGCACTTTCTTTCCGGACAGCCAATTTCGCGTATCAATTGCCAGGTAACGAATCGTCCAACTGTCATCTTCCAGAATGAAATCTTTGATATGGCCGATTTCGCCATCCATCGCGGCGATGTTGTAACTGGCCACCTCCTGGGTGCTGCGCAAATGAACATCTTCCGGAGCGACGCGAGCCTCTGTCACAATTTCAGTAGTAGCTAGCCGTCCGGTTGTAGCCGTTGCCGCCGCGGCCGAACTGCCACCGGCTGTCGCGGCAGCCATTTGCTGTGTAGCCGCAACAGGATATTCCCCTGATCCCCACAAAAGCGGACTGCCCCAATAGTAGGAATAGCCATAGTAGTCTGAGTGTGCTGCTTCCATTTGGCGTGACACCGGTTTGTGCATATCTATGTTCGGGCTTTTTTCCACCTGGCTTTTGGTCAAAGTAACCTGCAGCTTTTTGTTCTCACGATCTACGTGCATCACCGAGAAAGGCGAGAGCAGAACTTGTCTGCCTGATAGCCAACTGCCTGTATTGACGACGATGTAACGCACAGCCCATCTTTCGTCATCAAAATAGAATTGCTCAACGCTTCCGATTTCGCCGTCTGTGGCGACAATCTCGAAGTCCTTCAAATCATTTACACTACGCAACATAACTTCTTCTCCTTCTGGTTCTGACTTGTACGTTGGTCGTTTCCAGCCCGAGTACAGTGAACGCTAATAACAAGGACACTAAGCGTCCGCCTCTGAACTTAAGTCTTCTTCATTGGCGCGCTGCCAACCTTCAATTGATTGTTGACGCTTTTAACGCCATCAGTGTTTTTGGCTAATTGCTCAGCCTCCGACTTTTGTTCAGAAGTTTCGACTGTGCCGCGCAATGTCACAGCATTGTTTGTCACATCCACGTTGATCTTGCGTTCCGGCGTTGTTGAATTGCCGACCAGTTGGGCAACGATTTTGGTGTGAATCCAGGCATCATCAAGCGAACTGCCGACTGTTTCACCACGCTTCTGGGCAATGGCGCGTTCTTCCAGCGCACGGTCTGTGGTGTAAGCCGTCCGTGAGATTTCGCCTGGCTTCACATCAATTTTGGTGGTGACGATCAAACCGGCATGCACGCTTTTAGCTAACTCGACTGCTTTGGCACGCAACGATTCTGATCCGACCGTCCCAGAAAGCGTAATTTCATTCCGATCCACATTCGCATCCACGCTCAAATCCGCAGCGTTGAGTTGTGCATCGGTCGTATATTTGGCTTTGATCTTGTTCTCCAATTCCGAATTGGTCATTTGAGCCATCGGCGTAGGACCGCCTGTCGCCACCGACTTGTCCGCGGTTGAGCAAGCGTTCAAAGACAAACTGGCAGTCAGCAGCGTAATTGTTAGAAAGCCCCCGACGACTGACCAAGAAACTTTAGTATCGTTATGCATTATCTTCCCCTTCTGATTTCAAATTACTATTCATCGCTGGCGGTTGAGGCGTGAGAGTGAATGCTTTCACACTTTGCCGTCACATCATTGTTGGTAAGCTGATCGGCTCGTTCGCCAAGTTACCGTTTACCATTCACCACTTTGCCCGCTCTGTCGATCACCTGACTGACCTTGCGTCGCACTTTGCCCACGTTCTGTTGAACTTTTCCTTCCAGATTTTCAGCTTCGCCTTCTGCTTCGAGTTTCGGGTTGTCGGTAATTTCTCCGACCTTGTCTTTAATCGTGCCGGCAATCTGTTTACCTTTGCCCTTAACTTCATCTTTGTTCCACATAACTACATCTCCCTTGTTAGTGATCCCATCGCGAGTGAGAGGATCGGTTTAAGTGCTAATTTAGCGACTTAATAATCGACTAACCTGGAATGAATTGCTGTCCAATAAGAGACAAGCCAGGAAGAAAATAGGACGCGTTCAGTTTACCTGTTAGTTGCAGAGGAAAAGATAAGCAGGATGTTCCATCATTGTTTTTGGGGAAATGTTCAAATGGGGACTGCAGATTATTTCAGCTTGGCCGATTATGTGTCTGCAGATGGAAACACACTAAATAACCCAACACTCAAAATCACGTTTACTGACTTCTCAAACATACGTGGCCAATTTCGGCTTATTTTTGAAATGCAGTCTGCATTGGGTTTTAACCTTTCCAATACCAGCTTTACCCAAACGTTAAGTTGTAATCACTAATTTTCAACTGGAGGTTGATATGCATATTCCCCTCAATCGTGTCTTGTGCGTCGAAGACCATGTGAACACGGGTCAAATGATGAAATGTCTGCTGAAAATTTGGAATTACGAAGTAGTGTTGGCACAGACCGCCGCTGATGCCTTCCGCCAAGTACAAAGTGAGTACTTCGATTTGTGTTTGCTGGATACCAGTCTCCCGGATGAATCGGGCATTGAGTTATGCAAGCGCATTCGTGAATTTAACAGACACACGCCCATTGTGTTCATTTCCGGCCACGCATTTGAGGCAGACAAAAAGCTTGGGCTGCAAGCGGGAGCGCATGCCTATCTCACAAAGCCTTTGAACTTTGACTTGCTGAAAGAAACGATGGCTCAGTTGATTGCTCAGGCAATGAGTGAGAGTTCCCTGGGAAAGCTTGAAGAGAGCCTGACAGCCCAAGACAGGCAAAATTAGTTAGAAGGCTGCCTGGATTCAAAGGCAGAGAGTTGATTAGGCCACCCCAGGCAATAAAAAGATAACGTTATGATCCAAGACAAACCTAAAGTTGACCATTTCAAGAAACAGATGAAAGAATCCCTTCTAAAAGAAACGCTGAATTCGCGCGCTATCAAGTTTGCGAAACACAGCAACATTTACACCTGTGGCGATAGCGATGAATTGATCTACTTCATTGAAAGCGGCCAGATTAAACTGCTCATGAATTCACCTGACGGCAAAGAATGCCTGCTGGCCATCCTTGCGCCAGGAGATATCTTCGGCGAGTTGTGCCTATCCGGGCTAGGATCGCGATTGGAAACTGCGACGGCAATGGAAGACACGGTCATTAAACAGATCCCTTGCTTCAAATTTTTTGCGCGCTTAAGTCACGACTCCCTGTTTGAGGGCTTCGTGCAATATCTGACAGTGCGGATTGCTGATCAACAGCAGGTGATTGCGAATCTGGTGACCGTGGATAGCGAACAGCGGCTGGGCCAGACCCTGCTAAGCTTGGCCCGCACTCTGGGTAAGAAAGACCCGCGCAGCATTCGCATCGAACTAAGAATCACGCATGAAGAGTTGTCGGAGATGGTCGGCACGACGCGGCCCAGGATCAGCGTATTTATGCAGCGATTTCGGAATCTGGGCCTGATCGAGACGAACAAAGATGGCTTTCTGGTGATCAAAGAACACCGGCTCAGTGCCTATCTCGAAAAAATTCTGTAAGAGTCCCACTTCATTCCAGAATCAATCAACGCTGAAATACGAGCGTTCCGATATGGAGGTTGGCAAATCGTCGCTGAGCCTAAAAAATTTTACCGCGTTACTTTTCTTCGTATTCTCCTTCGCGCTTCATCCGCTCGCCAAACCCTTCTGATGAGGCAGGATCAAGTTCCCACCGATGCTCGTCTCTGGCTTCTAACTTCTCGGCCGTATGGAGCGGCTCACCATCTTCATAAATAATCCCCACCGCTTTTCCTAACTCTTCCACGACATCTTGGTCAGGAGTCGGATTTTCGCCTCCCACAGACTCTTCACCGACTGCGGCATCTTCCCAGGCTGCGTCAACGTCTCCGCCGGACAACATGGGTGAAGTTGAGTGATGCTCCAACAATTCTTCAATTCCCTTGCCAGTCAAACCGAGTTGAGCGGCGGCGGCAAATTCTGTTCGCACTTCTTCATTGGGCTCAAACTTCTCGCTTTCAACTCTGCCTAAATCAATAAATTGTGTTTTCTTCTTTTTCGCCATGATCGTTTCTCCTTCATCGTGAGCTGCCGTTATATCTTCAACTCAGCGCGTGTGAGCAAGTAGCGCAAAATCTGATCGCGCGAAATCATTCCTGCTAAGCGTCCATTGGTTAAGGCTGGCAACTGGTTGATGTCCTCACGCCCGATGATTTCCAAGGCTTCGCTGACAGGCGTTTCGGGCGACACCGTCCGCAGTTCTTCCAGTGGGCGCATCACATCGTAAACAAGCGTGAAAGGCCAGCGTGCTTTGGGAATGCCTTTGATCTCATTCGGCGTAATCAACCCTGTGACCACACCTTGTTCCGCAACCAAAAAACAACGGCGTCCGGTGTGCAACAGATGGTCATTTACGAATGTTTCCAAATTGCTATTGCCGTCCACCATCGTGCAATCGAGCGTCATCAAATCACCTACTCGAACACCGCTCAGTCGCTCTGTCAGCTCCTGCTGTGCGTAAGTTGACTTGGCGGCATTGAACAAAAACCAGCCAATGAACGCCATCCACAATCCGCTAAAGCCCGCGCCTGCAAAGAAACGTAAAATGCCAAAGACAATGAATCCGAAAGCAACCACCTGCCCGGTCAGTGAAGCGATGCGTGTGGCCCGTTGCATGCTGCCTGTGCGCCACCAGATGATGGCGCGCAAGACACGTCCGCCATCCATCGGAAATCCGGGCAACATGTTGAACACCGCTAGTCCAAAGTTGATGTACCCCAGCCAGACCAGCATTGCCATCAACGGCGTAGTCGGTTCCGCCATCCATGCCCAGCCGAGCCCCAATGCCAGCATCAAACACACAAACCCAATCACCGCACTGGCGAGAGGGCCGACGAAACTGACCCAAAACTCTGTTTTGGCATCTTCGGCCTCCTTCTCAAACTGCGCTACCCCGCCAAGCGCAAACAGAATGATCGAACGGACAGGCAACCCGCGCCATGTGGCCACCAGTGCATGCGAAAGTTCGTGCGCGACGATGGAAGCAAAAAAAAGCAACGCGGTGCTAATCGCCATGGCCCAGATGACACCCTGTACCCAATTCGGGTGCGCCTCTCCGAAATGCCCAGAGAGTGAAAACACAATCAGCAAAGCAATGAATAACCAGCTGTAATGCAAACCAATTTTGATGCCGAACATTTGTCCCAGCTTTATTTGAGCTTCCATAGTTCCTCACTTATTTGCGCTTGAATGCCACGATGGGGATGCAAGGTCATTCGCTCGTACGACAGCAATGCTCAGGGTCGGATTCCCACCTTGATCACTCCATCCAGCCGTTCGCCGAAAACCCGGTAAGCTTCGGTAATGTCACTGAGTGGAAAGCTGTGCGTCAGCAGTGGCGTCAAATCAACGCGACCGGATTTGACGACAGCCATCAATCTGCGCATTCGCTCTTTGCCGCCGGGGCAAAGCGTTGTCACGATGCGGTAATCCCCGAGTCCGGCGGCAAAGGCCTCATAGGGAATTTGTAACTTGCCCGAATAAACGCCAAGACTGGAAAGCGTGCCGCCGGGCCGCAATGAACGGAGCGCATTTTCAAATGTTTGCTGTGTGCCCAACGATTCGATGGCGACGTCCGCGCCGCCACCAGTCAAGCGTTTTACTTCGGCCACCACATCTACTTCTTTGAAGTTGAGAGTGACATCCGCTCCCAGTCGGCGCGACATCTTCAGCCTGGTTTCATCACTGTCCACCCCAATGACGAGCGCCGCTCCCATCAGCTTCGCTCCCGCCGTTGCGCACAAACCAATCGGCCCTTGCGCAAAGACAACCACCGCATCGCCGATGCGCACACCACCGGATTCCGCTCCGCTGAAACCGGTCGAAGCGATGTCGGAAAGCAGCACGACTTGTTCGTCGCTTAGCTCATCGGGAATTTTGGCCAAATTCGCCTGCGCGTTTGGTACCAGCAAATATTCAGCCTGCGCGCCGTGAATCGTGTTGCCGAAGCGCCAACCTCCAACCGCTGAATAGCCTTCGCAGGCGCTATGACCGCACTGCGACCATTGCCCCGACAGACAAGCTCGGCATTGGCCGCAGGGTGTGATCGCACCAACCAGCACACGGTCGCCGACGTTGTAACCCGCAACTCCCGGACCGAGTTCCGCGATGACTCCCACCGGTTCGTGGCCGATGATCAGACCGGGTTTGACCGGATATTCGCCGCGCACGATGTGCAAATCCGTGCCGCAAATCGTTGTCAGCGTCACACGAATTACGGCTTCTCCCACGCTGGCGCGAGGCCGCGCGACCTCTTCAACATGGATGTCATTTGCACCGTGAAACACGTTCGCTCGCATCTTTTCCATTGTCCCCTCCTAGTCATTCGAATTAAGTGTAAGAGCACAAACCAAACAGACATTACAGACATGAGCTTTACTTTGGCTCACACAACCCAGGCGGAAGGAAGCGCAATGCAGCGATCAGGACTTACTCCGAAGCGAGGTCCCCTTCAGGCATGACGATGCTTTTTCTGCTTGATCTGGTGCCGCGATTCGGCTTCCTCAATTGAATGAGTCTCAGTAAGTTTGGTGTCGTGCTTGGCCATGACAACCAGCTTTTGGTAGTGCTTGTGTAGCGTCTCAATCTCGTCTTCAGTAAGGTCCTCGACATCAACAAGCCGATTACTGGCTCCCTCCAGGGCGGCGACAATCTCGTTAAGCTTCAGATGGATTGCGAGCGCATCCTTGTTCTGCGCTCGTTGAATCAGAAACACCATCAGAAATGTGACAATGGTCGTGCCTGTGTTGATCACCAGTTGCCAGGTGTCCGAAAAATGGAATAACGGCCCAGAGATTCCCCAGACAATAAGCACAGCCATAGCGATGACGAACGCCCCGGAGGTTCCAGTGACTTTCGTCGCCTTGAGTGAAAAGCGCTCAAGGATCAAACCCAACCCCGCACTGCGTTTGCGCTCCATAACTGAATCCCCTTACTAGACACTGGCTCCGGTTTATGGATTGACGCTTTACCTCTAAGACGTCTGATCCTTTTGTCGAGTCGCCGTCACGCCGTGGATGATCGCTATGCCAACCAGACAGACAACGCCGACGACGATCCACTTCTGAGGTACGTGCAGCATGTTGGCCCCCATCGCCATGCCAACAATCAATACGATGTAACCGACTATGTAAATTCCGAATGACATGATTGCCTCTCCTTCTGGAAACACTCGTCCATAATTAGACGGTAAGCAGTCGGTCAAAGAATGAGCGGTAACGACGTAGCGCGACACGTAATTCTTCCGTCGAAACATCATCCCCTTTGGCCCATGCTTGTTCCAGATTTGCTCTCTCATCGCCAAACACCTCCGCGAGGCGTTTCATCACAGCGACGACAAGTTCGTCCGCTTGCCTTACTGCACCTCGCGGGTTATCAACGAATCCGGTCTGGATTGCTCCCCAATCAAACCGGTAACTCTCAAGCGCACCTTGCTCAAACAATTGAGGCGAGTCTTCTTCCAGTTGATTGCCAACAGCGAATGGATAATCACGTGCGCTACGCTCAAGCTCAATATTGGTTTTCCCAGAAATTGGCTCTTGTCTAAAGGCGGCGGCGCCTGCCAGACCTGCGATTACCTGTGGCTCGGTGCCATTTGTTCCTTGCTCATTCAGTGGTTCTGTTTCCATTTCTAATCTCCTCCAAAAACATGTGCGCACCTTCTTCAAAGTGCGTTTGATTTCTGCCGGACAAAGCTCGTTCTAGCTGCTTTAGGCCGCTGCGGCTATCACCTTTTGCTTTTCAGGGTTTGCTGCCTGTACATCGAGCAAATCTTCAAAAAGCATGCGGTAGTGAAGCAAAGCCGTTCTCAACTCCTCCGTGTTTGCCACACCGCCTATATTCCGGAGCGCGATGTCGTGAGCGATACGATAATTCGTCACAACTATTGAATGATCCACTGAGATGTCAGCCGCTCGTTGCTCGAAGTCGCCCATTGGATAGCCACGAGCTCTCATAACCTCAGTCACCAGTCTGTCAGCATTAGCAAC
This sequence comes from Blastocatellia bacterium, assembly GCA_035429885.1. Taxonomy (GTDB): domain Bacteria; phylum Acidobacteriota; class Blastocatellia; order RBC074; family RBC074; genus RBC074. The sequence goes on from DAOMFR010000109.1 coordinate 13,366, forward strand.
TGCGGATGTCGGATCATCCACAAATCCAGCCTGCTCCTGTTGCCACGCCCCTGCGAATCGCTCTCGGTTTTCGTGAGACAAGGGAATCAGGTTGAGTCCCTCCACTCGCTTTTCACGTTCGTGAAGAGCCTTTTCAGCTTGACCTCGGCCGCCTTGGGCTTCAGCGAGCCTGTCATACTCAGGTCCAAACTTGGATCGAAGCCTTTTGGTCTGTTTTTTCTGCACATACATCCAACCCGCCGCTGCGATTGCCGCCAGAGCAACCAACACGGCAACGATAATTATTGTGTTATTCATGTTTAGTATTCTCCTTTTCAACCAGAATGCGCCGATTGCTAATTTCTCGCGGTTCAGTTTTAGACAACGACAGAAACTAACTCTCGACGGAAAGAAAGATGGCGAGAGGCTGGACAGTTGATGCCAAGTAAGTAAAGGGCTTCTGTTCCTTAGACAAGGCTGGAAAAAGTGGGGGATGGGGGAAATTTTATCTGGGCGGTAAGATGCCGCACTCCAGGAAGATTCAGAATTAAGAGTGGGGTTAAAGGGAGGATATCAGGTGGTTGTTGCCTCACGCAGTTGCGACAGTTCTTACTGCCGCTGCCTGCTTGATCATTACCTTTATCTCGCAACCACTGCCGTAACCCGTTTCAGAAAATGCTCTCGAACTTTCGCCACAATCTGGCGATCAGTCAGCTTATCAGTTGTTTCAACATCGACCTCGCGTCCTTTCGGATGGTGATTGTTTCTTTCGAGTCTTTTTTTCAATTCGCCCTTGGCTTCTCCAGGTCCCATGATCAAAATAGTTCTTGCATTTCCCACAGATGAAATAACCTCGTCATAATAACTGTTAAGGTGCTCCGTCAACTCATTCTGGTCCAAATCGTCTGCCCGAATCGATGACCCCGATTGGCCATGTGGCTTTTCAAAATTTGAACTAATCAGCTTTATCTCGTCCTCTTCGCCCGTCACAAACACAATGACAGCCTTCCTATGATCTATCCACAAACCCACAGTGGTCTTCATAAACCGCCTTCTTCCAATTTTTGCAGCACGCTATTGTTTCTCGACTTTGATGTTCGTCAGACGCGCAGGGTAAATGCCAAAATTTTCAAACTCGATGTTATTGCCACCTTTTGAGCGTACTTTGGCCGCCGGGATCAGACTCCCCTCGCTTTTGCCTCCGTCTTCTTCAATGAAAATCTCAATGTAGGTGAGAGGATAATCAACGGATCTGGTGCCGCGTCGAAGTTCGCCCCACCCTAGCCATCGCTCTGAAATCGCGCAAATTTTGCGCCCTTCATCGGTGTGAGTTTCCCAAATAGCCTGTACGTCACGCGCAAGCCGGGTACCGATTTGCAATGTCCCGCCCTTCTCCTTACTGAGTGCTTTTATTAGGCCATCCTGGCCGTCTTGTCGCAATGCATTCATCAGCTGAATAACTTTACTTTCAGGTGTGTAGCTATTCACGGTCAACGTAAAAGACTCAATGCCACTGCCCGAACTACCGTTGAGACGCAACCCGATAGAATGGTCAAAGGTTCCATCAAAATAAATCATGTTCCCGGTGTAAACATCTTTAAACGCGATGTTTGTTGATTTGCCCTGAACAGTTGATGACTGTTCGATGAAAACGACCACGGCCAGACAAACTAATAGTGATTGCAAATAGTTCTTTATTTTCATTTTTATCCTCTTTAGAGCGCGGCGTTTCCATTTCGATTAAGCTCTCAATGACTTCGTCAGTGTTCGTCCTCCCTCGTTTTCCCAACAATCAGTGGCCAATTCTTCCTCACTGAGTCGACCGGTTATCTTCACCAAAACGACTTCTCCTTTTTTTGATTTTCTCAGCGCAACCGTCGCGCACGTTGCGGTTGTTTTTTTTCCGGTTGGTTTAACTGCCTGTCTTGGGCCTATTCAATATTCTCCCTGCTTCTTCCTCTTCGCGAATTACTTTGGCGTCGCGTTGCTCAACTTTACCTTGAATGCGATTCGCTTTGCCTTCACCTTCTGCTTTGTGATCGTCGGTCAGCCAGCCAAGGTTCTCTTTGATAGTGCCAATAAGTTGTCTGGCTTTGCCGATGATTTCATCCTTATTCAACATTTTTCCCTCTTTTTGTGAGCGACTGGTAAGTATTCACAAGTCAAATCACTGCTCCGCTTTGTTACGTTATTGTTTCCCTGATTTTAATAACCTTGATTATTTCGGGTACTACCAACAAACTAGCGTTAAGTGACTACCTTGCCGCACTAGCCGCTTGACTACTCGGGTCAACCCGAAGATTGTTAGTAACGGAATCAACTCCATTGGCGTTACGCGCTATTTCTTCAGCGACTCGTTTATCATTTTCGGCGGGCACACGACCGGTTAGCGTGACAGAGTTGTTGGTTGTCTCAACGTGGATATCCAACGCGGCGATCTGTTTGTTCAATGATATAGCGGCTTTAATTCTGATAGTCGTAGCAGCATCTCCAGTGTACTCTCCCACTGAATTGATGTCGGACGGAATGTCTTGAGAGCGATTACCGTAAGCATAGTAAAGCACAGCAATGAGAATAATAATTACGACTATAACGGGAACGGTTGATCTTCGACGCATAGTTACTCCTGGGAAGAATTCAGCAAGGAGCGAATTCCATAAACCTTACACTGTGACTTTTCGATATGCGATTAAGCGAAAAAGTCCATTAACGGCAAGATGAAGCAAAATGTAGACAACAAGCGCAAACAAGTATGAGAACCGGATTTGAGACGCTCCGACTGACGGGGTTCCCACAATGCGCTCGAACGGTGCCAACAGTGGACGCGTGACGCTACCAATGAACTGAGCAAAACCATTGCTTGGTCGCGCGCCAATCAGCCCAAGCCCAAACTGTAACGAGATCAGGCCGTAGATAATGTAAAAAATGTAGTCAACTACTTGCGATATCCGGGCCGCCGTTCTGCCTTGTCCTAATTCTCGTTCCGTCTCAACGGCTTCCTGTACGGCTTTATGTTTTAATTCGTGGGCCACACCCGCCAATTCGGCGGATTGTTCTGGCTCAATGCGTGCTGACTCCGCCTGGATGCGAGCATTTATATCTTCATCTATCGAGGCTTTGACCTCTTGATGCGAAGCCAGCTTTCGCTCTTCGTTTAGGAGCAAGCTATTTGTTTCAACTGCCATAACTCTTCCTTAATAATTGCAATCTCTTTCACACATATCGTCGGCGTCTTAACAATCCCAGGATGGCAACGAATAACGCTGCACCGAGAATTGCCCAGACTATAGGAAAACTCGTGCGACCGATTTGCACTGCGTAGACAACAGGTAAGCGGAATTGCTGGGCGACCCAGATTCCAAGAAAGGCACCGACAAATCCGAGGGCGATTGAAGTGATCAATCCTCCACGTGAATATCCCGCAAGCCATTGCCCAATGGCACCCGCGACACCAGCGACGATCAGCAGAATGATTAAACCTTCCAAGCTCATGTTCATGGTCTATTCCTTTCGTTACATCTTCATTTTCATCTTGCTCTCCTTACCGCCCTCATGCATTTTCGACATGGCGTCAAGGTGAGAGCTGATGCTGGCTGCCAGGGTCGCGACCTTCTTCGCCTCGGGCGTGGTTGAGCGAACTTCTTGCTCCAGCGCCGTAAGCTGAGAGTTCAATTCAGTCTGATGCGTCTCCATCTGCTGCATCATTCCGCTCATTTTGGTCTGCATCTCGGCGCTCATTGTCTGCATATGCTCTTGGTGATGCTGCTTCATCTGATCGAAACAACGCCGCATCTCAGCCACCGAGGTACGAGCAAATTCGACATTAACGGAAGTAGCTCGCGCCGTTTGTTCGTGTAGTGCTTTGGCGAAAACAGCCAGATTCTGGTGGTAGGACATGGCTAGAACGTGATGCGGCTCATTTGCCATCATCATATGGTCATGCGACATCTCTTTGTTGCTATGCGTTGCCGTATGTGACGAATCTTTCTTGCCTTGTGCGATTACGGCTATTGGGCTGAAAGCGCCCAACAAGAACACCGCTAAGATCGTTGAAATTACTTTTGTTTTCATTTTATTTCTCCGCTATCTGATTCGCATCGGTATATGCACAATGCCGAAGACATTCAGTAACCAAATGCAAAGCCCCAGCACTACAACTACGCGGAGGACTGTTTTAATGGGTGCCGCCATTGGTATGTAATTCTCGATCAAATAAAGCACTAAACCGATGACGACTAGGACTATGATGATTGTGATTATTGACATGATTCACTTCCAGTTTTTGATGGTGATTAGCCTGACAGTTACACAGAACCGCAAGGCGGTTGCTTCGGGGATCTGTGATGTTCAATCTCAGGCCTGAGCCGTTTTGGTTTGGGTAGAGACTTTCTCTGGATTGAAGGTCTTGAGCATGTTTGACAGGTCGTCGGCGTGCTCCTCTTCTTTCTTGAGAATATCTTCGATCAGGTTGCGCGTGGTCGGATCGTCATTGCCCAGCCAACGAATGATTTCGGAATAGGATTCGACAGCAATCCGCTCGGCAACTAAATCTTCGCGGATCATCTCGACCAGCGAATCTCCTTCGACATATTCCGAATGGCTGCGTGTCGCCAACCCTTCCGGATTGAAATTTGGCTCGCCCTGAAGCTGTGTTATGCGCTGAGCGATCTGGTCAGCGTGGATCTGTTCCTCTCTGGCATGCTGAAGGAATTCTTTGGCCACAGGCTCGGCGCTAATTCCGCTGGCCATGTAGTAATGCCGTTTGTAACGCAATACGCAGACTAACTCGGTCGCCAACGCTTCATTCAGAACCGCAATCACTCGCGCGCGATCTGCCTTATACCCTGCGGTCACTGGACCTTGTTCCAGATGTTGGCGAGCACGTTGTCGAAGCATTTTTATGTCTGATAGAAACTCATTCATGGTTTTTCTCCTTGGGTATATCTGCCGCCATTCCTGCTGCGAGAATCAATTTGGGGGATCGGGGCAAACCGATTGGGTGGCAGGCGCAATGGCTCAACTGGATGTTCAGCCATTGCGCCCCCGCCTCTATTGATTACCGGCTTTTGCCTGGGCTTGGGGGAGGTCTGCAATGACAATCTCTACTCGCCGATTGACCTGTCGTCCCGCTGCCGTTTCGTTATCGGCTACGGGCTTTGACTCACCAAAACCGCGAGCCGCAATTATGCGATCCGATTTGATTCCGTTTTCGACCATAAAATCGCGCACGGATTCAGCTCGGCCTCGGGAAAGATTGAGGTTGAAGAGTTCAGCTCCGACCGAATCGGTGTGTCCTTCAATTTCCATCTGGTACGCACCCGGGTAGGCCAAAAGAATGCCGGCCAATTTGCTGAGTTTTTCTCGCGCGCCAGGCAGAAGCGTCGTTTTGCCGGTATCGAATAAGACATCCGAAAGATTGACGATCAGACCGCGAGCATCGCGTCTGGTTTCCAGAACTTCCGAAATCGAAATATAGAGGCGTTGCTGTGCGGCGTCTCTTTCACGTCTCGCTTCTTCAGCTTGACCCCGTGCGCGATCTGCATCGTCACGTGCCACGCCTTCATTCGCTTTGGCGTTCGCGGCTTCGGATTGCGCCCGCTCAACTTTTTCCCGTGCTGCCGCAATTTCATCGGCTGCACGCGCAACTTGATTGCGTTCGGAAGCTTTAGCGCGCACGGCTTCGATTCGAGCGCGCACCGCATCGTTCGAAGCTCGATCGGCATCGTTACGGGCACTGTCTGCGTCCGATTTGGCCTGAGCAATGTCGTTGCCAGCCTGCTGGCGTTCAAAGGAAAGTCTGGCTTGATCGCTGCGCTCGACGCTCAGCTTTCGAGCTTGTTCGGCAATCCGCATCACGTCATGCGCCAGTCCGCTATTTTTCTTGGCATTCTCGCGAAGATCTGATTCCTTGCGTGAGCGCGGCCAAGCCTGTTCCAGCGTGGCAAGCTTCATTTCCGATTCTCGCAGCTCCGGCTCGGCATATTTTTTCGCATCGGCTCGCTGCGCAATTTCAACGGCGCGACGTGCACCAAGGATCAACAGCGGGGTGTTGTAATCAGCAATTGATGACGGAGAATTAGGCGCGAAGGCAGTGTAGAAGGTCCCCGGATCGCCGCTGTATTCAATTTTACTGGTAGTGATCGCGCCTTCGGTCCCTCTGCGCAACGTATTCTCGGCAACAATCACCGGGCTCGGAAGCTCCACTCTGGAATGCGGTTCGGCCGTAATAATCAAACCGAAGGTCTGAAATTTCGTGGTGGATTCAATCTTAAAATTCTTTTGGATAGGCAGCTCCATCAGGTTTTCAGCCTGTCCCTCTGGAGCCACTGCCCACAGAACATATGTTGTGTAATATCCGCCGAACGCTTGAGGGTTTCCGAAGCTATCCATTTCTAGCCTGACATTGGTGCGGCCCTGTTTGAATTCCACATCGGCTTTGCCCATCACGCGCGGAGCAATGGCCGTTCCCGACATTGTGACTGTGGTCTGTTTGTTTTCGTTATACCTGACAGCCAGAATCTGGCGCTTGGCCGCAACCCATTGAGTGGGCCATTGTGTTTGTCCAAGCGAGTTATGTGTGGCCTGGACACTTTGCGTCGAAACTGTGCCAACGAATGTTATTAGGAACAGCGCACTGGTGGTGATCAATTTGGTCATGTTCATCTGCTCTCCTTCTCTTGAAACCCAGTTCCGGCCTTTGTGTAGCGAAGGAACCGGGTTATATCTTCCATTCAGCCCGAAGCCTGTCCGCGTCAATCCGAATACTTCGAAGTTAGACGGCACGCCTGGCTTTTCCCCCTTGTACTAACAGCATAAAGAATCAGCGTCTCTTGCCTGCTTCTTTTCGTTGCCGCCGTCTTACTTCTCAGCAACGCGTGTCGAGAATCCGCCGAGCGCGATGGGAAACGCGCGCACTGAAACAGGAGCATTCCCCTTGTTTTCCTTCAGCACCTGCTTGGCAGTAACGCCTTCACCGTACACATCACGCATATCGTCTTTGTCCGGCTTGATGACTACGCCCTTGAGTTCCAATCCAGCAAACAACCCTTTGCTGCGCGAGTAAGAAAGAATCTGCGCCGTTAACTTCAAATCGGTTGAAGCTCCGGCTTGGCGTCCAACTGGCCCGGCTGCTACAGAAGCATCGCCGCCCAATGTGAATCCGTCAGACAACAAACTGTTCATTCCGTCTTTATTCATAAACAACATAACGAAATCAGTTGATGACGCGCCGATCTGTAATCCGAAGCTGCCACCGCCCAAACTGAAATAAGCAGGCGCGCTCCAACCCGCCGCCATCCGGCAACTGGCGACGCCTCGTCCCCCACGCCCGCCAAAAATGAATCCGGCTTTCAGGACGGAGGGGAAAACCGCAATACATTCGGCGTTCTCCACTAATTCCTGAGGGATTCCTTTGTCTGGCGTGTTCATAATCTCGCGAAAGACTTGTGCGGCTTTTTCAGACTGTTGAATCTCATCCTTAATGTTCTTTTTTTGCGCCTGCGCAGTAACACTGACTGCCAGCATGAGGCAGAACGCAGTGAATATGCTGATCATTGATCTACTTTTCATATTTTCCTTTATCGAAATTTGTATCCCAGCTCGCGTGCTTTCGGTGTGTGGCGACTGCTCGCCTGCGGCTCTGAACTTGTAGCGATCACGAAGGGAGTGCCTGCATCATCAGCTAAGTTGGAATGGGTTGCCGTCCAATATTGGACAAGGAGGGAAAGAATCGTGGTTGGAAGTTTGGACTTGTTGGGGTTCGCTCAAAGACGGAAAAAGCGGCCGAAAGCACTTCGATCCGTTTGAGGCGGCGTTTCTCGAATGCCTGAATAACGGGCTGAGCAAATGGCTAATGAAATCGAGGCTCACAAAAGGCTGCTTGCCATGCAGTCGAGAGTGTAGGTAGTGACTACATTCCCTCGACTGCATGACCAGATTCCTGGCCTCAGGCAGAGGCGAGGGTCCCACGACTCATGACAAGCCGATAACCCGCAAGCAAAATGATTGCGCCGAAAATAGCGGCGATCCACCCGGACTCATAACCTGCCCCACCCCACAGAGCACGTCCGACGAAAGTGCCGATAAGAGCGCCGACCATTCCGATGATCGCGGTGATGAAAAAGCCGCCGGGATCCTTGCCCGGCATCAGAAACTTGGCGATGATGCCAACGACCAAGCCAAAAATGATCTGACCGATTAGATGCCCCATGATTCTCCTTTGTGATTTCTCCGCAAAACCAGCCAAGGCTTTGTGAAGAGGTAATTAGAGGGCAAATAGTGATGTTCGTATTCACTACCTCACCCTGCTTTTTGTCCGCCGATAGAGAACGACTTCGGCGCCCTATTAAGCATGACCGCTCTCCTAGTTTCGAAGAGCGGCGGCGTTGACGCGGCACAATGTGTCAGCCCGCAAATGCGCTCATCTCATTTCAGTGACTGTCAGATTCATCAACCTTAAACATTGATTTTTCCAGTCATCCTTGCTTTTGAATGATCTGTGCGTCTTTGTGCTCCTCAATCGTGGTCTGTCTCAATGCATCTATTTCGTGTTCCTCTTTTTCTTCAGCGGAGACTATTTCGATTCGCGTCCCTTCGACGGCACGAATCAGTTCGTCCAGCTTAAGATGCGTCACTTTCTCGCCGAAGTTCTGAGAGTTCTGCAGGAAGAAAATCATCAGAAACGTGGCGATGGCGACGATGAAGGTCGTCGTATGCTCCCACTTTTCGGAAAAGCCGTAATACCAACCGCTCAGCGTGAGCACGCCCACCACAACCAGCAAGACAAGTGGGGAAGCTGCCACTTTAGAAGAGACGTAGGCTGCGAATTGGCGAAACATTTCGCCAGCAGTTTTTCTCATCCCTCCACGGCTCAAACTGGAACCTCACCTTTTTGCTCACGACTCCAATGGCGATGTTGCGCAATGGCCGAGATGAAGTCATCGGCCACTTTACGCGCGTCCGATGCAGCGCTCGCGATGAGCCCGGTGCGCGTAGCCACTGGCAATTCCGCCGCTCTTTTTTCGACTTGTAGATCGCCGCTGGCGTGCGAGGCGCGCAGCAGGTCAACGCCTTCGCCAGTTGCGGCAATCGCTTTGCAGTGTTTGTAAGCCTCATTGATAAAATGCACAGCGTCCGCTTCTTTCAAGAGAGCGGCAACACTTTTGGCACCGCCAGGAACATAGACAGCGTCGAAGAGCACCGAACTCGTCGTCAGCAAGCTGAAATCCACTGCCAATTCTTTGCCCTTCGCGCCTAGCAGTGTGCCGCCGTGCAACGCGACGAGCTTCGCCATCGCCCCAGCCCCCTCAAGCGCCTTTGCCATTGTCAGCACCGCTGCCTCGTCAAAACCGTCGGCGACGAGGAAGGCAACCTTGCGCGTCTTGATGCTGTCTTTCGGCGTATTGGCCATGCTCAATGCGGGCGAAACGGAGGGGGATTTCTTGGGAGGTTTCGGTTGAAACTTTGCGGCGTCACCATCTGCCGGAATGCTGTGATTGATGGGCGAAGTAATCTCAGCGGGAACTTTCAATCCCAATCCTTCAGCGACACGGTTCGCCAGCGTTTTGTCCACAAGCGAGAGCAGGCCGAGCATTCGTTCTTTGATCGCCGGGATTTCCAATTTGCCGAGTTCAAACCGCAGCGCTTTGACGATATGGTTCTGCTCTGGTTCGGATTGGCTGCGATAGAACATCGTGGCTTGGCTGAAGTGATCAAAGAATTTCTCGTTACGTGCGCGCACCTTCGACGCGTCAATCTTTTCGGCGTAGCTCACAAAACCACCCATATCTTTGTCCGCCTGGAATGGGCAACCGCCGCCGATGGAATTTGGTTCGTAGCTGGTGCGCCCGCTATTGATTGCCTGCCGCATATGACCGTCCCGCTGGTTGTTGTGAACCGGCGCTACTGGACGGTTGATCGGAATCTCGTGGAAGTTCGGGCCACCCAGACGGATCAATTGCGTGTCCGTGTACGAGAACAGACGCCCTTGCAGCAGCGGGTCATTTGTGAAATCAATGCCGGGCACGATGTGACCAGCGTGAAACGCGACCTGCTCGGTTTCGGCGAAAAAGTTATCGGGATTGCGATTGAGCGTCAGTTTGCCGATGCGCTGAACGGGCACGAGTTCTTCGGGAATCAATTTGGTCGGATCGAGCAGATCGAAATCGAATTTATGTTCGTCCTTCTCTTCGACGATTTGCACGCCGAATTCCCATTCCGGAAACGCGCCGGTTTCAATCGCCTCCCACAAATCGCGCCGATGAAAATCCGGGTCTTTGCCCGAAATCGTCTGCGCCTCGTCCCAAACGACTGAGTGCATTCCGAGCAGCGGCTTCCAATGGAATTTGACGAACCGCGCTTCGCCCGGTTCGTTGATCAAGCGAAATGTATGCACGCCAAAGCCTTCCATCATCCGCAAGCTGCGCGGAATGGCGCGGTCGGACATCGCCCACATAATCATATGCATGGATTCCGGCATCAGCGAGATAAAGTCCCAGAAGGTATCGTGCGCCGACGCCGCCTGCGGCATCTCGTTGTGGGGCTCCGGTTTGACGGCATGAACCAGGTCAGGGAATTTGATTGCGTCCTGAATAAAGAAGACCGGCATGTTGTTGCCGACTAAATCGAAATTGCCTTCTTCGGTGTAAAACTTGACGGCGAAACCGCGCACATCCCGGGCGAGATCGCTTGAGCCGCGGGAACCAGCCACCGTCGAAAAGCGCACAAAAACGGGGGTTTTGACCGAAGGGTCTTGCAGAAACTTCGCCTTAGTCAGAGACGCCATCGGTTTGTAAACTTGAAAATAACCATGCGCGCCGCTGCCGCGCGCATGAACGACGCGCTCCGGAATGCGTTCGTGGTCGAAGTGCGTAATCTTTTCGCGCAGGATGAAATCTTCCAGCAACGACGGGCCACGGTCGCCCGCCTTCAGTGAATTCTGGTTGTCGTTGATCGGGACACCTTGGTTAGTGGTGAGATATTTGTCCGCAGGGTTCTCTATATTAACTGCCAAGTCAGTTATTTTTTCAGTCGCCGTAATCTCTTTGTCGTTCGTCTTCGTGTTACTTTTTTTGTTACTAGCCATTGCAACTCCGCTGAGAGTAATTACCAGTCAGTCGCTGCTGGAAGCGTAAGCGGGATGCTCACGCCTCCAACATAAAGGGCAAACCAGCGCTTGTTTCCGCTTGCAGCGATTACTTTGACGAGGCAGTTTTCGCCTGTGAATTCTTGGCGAATTCTTTCTTGGCAGCCTCCATCTCCTGGCCGATTTGCTCAAGCTGTGCGCTGTCATAGTGTTTCTTGGCCTTCGGGAACATCTCCGTTTCTTCTTCCTTGACGTGATGTTCGACGTTTTCGCCCATCACTTTGAGCTTGGCGTCAAACCGCTCGCTGCCTTCGCTGAGCGCTGCGATCTCGCGGATAAGCGTTTTAACCTGCTTATGCTCTTCGTAAGCTTCGAGCGTGATGTCTTTCAACTCTTCGTGTTTCTCGAAGGATGGGTAAAGGATTAGTTCTTCAATGTGGGCGTGAGCTTCAAGCTCAGTCTTGATCTGCTGGAAAAGCTTCTGATGTTTTTTCATGTCTTCGGTCGCCTCGACCTGTTTGAATAGTTCAGCAACTTTCCGATGATCCTGTTTCAGTAATTCCAATGCGTCCATTTAATTCTCCCTCCAAAACTCGGTTAGCGGGGTTTCAGCTCCAGTCTCCAATGCGATCGGGACCGGCCGCGCAGATTTCCAGCCGATTAAATTGTCACCGTATGTAGAGCTTCCCGGACATATGCCTGTTCGCCGGAAAACTCTTCATACGGCTAGCTAATAAGGACTAGCGAAACAACTCACGCGCAAGAGTTGATACTGCGTCCATCACCGGCTCAACCACGCGGCTGCGCCGGTTGCGGCGCGAACCGCCTAAACTGCCGACCAGCAATAAGCCGACGCCAACGCCAACGCCAAAAGCGATCAAGGTCGTTTTCCCTGGATTCTCACGACCGTAATCCATTGCCTTCTCGTATTGTTCAGTTACGCTCTTGCTCGTTTGACCGTAAGCTTCGGTGACCTTCTGCTTCGCCTGATCGAGCATCTCGGTGCCGCGATTTTCGACCTGTTCGCGTACGGCGTGAGCGGCATTGCTAACTTTGTCAGCGACTGTTTGGCTAGCATCAGAAATGGCACGTGCGGTCGCCGTTGCTCCTCCTGCCTGCCCGGTTGGTTTGACTGGTTGCGGTTGGTTTTGAAAATTTGGTTCCATATGATCTCCT
>DAOMFR010000110.1:0-2645 GCA_035429885.1 Blastocatellia bacterium
GTCGGGACGGCGGGATTCGAACCCACGGCCTCTTGCACCCCAAGCAAGCGCGCTACCAGGCTGCGCCACGTCCCGATAAATTAGTGATCAAGTTGGCTTTTTGGGTGACCTGCTTGAACTGGAGAAGTTGTAACATCGCGGTTGAGGGTTGTCAATAAATCCTCCGCCATCAATCTTAAGCGTTTCAACGTGTCGCGTGACATACGAGAAGCAGCCGGAATTGCGGGCGGCATAGGCGGTTCTGTAGGTGGCGGCCCACCGGATTCATTTGCAAAATCACTGGCGGAAGCACCGGGCGGAACAATCTTCAAGCGTGTGGAGCTGCCTCGGCTTTCCGTTGTCAATTTGCGTTTGGCTCCGGCGATGGTGAACCCTTCTTCATACAAAAGCTGTTTAATTCGCATCGCCATCTCCACATCTCGACGGCGATAAGTCCGCTGGCCTGAAGGGTTCTTTTGTGGCTGGAGCATGGGAAATTCCGTTTCCCAATATCGCAGCACGTGAGCCTGCACACCAACAATGTCGCACACTTCTCCAATCTTATAGAAAAGTTTATCGGGAATTTCTGAAGCCGGTTGAGGCATGCTTTTGAACGACATTTGTCTAGCTCTATTAAACTTCGGGAATAGATTTGCGCGTTGAATTCGCAGGCAAAGGCAATTTAACGGACACTCTGCGAATGTGTCAACGCACTTCTCGTTTTCAAAACTCAATTTTGCCGAAGTTCTTTTGGAAGGACGAATTTCGGAATCGGAGCGCTCACTTTCACAACTGAAATCCGGGTTTTCGCGTCATTTTTTGGATCTGGTTCGATCTCTATAGTAATCATCGGCTGTGATAACGCGACGTAAACGTATTTCTCTCCTTCCTGGCTTTGAATATTTGTCGCGGAGTTTTTGAAGGTCTCTCCGAATTTTTTATCGTAATACTGCTTTACGGTTTCGATGTCGTCGTCGGTGGTCAAGCCCAGCTTTTCCGTGAATGGCGCTTTGTGAGCTTCGATCACCGTTGCCCCCGGATATTTCAGGCTATCCAAAGTCACCGCAACGCTTTCTGAGGATGGCGATCCTGGCACTGGCGGCTCTCCAGGAGGAGGAGGATTAACAATAATCGCCGGTCCGGAACTCTCCACTCCCGCGTTGGCAATCGCTTTTTCGACCACTTGTTTCCCCCACCAGAACAACGCTCCGCCAGCCGCCACGCTCAACAGCAGAAATATCAGGAAGCTGATCAAAATCCATTTGCCCCAACTGAAGCTTTTCTTTTGCTCAGCAACTGGATATTGATTTTGCGCAACCACAGGAGCTTGATAAAGCCGCGAAGTGTTCGGTGTTTGCTCTGACCAACCACCGGCAGAATAGCTGGCGGCGGAAAATCCCGGAGTGTAGCCTGAAGGCTGCTGATCAACGATTTGCGGCGGCTGTTGAGAATAATTCATCGTCGTCGCAGAGGTCATTTCATTCTCAGCATACAGTTGAGAGCCACATTGGCGGCAAAAACGTGCCGGGCGATCTGAAATGTATCCACAACGAGAGCAGGGTTGCTGCATAATTGCACCTCGATTTCTGGCAATGTCGAATCTGTTTTGAAGCCTGAACTTCCAACGGGGCTTTACGTTTTCAAGAGAATTTTGTTCAAGTGATCTGGAAAGGCATAATCCCGCAACCGGATATTGAAAGCAAGTTTAGCCACAAAGCTGATTTTCACACGGATAAGCAATCATTCAAGATGCACGCTGAAACAACATCAACAAACTTTTCAAAAGCGTTTTGGCTCGATTCAATTGTCGAGCAAGTCGGTCGGCGGCCTTTTGTGGCTGCGCCGATGATCCGCAACCAACACCTGATGACGATCATTGGCTCCAAGCGACCCAGGCGATTTTCCATTCTCAAACAGGCGGCGGAGCGGCGGGAATTCCAAACCGAAGCCGACACTCGAGTTGTCGCCTATTGTCATTGGCAACCCGACCGGTATCTTCGCCCGACGGTTCTCATCGTTCACGGACTGGAGGGTTCCGCTGATGGCAAATATGTGCTTGGCACTGCCAGCAAAGCCTTTGCCGCCGGTTTCAATGTGCTGCGGTACAACGTGCGCGGCTGCGGAGGCACGCTGCACCTGTCGCCGAAACTTTATCATTCTGGGCTGACCGTTGATCTGCACCACGTGACACGCGAGTTGATTGAACAGGACGGGTTGCAACAATTGTTTCTGATTGGGTTTTCGATGGGCGGAAACCAGTCGTTGAAATTTGCGGGTGAATTGGAAGCAAGTGCACCCAAACAACTCAGAGGAATTTGCGCCATCAGCCCGCCAATCGATCTGGAAAGTTGTTCACGAGCAATTGCACAGCCTGAAAACTGGATTTACGAAACTCGATTTCTATACAGTTTGCGCCGCACGCTTCGTGAGAAGAACCAATTCTTTCCCGGCGCTTACGATCTAAGCCGAATCGAAAGGGTCAGCCATTTGTGGGATTGGGATGACGCGATGCAACCGTACAACGGATTCCGCGACGCGCTGGATTATTACAATCAAGCCAGTTCTCTGCCCTTCCTTCCGAAGATACAGGTTCCAACGCTGATCATTCATTCCAAAGACGATCCGTTTATTCCGTTTGAACCGTTCACAGATCAACGCGTTAGCTC
>DAOMFR010000110.1:2745-23728 GCA_035429885.1 Blastocatellia bacterium
CTGGACTCCATCATTTCAGCCACGCAGTTTGGCATCACGCTCGCCAGCCTGGCGCTGGGATGGGTTGGGGAATCCACGCTGGAACATCTGTTCGAACCGTTCTTGATGCGAAACCTGCCGCCGAATTGGGCACTCGCCGCCGGTCACACGATTTCCGCCGTGCTGGCATTCTCCATCATCACCTATTTTCACATCGTGCTTGGAGAGTTTGCGCCCAAAGCGCTGGCCATTGAATTCGCCGAACGCATCGCGCTGGCAGTCGCGCGCCCGGTAGAGTTGTTTTACAAAACCTTTAAGCCGCTGATCTGGATCATCAACATTTCTGGCATCCGAGTGCTTCAACTCTTCGGCATTAATGCCAAACTTGGCCATCACGCCGCTTACACCGAAGATGAATTGCGGCAGATTGTCAGCGCCAGTCACGAGTCAGGGCATTTGGGAAGCGATGAAAAGGCCTTCATCCATAATGTTTTTGACTTCACAGACCTGACAGCGCGCGAAGTGATGATTCCTCGCACCAAAGTCGCGTCACTAGAAGAAAACTCTGAACTCGCTGAAGTCGTCAACCAGTTTCAACTCTCAGGGTATTCGCGGCTGCCGGTTTATCAGGGACATTTCGACAACGTCATCGGCATCGTTCACAGCAAAGACGTGATGGCCTACACCTTACGCCCGCACGAATTCAACTTGAAAGAAATCGTTCGTCCAACAGTGTTCGTTCCCGATTCGGCGCAACTTGGCAATGTGCTCAGCAAAATGCAGCGCGATCAGGTTCATCTGGCAATCGTCGTCGACGAACACGCAGGCGTCGAGGGCATTTTGACGCTGGAAGATTTGCTGGAAGAAATCGTCGGTGAAATCAAAGACGAACATGATGAAAAGCTGACTGACACTTCAGCGCAAGACGTCGAAACCAGTTTCAGCCTCGACGCCGGTTTGTCCGTCCGCGAAGCCAATCGTAAATTCAATTTGAACCTTCCGGAATCCGACGATTACACCACCGTCGCCGGATTCTTGATCGCAGAAGCCGGGCGACTGCTTAACCAAGGCGACGCCGTCGAACACAACGGCTCCCGTTTCACCGTTGAACGAGTCGCCAGTCGCCGCATCACTCAAGTCAAAATGGAGCGTCTTCCTATCAGCACGACGGCGGAAAGATAGGAATCGTGAAACTCACCGCCGACCCTGAATTGTTCAGTGTCATCACGTGCAGGTTGTGACTGCCATTGAATGCCGTCGCCAGGGCAGTGCTGTTCGGGTTGTGGTTGAATGTTGCGCCCAGCAGTCCGAACGTGGAGTTGTCCGCATAGAGTTTGATCCATCCGGTGCGACCAGCAGTGATAATGGTTTCGAATCGTGGAGCAGTACGCGGAAAGTTGTTGGATAAAGAGCTTCGAAACTGGCAGGAACCATTCGAGAACGTAAAGCTGAACGCATTTTCTCCGTCGTCGTAAAGTAATCCAACCAGACTCCCCAATCCGCCAATGCCTGTCCCCAGATTCCCGCCGATACGATTCAGAATCAACAACATGTCATTGCCGGTAGCTCGATCCAAAATGGCATCCACAGCCACAGTTCGCGGCAAGAAGTTGTAGCTGTTCGGCGTTCCAAACGCGTCAAACACCAGCGCCGCAGTCGTGGAAGAAGCATTACATCCGGTAAAAACTGTAAATTGAGCTGCCACCGCCACCGCAGCCAGATTTCCGCTGTGACCGGAGGCAAACTTGGTGAAGCTGTCGCCGATCAGATAATTGTGGTTGACTGGGCATCCTTTGCTATCAACCGCAACAACGACCAAATAGCCCGTAATGCCCGGATCAAGGTCGGATGCCAAAAAGCTGATGGTCTGATTCTGGGTCAGACAAGCATACGAATCCGCGACGGAACAACTGACTCCATCCACGAAAAACAAGTGAATGCTCACCGGAACAAAGTCATTGGTATTGGTGATGGAAATGCGAGAGTTTTGGGCCAGAAAGCTGGTGATGCCGGAAGTGTAAACGTTGTACACCAGAATCGAGCCAGCCTTTTGATCGTTCACGGAAGAACTGGCAGGCATCGATACACCGGGGTCAGCCGCTTTGCCAGAAACAGCCAGCGCGGCAACCAGCAAACACAAAACAAGAACCGAAAACACGTGTGGGCAAATGCGTGAGGGCCGCATAAATAAAAGTCTCCTCTGTTTTTTGCGGTCGGTCGAGGACAGATACCGACAGCGGGGTCAACGTTACGAGGCACCATGGTAAAGGGGTCGCTCGTACCAGGAAGAGACGGGGCTTCACAAAAAGTGGCGAGCGGTGCGACGAAAAACAAATTTACTGAAAAGACCGCAGAGGACTTAGTCACAATCACCGTGCGATCTTCTCACTCAATAAACTCCGACGACGAGTGGGAACGTCATTGGAGAATTTGGCTTGTTGGTTTTGGCAACCTTTGACGGCTGGGAGTATAGAGAGTTGGCTTCCGGCGGGTCAACACAATTCTCAAGTGGCATATTTTGCGTTCGGTAAAGACTTCTTGCCGCATCTTGCAGCGTGCAGGTATGATGCGAACCGAATTCCAACCGTCCCCCGCTCATCTACGACAAGGAGCAAATCATCGTGGCACTCATTCGATTCACCGCCAATTTCGACGATCTTTCGACGGACCGTGGCTATCAATTCCGGTTTCATTGCGACAAATGCGGCAACGGGTTTATGTCGCGCTTTCAGACTTCGATGACAGGCGTCGCTGGCGATTTGCTGCGCGCGGCGGGAAATATCTTCGGCGGCATTCTGTCCAGCGCAGGCAACAGCGCGTACGACATTCAGCGCGCCGTCGGAGGCAAAGCGCACGATGATGCCTTTGCTGTCGCCGTCGAAGAAGCCAAACAACACTTTCATCAATGCACGCGTTGCGGCAAATGGGTCTGCCCGGAAGTCTGCTGGAACGCGGGCGCAGGGTTGTGCGAAGGATGCGCACCGAATTACGAAGAAGAATTAGCCGCCAACCACGCTCACGCCAAAGCGGACGCCGCGCGCAACCAGCTTTACGAACGCGCACAACAAACCGATTACGCTTCGCAAATTGACATGAGCGCAAGCGCTGTCCATTCCGCGCCGTCACGATCCACAGTCAACCCCGTTACCGAAGCAGCCAACGCCCCCTCGATTGTTGGAGCGTCCTGCGCGAATTGCGGAACCGTTTCCAACAGCAAGTTCTGCCCAGAATGCGGCCAGCCGATGAACGCCAAGTTGCACTGCAAAGCCTGCGGATCGGAATTGGAAGGCAAACCGAAGTTCTGCAAAGAATGCGGCTCGAAAATCGAATACCTGTAGGCAGCAAAAACTTTCGCCCACAAAAAACACAGAAGGCACAAACGCGACGATTGCGTTTGTGCCTTCTGTGTTTTGAGATTGAATCGCCGTTTTCTGTTTATCGTTTGTCGGCGACTGACAATGATTTTCCATCCACCAACACAGTCACCGAAGAATTCAGCTCACGAGAACGATAAACGCGCTGTGTGGCTTTTTGAAAATCCTCGGCTTTGGCTTTGGGAATGTCCATGAACTTTTGCGGGTTGCGATCCACCAGCGGGAACCAACTGCTCTGGATGTGAATCATCACGCGATGGCCTTTGCGGAAGGTGTGATACACGTCCGGCATCGCGAAGTTAATCGCCGCTGGTTTGCCGGGCGTAAAGGCTTCGGGCTTTTCAAAACTATTGCGGAACTTACCGCGGAACGGTTCGCCGTGAACCAATTGCTGATACCCGCCCATTCGCACGAAA
Organism: Blastocatellia bacterium; assembly: GCA_035429885.1. Taxonomy (GTDB): domain Bacteria; phylum Acidobacteriota; class Blastocatellia; order RBC074; family RBC074; genus RBC074. Next base: position 6,515 of record DAOMFR010000110.1, read on the forward strand.
TTCGACGGAACCGGTTGGCCCGGAACAAACGCAGGTTGCGGATAATCGTTGGGATACACGTCAATCACTTTAACGACGAAATCCGAATCCGTGCCTGTGGTCGAAACGTTCAGGTTGACTTTGATCGGCCCTGCGATCGTCAGGTCTTCGGTCAAAGGTTCCGTTTCGTACACCAGCACGTCCGGTCGCTCAGCCGCAAATCGCTGATCTTCAGTCATATAATCGCCAGTGAAGCCTTGATTGACATATCCCAGGTGCGGCACGGGCCGATTCGGATCGCTGACGTATTCATCGAAACCGTTGCCGTCCGTTGGCGCGGCGGTTCCCAGCTTTCCATTCGCTTGAAAGTAAAGAGTCGTCGGTTTGGCTTCTGCCGGAGGCCACGCCGGCAACCGCCGCCATTCGTTCAAACCGGTCATGAACATGAATGCTTCGGGCAAATCGGTTTTCTTGTCTTTCAGATGACGCATGAAAAACTCGAACTGAATCTGTTCGCGAAAATACGCGCCGGTCTTGGACGCGAAACTGACATTGCCCAGTTTGTCGCCATCGCCGCGTCCCCAACCTCCGTGTGACCACGGCCCCATCACAATCAAATTTTCAGTCCTGGGATTTTCTTTTTCGACGGCGCGATAAATATGAAACGGTCCCATCGGATCTTCGGCGTCATACCATCCGCCGACGTTCAGCACTGCGCAATTGACGTTCTTCATAAATTTCCACAGCGAACGTTTCTGCCAGAACTCGTCGTAATTCGGATGGTCAATGATTTCCTGCCAGTACCTGGATTCGCCGTCAAACAGCTTTTGATTCCATTCGGACATGGGCAACGGCAGTTTCAAGTAGTAGTCATACCCGTCGGGCGTGCCCATATCGAATCGAATGCGTTGTTGCGCCGGAACTTCCGAAGCGCCTTTGCGCGGGCGAAAGCTCGAATAAAAGCCGAAGTTCGCCGATAGCATGAACGCGCCGTTGTGGTACACGTCGTCGTTGATGTAATAGTCCGCCGTCGGAGCCTGTGGCGAAGCGGCTTTCAGCGCCGGATGTGAATCAATCATGCTGGCCGCGACGTGAAACCCAGGCTGCGACACACCGACCATTCCGACTTTGCCATTGTTATTCGGAATGTTTTTCAGCAGCCATTCGATGGTGTCGTAAGTGTCCGTGCTTTCGTCAATGTCTTTGCTGGAGCGTTTGACCGGAACGTGCGGGCGAACTTGCTGAAACTCGCCTTCGGACATGTAACGGCCTCGCGCGTCCTGATAAACAAAGATGAAGCCTTCTTTTTCGAAATGCTCCGACGGGCCAAGCGACGCTCGATACTGATCAATGCCATACGGAGCGACGCTGTATGGCGTGCGCGTTAGCAAAAACGGGTACGGCTTTGAAGTATCTTTCGGCACGTAAATCGAAGTGAACAACCGAACACCATCGCGCATCGGAACTTGAAACTCATACTTCGTGTACCGTTCACGCACGCGGTCGGCGTTTTGAGAGGCAGGTGCTTGCGCCAATGCAGGCAAAGCCAGGAAAGCCAGCAAAACGAGTGTGCCCATGCGTTTAACCAAAATCGTCATAATCTTCTCCTCAAGGGTTTCAATCTCTTAACTGCTGAGCCAACGAATTCAAAAATGTCCCCACATCCGTCACGACACCGACGGTTTGCGCCGAGCCGCGATCAGACAGTTTGGTGACGACTGCCGGATTGATGTCCACGCAAACCATTCGCACCCACGATGGAGTCATGTTCCCTGCCCCAATCGAATGCAACATCGAAGACAAACAGATGACCATCTTCGAACCTTCGATCTGTTTTGCGTATTCTTCCTGCGCCCGGATCAAATCCATTTCGGTGTCGGGCAACGGCCCGTCGTCGCGAATGGAACCCGCCAGCACGAACGGCACATTGTTTTTGACGCATTCGTACATCACACCGTTTTTCAAGACTCCGGCTTCGACCGCGCCGCGAATCGAACCATATCGGTTGATGGTGTTGATCGCTCGCATGTGGTTTTTGTGGCCTTCTTCGATGGGGTTGCCGTGTTCCAAATCCACACCCAGCGAAGTGCCGAACAGTTGATGTTCGATGTCGTGAACGGCGATGGCATTTCCGGCCAGCAACGCATCGGCAAAACCTCGGCGGATGATTTCGCAAAACGCCGCTGTGCCTCCGGTGTGAACGACAACCGGGCCGGCGACGAAGACAATTCGTCCGCCATCGGCTTTCACCTGGCGCATCATTGCGGCAATCTTTTTGACTGCGGTTTCCGTGCGCCGTTCAGACGAAATGTCATTGGCCATGAAGGCAAACCCAAGCCGGTCGCGTTCCTTGAATTCCGGCTGAATGCGAATACCGTGAGCGCCACAAATAATTTGGTCTCCCTGCTTTACATCGCGGAGCTTTCGACATTCGACTTTCACGGCCCTTCGCAGCGTTCCTGTTGCTGATGCCATGGGCGCGGCTCCGGGAATATCAGACACGACGATAACTGCATCCATGCGCTGTTTGCCGACTTCCAGCCAAGCGCCTTCCAATCGGGCAAAGGTTCTGTGATTCGTCGTCGAATAAAAATCATCCGGCACCACGCGATCCATCGGCGCGGGTTTGAGCGTCACGTCGTGAACCTGTTTCTGGTAACACCCAAGCTCAATCAACTCTTCCAGCGTTTTATTTAGAATGTCTTCGCTGGGTGCAATGACGCGCAACTGCAGATGAGAGTACTGGTCGTTGGTGCGACCGAGATTGAAATCCATCACTTCATAGACTGCGCCGCATTCGATGACGCGATCCATGACCTTCGACAGAATCTGTGAGTCAACCAAGTGGCCTTCGGCCTCTACGATTTCAGAGTATTTCATAATTTGCTTTTGAGGGTTGATGTCTGGAAATTTCAGGATTGCCAATCTAACGAGTCAGACTGGATAAGTCCAGTATCTGCCCCAAACTCTCCAACTTGCCAGCAATGCTTCTGGCGAAGCGCTTCCATCGCTTTCAGCGGGAAAATTGATTGGCGGCAAGCTCCACACATTGTTACAATCGCCCCGCTCAATACCTGCTTAAAACTTGCCAGATGGTCGGAGGAATTTATGCATTCTGCTTTGCCCGTTTTGACGTCGAATGTTGCGCGATTAATCATATTGACGATTTTGGTGGCGATCATCGGGATTGCCGTTTTCAGCCAAACTGCGGCGTCTTTTTCACTGATTGGCAGCGTGCGTGATCCGAACGGTCAACCGGTCAGTGCAGTTCGAGTGTCGGTCATTGACGAAAACTTTCAGCCGATTTACACGGCGTTCGTTGATTCGGGTGGACGCTTCACGCTCAAGGGAATCAAACAAGGCAGGTTTGTCGTTCGCATTGAAACCACCGGAACACCATTTCAAGAATACTCCCAGCAGTTAGAGCTACAAGCGCTTCGCCGTTTAGGCGGCAATGAAGACATGATTTTGGACATCATGCTCAAGTACAAAAAAGGCGAAGGGCCGCCTGCCAAAAACGGCACGGTCTATGCGCAAGACGTTCCGAAAGCAGCGCAGAAAGAAATGGATCGCGGGTTGAAAAACCTGAAGGAAAGCCATACCGATCTGGCCATCGTTTCGTTGAAAAAAGCGATTGAGATTTTCCCGGATTATTTTGACGCACTGGAAAAGCTGGGAATGGAGTACATCAAAGTCGGTCAGTACAACGATGCGATCCCGGTGCTGACGCATGCCACCGAAATCAACAAACGCGCTTCTCGCAGTTTCTATGCCTTGGGCGTTGCCAATCTAAAGCTCAGCCGATTGCCCGAAGCCATCGAATGGCTCACGAAATCTGAACAGCTCGAATCCGGCAACCCGAATACTTTCATGATGCTTGGGCTGGCTTACGGCAACAGCGGCTCGCTGGATAAATCCGAAGCGGCATTCAAAAAGGCATTGCAGCTTGGCGGCGAAGGTTCCGCCGAAGCTCATTACTACCTGACCGGTTTGTTCAACAAAGAGGAGCGGTACCGCGAAGCCTGGCAGGAGTTGGAGCTTTTCCTGAAAGAATCGAAAAGCGTCAAAGACACATCGCAAATCAAAGCGATGATTGCCAACCTGAAAGAGAAAGAAAAAGCATTGGCAGCTCAGCCCGCTGCGACGACTCCTGGCCCGGCAGTGCCTGTCGACAACCCGTCGTCGCCTGCCACGGTCGTGGTCCAACCGGAAACCGATTCCGCCGCAAAACCGGCTGGCGACGAAGCGAAACCGGCGGCAACGCTGGCCCCTTTGCCGCCTTTGCCTGCGGAATACGTCGAACTGCTGAATCAAACCGCCGCAAGTGGCGCAACTTTGCATAAAAATCTGCTGGATTACACCTACCAATTGAAGAAGATTCACCACGTGCTGAACACCAGCGGCAACTCTGTTTATACCGAAGAGCAAATCTTCGAGGCGTACCCAATTCGCGGCGAACACGTGCTGATTCTGCTCAGCCGCAACGGCGTCAAGTCTCGCACGGTTTCGGACGAGCGCAAACGCGCCGCCAAGCAATTGGAAGAAGCGGAAAAGCTGCGCGGCAAGGAAAAGCCTGCCAATGCGGAAGCAGATGAACAATTGGGCAGTTATGTGTCGGCGGGCGTCACGGGCACTTACGCGGGCAAAACCGGTTACGTTTCGATCAATATTTCGACCTTTCTTCATTCGTGTGATTTCTTCTCGCCGCGAGTGGAAAAGATTGGCGACCGCGAAACGGTGGTGCTCAACTATCGCTATCATCCGGGAGTCAAACTTGCGCCGAATCATCGCTACATCACCAATCTGGTCGGCACAGTGTGGATTGATCAGGCAGACAAAGTGCTGACCCGGTTGGAAGGCTGGCCAGTGTCGGCGGCGGCTTTTGATCTGGTTCAATCCACTTCTCCCAAAGACGAAGCCGCATTGATTTATCAGCAAACACGCCAGGCCGATAAGACCTGGACTCCCAGCGTGATCCGCATGAACGCTGGCGGACGCACTGACCTTTTCGATGGGTTGAACTGGGATGTCGTTTTTGAATTCAGCAACTTCCGGCAATTCAACACTCAGGCAGAGGATGCCAAGATCAAAGACCCGACGAAAACTCCCTGACCGATTGGGCTGTAAGAGGTAACGTTATGTTTGTCGCAATTATCCTTTTAGGTCTGTTAGTTAACCCTGCTCCTTTCCAGAAATTCGTCATCATCGGCACTGTTCGCGACACAGCTGGCCGAAGCGTTGGCAACGTGCGAATTTCGGCAATTGACGAAAATTTCCAGCCAATCCGCACCATCTTCGTGGACTCGAACGGCCAGTTTTTCATTCGCGGCCTGAGCCCCGGACGTTACCAATTTCGCGTCGAAACCACTGGAACTCCCTATCAGGAATATGAAACCGGGTGGATTGAGTTACAGAGTGTGCGAGTGAGGCCCGGTGGAAACGATAATTACCCGCTCGACATTGTCCTGAAGTTTAAGACCAACAAGGCAGCCGACCCGCGGACTGATTCCCTCTTTGTTCAAAACGTGCCGGACAATGCGCGCGCGCTTTATGAACGAGGCGCGAAAAGTTTCAGCGACGGACAATTCGACGCGGGACAAGACGCCTTGAACCAGGCGTTAAAGATTTTTCCGGACTATTTCCAGGCGCTGGAATTGCTGGGGAAAGAATTGGTCAAAGCGGGACGCGACGACGCAGCCATGCCGATTTTGTTGCACGCATTGAAGGTCAACCCGCGCGCCGCCGCCAGCCATTACGCGTTGGGAGTCGCGTACCTGAAAGTGGGGCAACTGGAATCGGCTGTCGAATCCCTGAACAAATCCGCCAGCTTCAATCCGGCGAATGCCAATGCCCAGATGATGCTCGGTCTGGCGTATCGTCATCTCAACAAGCTGGCTGAATCCGTGGCCGCTTTCAAAAAAGCCATTCAGATTGGCGGAGCCGCCGCCGCCGAAGCCCACTTTTATCTGGCTGGCATTTACGAAAAACAGAATCGGTTTGCCCAAGCCGTAACCGAACTGGAGCTTTACCTGAAGGAAGGCAAAGACATTAGTTCGCCTGACACCATCAAAGAAATGATTCGCAGCTTGAAGGAAAAGGCCGGAGCTAAGTGAGTCTACATTCGTTATGGTTCAACGTTAAATAGCTCCGCACTTTGTAACGGCTGAGCAGTTTTCGGCTCCGTCACCAGCAGCCGCAACTGATAAAGCCTTGTCATTAGCCAAACTTTTGCTTTCTGAAGCCTGCGGACGCGGGCGGTAAGCGTTAAGCCTGGGGTGCAGGCGTAGCCGAAACCCCAGGAAAGCGTCAGATTGGATCATTTAGCCTACGAAGTGGGCGGCAGCTATTCGGTTAGGCTACGGTACTCTGTCGCCCGCTTGCGCGGGCTTCACGTGTTTTCGCCAACGCTCCCAGGGTTTCGCGCTTATCGCGCTCCACCCTGGGCTTTATGCTGCCGCCCGCATTCGCGGGCTGAAAACCAAACCGCACGTTTCGAGCGAAAGTTTGGGTAATGACAAGCTGATAAAGCCCTGGTCTAACTGACTTCCACAGTCATTCACGGTTGATTTCGACAGAGACTTGATCTTTGGCAGCAGCACCTTCCAGCATTAAGGGAATGCCGGTTACCTAGCGGGAAAAAAGAATAGGGCTGCTTCTTTGAATTCAAAGAAGCAGCCCTATTTGTTTTCAGCTTAGCTCTTTACAGAGCAGAAGCTTAGAACTGGAGACGCATTCCGAGACGGACATCGCGGATGCCTTGATATGCGTTTGCGAAGTTGTAGTTGATGTTCTTCGCCGGAGCAGCGCCATTGACTGGGTTGACCAGTGTGTTCACGTCCCAACCACCTTTGTAGAAAACTGCTTCGGTGAGGTTGACGTTGCCGCTACGGTTGAAACCTTGGTCAGTGTTGGTCACCGCTGCCTGGTTGAGCAGGTTGGTGATATTCGCTTCGAACTTCATCTTGACGCGCTCGTTCAGGTTGATCGTATGAGCGATCAAGAGGTCGGTTTGCGTCAGAGCCGGCGTGCGGCCCAAATCGCCACGGCCGTTATAGAAGACCGGAACGATGAAGCCAACAGTGGAGCTAAGCGGGGTTCCGCTGTAGGCGATCTGGTTGATCGAAAGCAGCGTTTCGCCCGATTTGCCGCCCCAGGGCTGCGTATAGTTCAGGAAGAGTTTCAGAGTGTGCGGGCGATCGGTCGCCAGCAATCCGTAAACGTTCTGTCCCTTCGAATCGAAGTTACCCGGTGAAAGGTCGAATGCGCGGCTAACGTTCGGGTCAGAGCGGCCATTTTCGTCAGAGTTGGCCAGACCGCCCCAGTTGCCCCACAGACGGCTGTAGGTGTAGGAAGCGTTGTAGTTCAGGCGTTTCAAAATGCCTTCGCTGAAACGACCATCCAAGCGGAATTCGACACCGTCGAAATTACGAACTGCTTTCGGAGTCAGCGGGACGCCGTTGGCGGTGACAAATTTCGAGGCATCCGTCTGACCGAAGCCAGGGTTACCAATCGTGTAAACTTCGTTTTCCTGGGCGTCGAGCACGCCGATGTCTTCAATACCGCGAACCAGGCGGCTGCGGGTGTAACGAACTGAAGCAACCACGCCCGTCTTCAGCTGATGCTCAAGAGCGACTGAATACTGACGTGACGACATCGGTTTGATCGCCGGATCAATACCGTCAAGTTGACCTTGAGCGTTGATCGGCACAGTGCGGTTGTCAACGTCCAACACCTTCGGAGTACCACCAGCCAACGCAGCAACGTTCGCCAATGAGAGTTTCGACAGGTCCGGATCGTTCAAACGATAGTAATGATCGTGCCAGTAGTCGCCACCGAAGGAACCACGAGCCAATTCATACTTCATCAAGTCAAAGTACTGGCCATAGCTGGCACTGACTTTCCATTTGCCGTCGCCGCGAACGTCCCAAGCGCCGCCAACCAACGGAGCAATCTTGTCGCCCCAGCCGAAGCTGATCGGGTTCGGAACTTTGTTGCCGTTGACGACTTTGGTGTACGGCGGTAGGAATTCGTTTTCAAAACGGATGCCTGCGTTGATGGTCACATTCTTCAGTATCTGCCAGGAATCCTGAACATAGTATCCCTGATTGCGGCTGCTGACCTGGGCGTTGTGACGAACGCCATCACGCCAGACGTAATAGCCATACGTTCCGCGAACGTTTTGGACGGTGCCGCGGCTAATGGCTTCACCCCAAACGATTTCAAAACGTCCCTGGGTGTAATCATCCAACACGTCGTTCTTCAAACGGTTCAGCGCATAGCCGCCTTTGAAGCTGTGACGTTGACCACCGATGGTGGTGATGTAGTTGGCATTCAAATACAGGTTGTGACGAGTTGTGATGTCGCGAACGATACCAAAGGTGTTAGCAACGTTCTGGAAACCATTGGCTTGTCTGTAAGCAGTCGGGATTGCATCGTACTGAGCTTGCGTCAGCTTGCCCGAGGAAACAATCGAAGGAGCAGCGCCGCCCGTTCCCGGAGCAGTCGAAGCATTCCAAATGTACCAGGGAGAAGCAGCCAGACCATAGTTACCATTCTTGTCGTTCAGGTATTTGTAACCGAAACGAGCTTCCAAAATTAAGCGCGGGGTAAGCGTATAGGTCGCTGAAGCGGTGTAGTTTGACGCCGGGGTGTAACCGCCACGGATCGAGAAATCCGTTGTGGGCGGCGCAACGCGGGGGTCAACACCGGAAAGCTGGCCCGTCTGTTTGACAGGGTTCCAGAAGTACGAAGTATTGATTTGCAGTTTCGAGGTCGGAGCATAGTCAACGCGGGCAACGCCACGATGGCTGACAACACGCGAAGTCGTAGTTTTGGTTCCAACCAGGAACGGCGTGGTGCGCTCTGTGCGAGCCAAGTCAGCCGTGTAGCCAGTGAAGAAGTTCAAACGCTCTTTGATGATCGGGCCGCTAAAGGTGTAGCCCGGGAAGAACGTGCGATACTCATCTTCGCGCTGACGGAAGAATTCATTTTTGGTCACGTCAGCAGCCGTGCGCTGCCAGAAACCACGCGGACGGGAATTCAGCGCAGCACCGTTCATTTGCAACCAGGCATCGCCGTGGAAGTCATTGGAACCGCTGCGGCTGACGACGTTCACAACGCCACCCAATGTGCCGCTGTATTCAGCTTCAAAACCGGCGGTCTTGACCTGAACTTCTTGAACAAACTCAAACGGCAGAGAGTCATTGCCTCTTAGCGCGCCACGACGAACGTCGGAAACGTCAACACCGTCGACGACGAAGGTGTTTTCCGAACCGGAAGCGCCGTTGATCTGGAAACCGCCAACGCCGAAGCTGCCGGATTTCGGTTCCGCGCGAACGCCAGGAGCGACAACCAGCAACGAATGGAACTGACGTCCTTTCGGAGTTTTATCAACAAACTCAGGAACGATGTTTGTCGCAGCTTTGCTTGACGTCACGTCAATGGTGTCGGAAGTGGCACTGATGGTCACGGATTCCGTCACCGCGCCAGCGGCCAGGGAAACGTCCACTTTGGCTGCTTGACCGAGCACAACGTTGACATCTTCGCTTTTAACGGTTTTGAAACCGGTTTGCGTAACGGTGAGGGTGTACACTCCCGAAGGAACTTTCGGGAAAAAATAATCACCTTCTTTGTTGGTGGTGGCTTCGAGTGAGCGTACCAGGCCAGGGCCGGAAAGCGTCACTTTAGCCCCTGGGATTGAGGCGCCTGCCGTGTCCTTAACCGTACCTTGCACGGCGCCAGTGTTTTCTTGCGCAAACGCGAGGGATGCGCTGGCAAGAAGCAACACTGCTCCGAACAGAACGGTAAGGATTCTGTTTGCAGAAAGTTTTGATTTCATTGGGATTTCTCCTACTGTTGAGATTGAAGCAGCCCGCGAAAGGCTTAATTACCATCGTCGCGCTGCCACACACATAACTTTACATTCCTCAAGGATTTGGGTCCTTAAGAACGCTATTGCCAAATTTTTGATTACCTGAACTAATGAGACAATGAGAACAAGCTTTGGAATTCAGAAAAAGAACTCGCTGTAAGCTTTCCCTGTAGATTTGGCAATTGTCATTCCAATATTGGCTAACCCAATCCACCAACTGATAACGACCTTGTTTTCAGAAGCTTAACAATCTCGCCTCGAGCCATTTTCTTTTGTAAAGTTCAAAAAAATGAATTTCCTTGCAGATTTTCGGATTCACAGATGAATCTCGAAAAAGCACATTCAGCGGGCTGCGAGGTTCAGCAAGAAGCGCGACAAGCGTGATGGGTGAAGTAGGGCGGCGATGCAGAAAGACAATCTCTAAAAATTAGCGAGATGCAGAATGAAAGGTCTTGGCTGATGAAGCTGAGCAACGGGCAGAATCCGCTATGGGCTTTGCGAATTGGCTGGGCATTTTTGGGGAGCAAGGAATGAACGTTGGTTATCGAATCGGGTCCTCACCGCCTCAATAACTATTCATCCCTTGCCCCTCACACGTGCAGGAAACCCAAGGGGCACCTCCAAGCTTCCCGCACGATCTCAAGATACTGATTGAATTGGTTCGCAGCGCAGGCAAATGATTACCTGAGCAATCTTCTTCAGTTGTGATATTGAAAAACGACCGGCACCTTGTCCCGAATGGCGAGCACATTAAGCCCAGTCACCGAAGCCTGTCAATTGATTTGCAGGAGGCTGAAAATTTTTGGCGACGGATTATCGCTGCGCCAACAGGCTAAGCATTCCAGCACCGTACCGTTCAATTTTCGATTCGCCAAGCCCGTAAATATTCGCCAGTTCTTCCAGGCTTTTGGGGCGAACGATGGCCAGATGTTCCAGCGTTTTGTCCTGACAAATCATATATGCTGGCACGCTTTCGCTGGCAGCCAATTGCCTCCGCCAATCTCGCAAACGATCAACTATCCGCCGCTCATCCGCTGTCAACGGACGTAGGTCAATGGGCGGCCCTTTTTTTTTACTGTGAGAGTGATTGCGTTGCGGAGCTTCGTCGTTTGGCAGAATCCGCGCGCGGTGCAATTCTTCCGCCAATCTGCCGGACGATTCCAAACGAGCGGCAAGTTCCCGATAAACTTCCAGGGCAATCTGCGCATCCAGAGCGGCGTAGTTCAACTGTTCGCGGCTCAACGGACGCCTGCGCCAATCGCTGAGCTGATATGTTTTATCCAGCCTCACTCCAAACAAATGATCCGAAACCGACGCCAGACTGAACGATTTCAATCGCAACGTCCGTTTGGCCAGCCTCAATGTATCCACCAATCCGGCAACGTTGAACCCAGCCTGCTGCAAGACTCCGTGATCAAAGCGCGCGCTGTGGGCCGCCATCATCGCTGACGGGTCTTCAATCAAGCCGCGAGCTTCTTCCAAACCGGCGGCCAAGGCATCCACAATAATGACTTCGCCGGTGGGTGAAGCCAGTTGTAATAAGCTCAAACGGTTTTGCCGATTGGGAAAGTTCGAGAAGTCCATGAATGTTTCTGTGTCCAGCCCAAGGATCGGCTGGTTGGCAAATGCAGCCAGGGCAGATCGTACATCCGCTGGATCAATCAGATATTCGTAAGGAAGTGCTCTCATTGTTGAAGGGTCTTTCGTTCTTTTCCAGCTTTTCGCATTGAATTAGCGGCTGGCTTTAACTGGCAGCATACTGACATCCGAAACTCCTTAAAGCAAGATTCGCTGGTTGAAACTTGCGTCGAGCGAATCGCCACTTCTACCTGCCCCTCCCCGGTTTCCTTGAATCTCACGCCCGCGCACGACACAAAACACACCTACCTTTCAACGCAGTGATTTTCGCCGCGATTATTTTGCCTTCGTCAGCCTGATTAACCTCCATTTACAAGCGTCTGGCCGAACCTCGCTCACCCAAGCTCAGTAGTAGCTTTCAGATATCGAATGGATTGGCAGATATCGGTTGGCAGATTTCAACGGGGAGATTTCAACGGACACAGATTGAACGCGGAACTCCTCAGAAGCTGCTGCTTCTGTCCCGCTTCCGAATGCCTGACCAAACGTACACGAAACACAAAGAGAAACGGAGGGAACAATGACAAGTTACGCCAGTACAAAACTCACGGCTCAATGTTATTCGATTCTGTTGGCAGTCTGCTTTATGAGCAGTCCGCTTACCGCCGGCGACGGCACATCCCGTTATCAATACGGAGTCCGCAACAGCACGGAGCATCCACTCAAACCGAGACAACTCTTGCTCCTGCTGGAGAGCTTGCGCCAAAAATCCGGCTTTCTGGAAATGCACTTTGGCGACGACGGCTTTTTGCGGCTCGGAGACCGATCCAAGATTGCTGGAGGTTCGGCCATTGCGCGCGAACTGTTGATCGCCGCAGTGGATCGCGCCAAAGGAATTGACTTGGAAAACCACGAACACTCGTTGCAAGTTGCGTTTGCGCGCCTGGCCAAACCAGTCGAATACAACAGCAAAGCAACAGGCGCGCGGATTGATATTTATCCGATTGAAATCGATTTTAGCGACTTCGCTCATCTGCGCGGCAGCCGCGAAGTCATCGAAGCATTCGATATTGGTTTTGTCGTCTTGCACGAACTGGCTCACGCTGCGCTGGGACTTCGCGATGCGCTGGTTAATGGACAGGAACCGGGCGAATGCGAAGAATACATCAACCTCATCCGCCGCGAACTCGGAGTTCCAGAGCGCCTGAGTTATGTGGCCAAAACTTTTGGCAAACCAGCGATGGCCATTCAAAAACCTTCACAGCAAGCCGAACTGGTGTTTGCCTACACGACCGGCTCAACCAAAACCAAGCCGAAATTACTAAATTTGAACTGGGAAGCGGAACGAGTGGGCTATGTGATCCACACCGAGTACAAACCACAGACGATGTCACCCAGATCGCAAACGGCTGTTGCGCCATAAGCTCTGCGCTTATTTTTTGCGAGCGTACAGGCGCATCACATCGCCGAAGTTCAGCCTGATTGTTCGGTCATCAAGCTTCAATTTCCGGCTGATGACCGACAACAGGCGGGCTGTTGGTGAGTGATACCGGCCAACCCGGCTGATGAACAGGCGCAAGCTCATCAACTTGCCGACGTTGCGAAGCTCGACAATTTCAAAACCGGTTTCTTCGCAAAGCTTCGTCACCGTTTGCGGAGTGAAAAAGAAAATGTGATCGGGAATGAACTGCCGCCAGCCTGCGCCCAACCAGCGAAACCACAGATTGGCAATATTCGGAGTTTCAATCGCCAGCCAGCCGCCCGGTTTGAGAATCCGATGAAGCTCAACCATTTCTGCGCGCGGACTGGGGAAATGTTCGATGACGTGATACAGCGCGGCAGCGTCAAAACTGTTGTCGGCCAATTGCGCGTCGGCCAATGCTCCGTTGAAACAAGGCAAGTTGCGCTGAGCGACCATACGGCTGCTAGCGGCATCGGCTTCGACGCCAAATACGTCGAACGAATCGCTCGCCGCTGCCAGCATTTCTCCGGTTGAACAACCGATTTCAAGCAAGCGTCCGCCGCTGACGAAACGCGTTAGGTCATCCAATCGTTCGCGCGCCATCAACTCTCGCCAGGGTTGCTCACTCTGCTCTACACGCGGTTCCACCAGCGCCAGGTCACGAGCACGCTCTGCCAACCGGACCATTTCTGCCGTTACCTGTTCGCTGGCAATCTGTTCCCGAACGGATGAATTGATGCCAACAAAGAACAGGCCGCAACTTTGGCAACATAGCAACGGCCCGTCCAACCTCTCAGTCGCCAGCACAAAGTCAGAATTGTTTGCACCGCACAAATCACAAGGTTGCGGGTTGAAATTTGAGAGTTGGGATGTGGAATTCAATCGGCTCAGCGCCCTACCTCGAAACTTTCCTGATACAGTTGAAGCGTTTTTGCCGCCGCCGCTCGCCAGGTAAACCGTTTTGCCTGCTCGATTCCCCGCTGTTTCAATTGCCCGCGTAACGACTGATCTGCGGTTATTCTCAACAGCGCCTGTTCAATCGAACGCTGATCCAGCGGATCCACCAACAATGCAGCGTCGCCAGTCACTTCCGGCAAACTGGAAACGTTGCTGGTGATCACAGGAGTTCCGCACGCCATCGCTTCGACCGGCGGCAAGCCGAACCCTTCAAACAAGGATGGATACACAAACGCTGTCGCCTGACGATAGAGTTTCGGCAAATCTTCGTCACTGGCGTAACCGGTCAGAATCACGTCGTCCGCCCAGCGTTGACGCCTGATTTCGGCAAAGATGTCGTCTGCCAGCCACAGCTTGCGACCGACAATCACCAGTTGAGGCCGGAAGTTTTCGTTTTCACTTCGCAGCTTTGCGTAAGCTCGGATCAGACGGATCAGGTTTTTACGTGGCTGCAAACTGCCGACCGCCAGCAAATACTCGCGCGAAATGCCGAAACTACGTCGAAGTTGCTCTGCTTCTTTTAGCAACGGCTGTGAAGTGAAATGATCTTCGACTCCGTTGTAAGTCACAACGACTTTTTCGGGCGGCAGTTTGTACGTTCGCAGCAGATCTTGCCGCGAATATTCCGAAACCGTGGCGATTCGCGCGGCACGTTGCGCCGTCCGGCGAACAGTCAGTTTCAACTGAAACGATCCTCTGCGAGTGAACGTTTCCGGCAAATGTTCAAACGCCAGATCGTGAATCGTCGCCACCACAGGAACCTGACAAAACGGCGGAGCCGTGTATTGCACGTGCAGCACATCGACAGGCCGCTGCCTCAGTTCATACGTCAGATACACAGGCACTCGAACCAGCGGAGTCGGTTTCGGCAATAACCGGATTTCAAAATTGGGATTCCGCCGGCCAAATCCTTCGCGCCACTGTTCCGCCGCCAGAGCTTCGGCCAAATAAATCGTGTATTGGTTGCGGCCGTCAATTTCCGCCAACCCTCGAATGATTCCGCGAATGTAAGTTTCGTTTCCGCCTTGTTGGGCGCCAATGGCGTGAGCGTCAATTCCAATATGCATCAAGTTATTTGTCGTACCGATTCAGGTAAATCAGGTTGTCGTAATCCGCGATGGCGATTCTGAGTTGTCGCAACCATCCTCGCCGTCCAAGCTGATTACAGCGCAGCCAAACTCATTTCCGGCTGCTCAGTTTTTCAATCGCCAACTGGGCGGCGTCATACCGTTCGTAACGTCGTTCATCAGCGCGAAAAGCCGCGGAATGATACACCCGGCGTCCGTTGACGACTTTCGGAATATGCTTCATATGCAGCATCTCGTGATACAGAACGAACTCAACCAGATATTCCGGCACGTCGGCGCTGTCCAAAGAACGACTGATGACAATCGTGTCGTGAACGTAATCGTGATGCCCCAAAATTCGTTTGGTCGTTCGGGCGCTCCAGCTCAAGGTCACCGCAGGCAATTCGCTGTTAAAGTAACGGCGATTGAGCCGCGCAAACATCTGATCCAGATTGAATTCGCGCCCAACGGAACTGCTGATAAATTTTCGGCCACGCTGCTGTTTGGCCAGATCGGAAGCTCTTTGAACATCCGGGTGGTAGGCGTATTGGCGATACAGGTTTTGGTACTCCGTGCCGATTCGTTTGTTAAATAATTTGCCGACCAGAATAAATGCCAGCGCCCGATGCACCTGCGATGGCGCATCACGGATGATGTCTGATAGTCGAACGTATACTCGCTGATTTCGAATGCGAATGGTGTGGTTCAATCCGGCAAATTTATAAAATGCGATGTGGATTTCCGGCAGATCCGTACGTCGAGTGATCTGGCGAAAAGCCTCCGCAAAGTGCAATTTCAACAAACTTTCGCCTGCTATCATAACCCGCTACCTCAAAACCTTTCTGTTTGTCGCCGGACTTCCCTATCTTGAATTTGAACCGATGAAGCGCTGAATTCGGGAGCCAGAAAAGAAACATCGCCGACATGCTATGGAGTCCGCCAAGCTTACGTCAACCGTTGCTTGGGCTTCAGCCCGGCTTCCGACGTGCGAACACTGGGCAAGTTCGTGTATTCTCCGATTATGCCGAGCAGGAAAATTGAAACCAGCCTCTTCCCTGAACTGGAATCGCCGCCCAAGTCGCGTGTGAAATCCACGGATGCAAGTGCGCCGTTGGCCGAACGCATGCGCCCGCGCACCCTGGAAGAATTCGTCGGACAAGAGCATCTGTTGGCGACTGGAAAATTGCTGCGGCGGTTAATCGAAGAAGATCGGCTGACGTCGCTGGTGTTTTGGGGGCCGCCCGGCACCGGCAAAACCACGCTGGCGCAAATCATCGCGCAACGAACCGCTTCAGACTTTGTCCCTTTCAGCGCCGTCACTTCCGGCATCAAGGAAATCAAACAAGTGATGGGCGAAGCCGCCGAGGTTAAAACCAAACTCGGTCGCCGGACGGTGTTGTTCGTGGACGAAATTCACCGCTTCAACCGCGCCCAACAAGACGCCTTTCTGCCTTACGTCGAAAACGGCACGATCATTTTGATCGGAGCGACGACGGAAAATCCTTCGTTTGAAATCAATTCAGCTCTGCTGTCGCGGCTGAAGGTGTTTGTGCTGAACCAACTGACCGAAGACGAAATCGTCAACATCCTGCGACAAGCTTTGACCGACGCCGAGCGCGGCCTGGGCAAATTGAACGCCGAAATCGCCGATGATCAGTTGAAAAAGCTGGCCAGCTTCACCGGCGGAGACGCTCGCACGGCGCTGAATACCTTGGAACTCGCCGCGCTGTCGGCGAAACCCGACGCCGAAAACCGGCGCACGATTACCGAAGAAGATTTGCAGGAATCGTTGCAACGCGCTTCGGCGCTGTACGACAAAACCGGCGAACAGCATTACAACCTGATTTCGGCCTTCATCAAATCCATTCGCAATTCCGACGCCGACGCGACCGTCTATTGGCTGGCGCGAATGATCGAAGGCGGCGAAGACCCGATGTACATCGCTCGCCGCATCGTCCATCACGCTTCCGAAGACATCGGCCTGGCCGACCCGCAAGCCTTGCCCATCACCGTCGCCGCCATGCAAGCCACGCATTTGATCGGGATGCCCGAAGCGAAATACGCACTGGCAGAAGCGGCTATTTATCTGGCTCGCGCTCCCAAATCGAACAAAATCGCGATGGCTTACGAAACCGCCGCCGCAGACGCTCGCGCAACTCAAGCCGAACCTGTTCCGCTGCATTTGCGGAATGCACCGACCGGATTGATGAAGGGATTAGGCTACGGCAAAGATTACAAGTACGCTCACGATTACGAAGAGGCTAAGACAGATATGGTTTGTTTGCCGGAGAAACTGAAGG
>DAOMFR010000110.1:23828-25074 GCA_035429885.1 Blastocatellia bacterium
CAGCGCGTAGACGTGCTGCGAATGATCGGCGAAGCCGTGGACAATTTCGGCGGCGTAGACATTCTGGTCAACAACGCGGGCAGTTTGGTCAAGCTGGTTCCCATCGAAGATTGCACCGACGACGTTTGGGACGCGGTGATGGGAGTTAACTTGAAAGGCGTCTTTCTCTGCACACAAGCCGTCATCCCTTATCTAAAAGAAAAAGGCCGTGGCCGCATCATCAACATTTCTTCCGGCGCCGTGGAATTCGGCGGAATGGCGACTTCGCTGCCCTATGCCGCCGCCAAAGGAGCCGTCAACACTTTCACCAAAGGACTGGCGAAAGAACTCGGCCAATACAACATCACAGTCAACGCCATTTCGCCCGGAGTCATTATGACTCCGATCCACGACCAGTTTTCGCGCCCCGAATGGTTGCAACAAGCCATTCAATCCACACCGATGCAGCGCGCAGGAGGTCCCGAAGAAGTCGCCGAACTCGTCGCGTTTCTGTCTTCCGATGAAGCAAGTTTTATTACCGGAGAAGTGCTGGGAATTGATGGCGGCAGGTGATTGGTCATCATGAGCTTGATTTTGGCATCTTGCTTTTCAATACTTTCGCTTATGAAGAATGAAATTGTCAGCGTGTCGCCAGAAGTGATGGGCGGAACTCCTGTCTTTGCAGGAACCAGAGTGCCTATTCAAACTCTGCTCGATTATCTGGAAGGCGGCGAGACAATCGAAGATTTCCTGGATGGTTTTCCGACCGTCAACCGGGAACAAATCGTTGCATTTCTGGAATCAGCCAAAGAAGCGTTTCTAGCCCAAGCGAACCACTATGAAATTGCTGCTTGATGAATGCATTGATCGGAGGCTTGCCAAAGAGCTTGTTGGACATTTCATCAGAACAGTTCCGCAAATGGGCTGGGGAGGCATCAAAAATGGAAAACTGCTTGTGCTGGCCGAGCAGGAATTCGACGTCTTCATCACAGTTGACCGCAATCTCTCTTTCCAGCAAAACCTGCCCAAGTTCAATATCGCCGTTATCGTTCTCCACGCGAAATCAAACAAGCTTGCTGACCTCAAACCGCTTGCTCCTGAAATCATCGCAGCATTACCTGATGTGAAAATCGGGGCAGTCACTCACATCGGCACTGAGTAGTGACAATCAGCTCATACGCCCCAAAAAGCTTGTAAACCTCGCATCACTTCTCAACTTATCCAGCATCGGTTCCACTCGCACAAACGCTAAAAACCCTGACTGTTC
>DAOMFR010000111.1:0-25023 GCA_035429885.1 Blastocatellia bacterium
CGGACAACAGCGTTTCTCCCAATCTAGCCAAGGTCTTGGTAAAAAGCCTGCTCGAACTGCGCGATGCGCCTCAAAAAAAATGATGCGCGCGAAGCTTCTGGAATCGAAAACCATGCTGGCCAAAATCTTCTTGCCCTCAGCCGCTTCGGTGCTAGAATCCGCGCCGTCTTCGTCAAAGCACTCAAGCATTACTTTTGCCTTTTAACTTTTGCCTTCCTTACTTATGAGCCTGCTCAGCATCCACAGTTTTGCTGCATTAAAAGTGGCGCGATATGAAATCCGTTTGCGCGCGTTGGAATCGGCGCAATTGCCCGCTTTTGCCGGGTCGGCATTGCGCGGAGCGTTCGGCCACGCGTTAAAACGTGCTGTCTGTGTGATGCCGCACCGCGATTGCCAGCGCTGTCTGGTTGTCAGCCGCTGCATTTATCCGACCACCTTCGAACCGGAATTCCCCGCGCACTTTACGCGCTGGCAAAAGGAATTGAACGCGCCGACGCCGTTCGTGTTGGACCCGCCAGTTCACCGGCAAAGAGTTGGCACGGAACCGCGAGCGGCAACGACCGACTCAGAAACCGCCGACCGCCGCCAGCCCAAATGGGAACAGCACCGGTTGCTGAACGCTGGCGATGAAATCACCTTTGGCCTGACATTGCTGGGACAGGCCATAGATCACCTGCCGTTCATCGTCCTGGCCATCCACGAAATGACCCAGCGAGGCATTGGTTCCGGCGTCAGCAGCCCAACCGTCAAGGAAGATTCTTCTGCCAACCCCGACGCTGTTGCTGGCGCGCGAAGCTGGCCCAAACGTCCGCAATTCGCTTTGGCCGAAGTCGTCGTGATTGATGCCGACAATCAGCGCCGGACGATTTACACCGAATCATCCCAGCGATTGGAATCGCCCGCCGAAGCTTCGTCCAATCTCGGCCAGTTGATCGCCGCGCGGTTGCCTGCCGTTCAACCGGGCGAACCTGACCAGTCTTTGCGGCTGCAATTTCTGACTCCTGTTCGGATCAAGGTGGAAGGCGATCTGCAACCACGGGCCGGGTTCGATCTGATCGTTCGCAATCTGTTGCGCCGGGTTTCCATGTTGACGGCACTTTATGGCCAATCGGAACTGGCATTGGATTATCCGGCGATCATTGCCCGCGCCGCCGAAATCCAGACGGTGGAATCGCAATTGCGCTGGTGGGATGTGCCGCGATATTCCAACCGCCAGCACACCAAAATGAAAATGGGCGGGTTCGTCGGTTCAGCGCTGTATCAGGGCGCGGCGCTGGCGGAGTTTCTGCCCCTGTTGATTGCCGGAGAAATTCTGCGCCTGGGAAAAGGCACTAGCTTCGGTTTGGGCAAATTCGGCGTCGAAACATTAACCGGTTGAATCTGTGGCAGCGAATTTCAGTAAGTTTTTGGCTCGCTGATTCCAGTGCCGCCCGGATTGGCCGAAAACGCAAACAGATTTGCCCGTCCACGATCATTTCGGCGTCAAAACGCAAGCCGTTCACAAGAAAGAGGGTTATGCCAAAACAGGCCAGCAACTTCAGACAATTTCGTCATTGCACATGTCCGGATGGTTTTCAGACGTTTGGGGCTAAATCATTGCCTGCGCGAAGCTTGAGTGAGGTTTTTCCACGTCAGGTTCGCGCCCGACCTTCACGCAATCATATCAATCACTTAGACGGATTAAAGGAGGTGTGACACGTGTTTTTTTCATTCTGTTGCCGAGGTTTGCCAAAATGCCCCCGCAACTGATTGCCGCGCTGTCGTTTACAAAGGCAGGAGTTGAGAGGTGAGACGCGCTGATAGCGGATTGAAACCTTTGAGCTGCTTCTCGCGCTCTTCCCAGTTCCCCGTTGAGAGGTGAGACGCGCTGATAGCGGATTGAAACCTTTATCAGCCATCTGCAGTTCGGTAGAAGTCTTTTGGTTGAGAGGTGAGACGCGCTGATAGCGGATTGAAACCTTTGTCAGGTAACTCAAATGGAATGCCTAACTTCAACGTTGAGAGGTGAGACGCGCTGATAGCGGATTGAAACCTGTAAGTCGCTCGGCTTCTTTGTGGCTTATTGCGTTGAGAGGTGAGACGCGCTGATAGCGGATTGAAACTGCCGCACTGGTCAAAGCTCGGCTTTCACTAGAAGTTGAGAGGTGAGACGCGCTGATAGCGGATTGAAACGTTCGCGTTGACTTCTTTTAGGCCGAGCAGGTAGGTGTTGAGAGGTGAGACGCGCTGATAGCGGATTGAAACGTTGTTCGATTGTTCGGCTTCCAACTTGCCGATACGTTGAGAGGTGAGACGCGCTGATAGCGGATTGAAACGCCCTTCTTCAGTGTCCCCAATCAAAGGAGTTTTTAGTTGAGAGGTGAGACGCGCTGATAGCGGATTGAAACCATGCAGCGCTCGGAAAAACGTAATAACCATCTACGGTTGAGAGGTGAGACGCGCTGATAGCGGATTAAAACTCTCCCTGTCTGAGGTAAATACCAGCTTCAGTCTTGCGGTTGAGAGGTGGGACGCGCTGATAGCGGATTGAAACGGTAGTCTCATTCTTTATAGCGTACCGTCCTGGGACTATGTTGAGAGGTGAGACGCGCTGATAGCGGATTGAGACTGTGTGGCAGACACCGGATCACGATACTTGATGGCAGTTGAGATGTGAGACGCGCTGATAGCGGATTGAAGATTCCAAAACAGAGTTGGCTGATCTTTTCGGAAGAGGTGATTGATGAACGAAAAGAAAGAACTGTGTGACGTGGTGGCGATGGCTGCGCTGGCCTGCGGCGCAGAAGAGTTCCGGCGGCGGGCGGCGGTTGACGACCGGTTGGGCGAACCGTTTGCTTCGGCCAGCGATGCGACGTCGGCGCAATTGATTGCCGAAGCCTGGCAACTGGCTTTGCCAGAAAGTGCAACGGCGGCCAGCGGCGCGGCGGTTGAACTGCTGGAATTCGTCACCGAACGCATCGCCGTCAACGATAAAGATCGGATTGAGAGGGCGAACGCGGCGGCCAGACATCATTACCCGCTCCGGCAATTGGAACTGTCGTCCGCGATCTTCGGCGACGGAATGAACCCGGAAATTCCCGTAAATCAACAAATTGCCGACTTGTGGCGGAAGTTCAAAGATGATCTTGGAACGTGCGGAGGCGCTGGCGCTCGGTTCGATTCGCTGCTGTACCTGATGCAGAAATACGCCTGGTGCATTCGCAGCACGACGGACGGAAACCGGGCGGCGGTTTCGCTGTATGATCACACGCGGACGGCTGCGGCCATTGCCGTCTGTTTGCACGCCGCCCGGCAGGAAAATCCCGAAGCCGAATTTCTGCTGATCGAAGCAGGCATTTCCGGCATTCAACAATTCATTTACAGCCCTACGTTTAACGGCCAGGAATTGCAGGACGGCATGGCGCGTCGGCTGCGGGGCCGGTCGTTTTACCTGAACCTGCTGGTCAAAACTCTGGCCGACACCCTGACGGCGGAACTGGGATTGACCAGCGCAAACACTCTGTGGGCGACAGGCGGCCATCTGCTGATTCTGGCTCCGAACACGGCGGCGACCGGCGAAACACTGGCGGCGGTTCGCAAACAGATTCAGCAATGGTTGTGGCGCGAATATCGCGGCGCTTTGGGCGTAGTGATTTCCGATCTGGCAGCCAACCGCGATGAACTGAAAAACTTCGGGCAATTGCGCGGACGGCTGGAACAGATTTCGGCTCGGCAAAAATTGCAACTGGCTGACTTGCCGCTCAGCTTTGGCGACGATGCGCCAGACGAAGCCTGGGAAAATCCCTGGGTGTTGAAAATGCAAGACGGCATTTGCCGCGACACCGGGCGCGATCTGACCTTTGACGATTTGGCAATTTCCGACGCCGGGCAATTCGTGGACGATGAAGAAGGCGAAACTCCGGCAACGCGCAGCAAACAAAGCTTGCTGTTTGACGCCATTGGCCGAGCGTTGATCAACGCCAGAACGATTCAGCTTCGGCGCGAAAACGAATGGTTGCCAGAACCGCAAATCGCCCGTTTGCCCAGAGATGCAAAAGAAGCCGAACGGCTGACCGAATCTCTGAACGATGTGTTGATCGAATTTCCGGGGCTTCGCCGAACGTGGTTGCTGACGAATCAGACCCCGGCGACCACCGGCGCAGAATTGTGTTTGCGGCTGGGCAATCACACGAATGACAAACTGGATTTTCTGCCCGGCAAGTTGAATCCGGCGACAGGTTACGGGTTCGAGTTGATGGCTACGGCGGTTAAAACAGAACAAGTCAACGGACGCAGCCGAATCAAACCCTTCGACAAACTGGCCGAACAATCCGACGGCGCAAAATATCTGGGCGCGTTGAGAATGGACGTAGACGATCTGGGCTTTATCTTCGCGCAGGGCTTGCCGGAACAAGAACGCTCCATCGCCAAAATCGCCAACCTGTCACGGATGTTCGACTGGTTTTTTGCCGGATACCTGAACACGCGAGTTGATGGCAAACCGCTTTACACGACTTACGCCGGAGGCGACGACCTGTTTGTGGTTGGCGCTTGGGATGAAGTCCTGACATTAGCCGACACGATCCAAAGCGATTTCAAAAAGTTCTGCGGCGACAACCCCGCCCTGCACATTTCCGCCGGAATCGCACTTTGCCGAGGCAAATATCCGCTCGGACGTGCAGCGGAAGACGCCGCCGCTAAGCTCAACGACATCGCCAAAACTGCCAGCGACAATCCGAGCTATCCGAACAAATCCGCGCTGGCTTTTCTGGAACGAAAGATTCCCTGGGACAAATGGCCGGGCTTGTTGACGCTTGGTGATGAGTTGATCAAAGCGGTAGAAGACAAGCGAGTTTCGCGCAAATTCATTTACAACCTGTTGACGCTTTACGATCAGCACATTGATCCTCGCCGTGATCCCATAGAGGAAAAGCTCGCCGCTGATCTGCTCTGGCTGCCGAAGTTTCTGTATTCGTTGGTGCGCAACGTCAGCGACAAAGGGCTTTGCGTCAGTCTGCAAACATCCATCCCAAACAATCAGGACTATCTTTCGGTGCTCGCTGGATATGTTCTGCTGAAAACCCGTTCACGCCAAACCCCATCGCCCGCGTCTGCCAGCGGGATTACACAAACTGAATTCACAAAGGAGTTGATATGAGTGCTCTGCATGATTTCAAAAAACTTGTCGAGACGGAAAAGAAAGCCTTCACCGACGACAAGGTGCTCGAACTCAGCCGAGAGTTGGGCAAACACCTTGCCTCCGGCGGCAAAGCCAACAAGGAAAATTCCCGCACTCAGGTGCGCAAGTTCTTCAATTTGGTGAAGGTGGCCAAGACCAGCGCCAATTCGGAAGCGAGCAAGCCAGAACAGGTCAAAGTAAAGTTGCGGCTGTTGCAGGCTCAGGTCACTTACGCGACGGCGCGCGAAATCATTAGCCCGGATTTCAAAGAGCTGTTCGACACTTCGATCAACAAAATCATCATGGCAGGCGACAAGCAGAAAGATTCGATGAACGATTTCGCCACGTTCTTTGAAGCGCTTTATGCCTATTTCTACTTTCACACCACCAAAAAGGAGAGCGACAGATCATGAACCAGTTCAAAGCCACCATCACTCTTCATGGAAAGATCGAATGCGTCACCGGGTTACACATTGGCGGCTCTGGCACCGGCTATGAAATCGGCGGAATGGACAATCCTGTGATCCGCAATCCGCACGATGGTTTCCCTTACATTCCCGGTTCATCGTTGAAAGGCAAAATGCGTTCGATGATGGAATGGGCCGAAGGTAAAGTTCCGACTGACGGGGGCATTTATTTCAGCAGTGACGTTGACGATCCAATCAGCCGCATCTTTGGCGCTCCGGCAGAAGCGGACCGAGCAGCCGGGCCGACGCGCTTGATCGTGCGTGACGCGCTGCCTGACCCCAAAACTCGCGCGATGATGGAAAACCTGGAAGCCACACAAGGTTTGCCCAAAGTCGAAGTCAAAACCGAAGTCACGCTGAACCGCATCACTTCAAAGCCTCCGTTTGGCCCGCGCAGCATGGAACGTGTCCCTGTTGGTTCCTGCTTTGACTTTGAATTGGTTTACGCGATTTACGACGTGGAAGGGCTAAAGACTAAAGATGTCGAAATGCTGGATAAGGTCTTCTTCGCGTTGCGATTGGTGGAAGATTCCGCGCTCGGCGGCAGCACATCGCGTGGCTCGGGTCAGGTGCGGTTCCATCTTGGAACTCCATTGGTGCGTACCGTTGACGATTACAAAACGGGGGTAAAGCGTGAAAAGACGCCTGACAAACTGGCCAAGCTGGCACAATTCACGCCTCTCGCCCATTTCGGCACTGAGCAAATTAAGCACGTGGTGTCGCAAATCGGAGGTTAAATCAGATGATTTTCTATCTGACATCTCAGGCTGCATTTGCTCAGGGCGTGCCGCGTTCCGACACGCTATTCGGAGCCATTTGCTGGGCGATTCGCTGGCTTTACGGTGAAAAAGAGCTGGCTGAATTGCTGGCGGCTTTTGACGCTTCTGTGGAGAAGCAAACAGCGCCGCCGTTCGTAATCAGTTCCGTATTTCCTTTTTTTGAAGACTACGCAGGCAAGATACTTTTTTTGCCGCGTCCGCTTGGGGCAATTGACCTCAGCGATTCATTGCAACAGGTCGAGACGTATCAGAGTTTCAAGCGATTTCAAAAGGCGAAATTTGTGTCGCGGTCAGTTTTTGACTTGGTGGCCAGCGGTAAGCTTGATGAAGCTCAGATTTACGCGCAGTTGAATCAGAATGATGTAGGTAGCTTTCGGTTACACGGCGGCGCTCTGATGACGCAGGCTGAATATGAGCGAGTGAAAGTATTGCCATCACTGATTTCAGCAGTGGAATTGCCCCGCAACTCCATCAATCGGATTTCAGTTGCGACCAGCGGAACCGGAGGCCAATTGTTTTATCAGCCCGTGGCTTCGGGGCGAGCATTGTCAAAACTCAACACGCGGAGCGGTTTTTACTTCCTTGCTCGCAGTGCGGAATCCGCAACGACTGAGATGCTTAAAGCCGCGATGCGTTTTCTGGCTGACAAAGGTTTGGGCGGCGATTTCAGTGTTGGTCGTGGCCATTGCGAAGTCAGTGCCGACTCCGACGATATAGTTGGTGACACTGGCGGCACGCGATTGATGACCTTGTCACTGATGCATCCCAGCCCGACTGATTTGCAACATTTGAATCAGAATCGGTCAGCAACTTTCGCGCGGCTGGAACGCCGCAAAGGGTTTCTGGAAGGTTCATTCGTCATACCGATTAAACAAATCTGGAAGCCGACGTTGTTTATGCTTGGCGAAGGTTCAACCTTCCTTCGTGACGGCGAACGGAATACTTACGGCAATTTATTCGCTGAAAGCCGGCAACGTGAAGGACTTGGTTTTGATGTACGAATTAATGGGCTGGCTTATACCGTTGGGATGAAAGGAGGCGAAAAACAATGAACCAAGAGCGGTTGCAAAGATGGAGTTACACGGCGACAACGGTATCGCCACTGCACATCGGCACTGGCGAAGAAATGACGCCTCTAGAATACCATATTGGCAATGATCTGATTGTCCCTGATTTGGACAAAATCTTCAGCAAATACCCGGCGGAAGTTGAACGTTTTAGTCAGAATCTGGCCAGAGTTTCATCCAGCGATTTAGCCCGCACCAGGCTGAGTAGTTTGCTAGACCGCAAGATTTTGGAAGATCAGCATGTCTGGCGTTATTCGATGCCAGCAATTCGCAACAGTGCCACGCGTTTCGATTCATTGAACAGGTTGAAAAATGAAATCGCCAGAGAGCACGGGAAAATCAAATTGGCGATCAAATCGCCTGACTATCGTGCTTACATTCCGGGGACTTCACTTAAAGGGGCTTTCAAAACTGCTTGGGCTTATAACCAATGCTTGAAAACTCCGCGCTTGTTGGAAACTGTTTTAGCGAAGCTTAAAGAACATGGTTCCAGAATCGAAAAAAATGCCGAACAAGTTCTGATGGCTTCCGTTTTTCAAGCTCCGGCGCAACCTAAAGATGCGGCATACGACATTTTTCGCGTCCTGCAGATTGGTGATTCGCAACCGCGCAAAGCTGACGACGTCATGATTCTGGTTGCCGAGCGAGTTTTGAGCGCAGGAATCTATGCTAGTGATCCGCCCGCGCCTGCCGCAACCGCTTCGGCCAGTTACAAAACTTACTGGGTTTTCTGTGAAGCCATTGATGAGAACTTGGTCTTTTCAGGCTTGCTGGCTGTTGATCAGGGCTTGCTGAATGATTCATCCGCACGGCGTCTGATGGGGTGGAACGATGCTCAGCTTGGATTGTCGGTGACGAATCTTTGTCAGGCTGCGAACAAATTCGCCGCCGATCTGTGTGAGTTTGAAATTGAATATTTCGACAGCCTTCAGCCAGATGAAAGAAACTACGATGCAGAAGCAGTCATCAATTTTTACCTGGACTTGCGCGAGAGTATTGCCGACGTTCCAGCCAATATGTGCTTCCTGCCGCTCGGCCACGGCTCTGGTTGGCACAAGCTGACTATCGGTCTTCTGATTGAAAAGAAACTGTCGCTTGTTGAGTTCGCTGAAATGCGTCGTGCAACGAATCTGGCTCGGCAGCACACTCAATTTATATTTCCAAAATCACGCAAGCTGGTGATGGACGGAGAGCGTTCAGCGTGCAGTCCGCTGGGCTGGCTCAAGTTGGAGTTCACGCCTGAACAAAGCCGTTAAGCCAAACGGACTAATCAGAAAACGAATGGGGATTTATGAACTACGCATCAACTTTTCTTTCGCACAATTCAAAAGACAAGCCCCTGGTCGAATTGGTCGCGCGCGAATTGGGACGGCGCGGCATCGTTCCCTGGCTGGATGTTGATGAATTGGACACGGAGTTAGGTGGAGATTTGAACGACGCTTTGGCTGAGTCTGTGCGGCGTCAGGCTACATTGACGCTTTTTCTTTCTGAGCATTCTCTGAATGCGCCGTGGGTTCAGCACGAACTGGAAACAGCGTTGCAAATCCAGCAGGAGCTTGGTGATGCGGTTATCTTTCCGGTTTACATTGGCGATCCGTTGAAACTGGTTGCTGGGCACGAACGGTTGCGAACGCGATGGCTGCATCCTGACGGCCAGCGGGTCAAAATTATGGGCGAAATTGTCGAACCCGGAACGGCTAAGATCGAAGACGCAGTGAGGATTGCCCAAAAGATTGCCAAAGGGCTTTATCGAAGGCTGCAGTTTGCCGAACGGCGCGAAGCCATTGTTTGTCTCGACCAACGAGGCAATGGTGGCAAGCGCACTAGCAATCCACCAATTCCGGCCAATTTACGTGAATTGAATGCTCCCGCGCTTGTCTTTCGTCATGACCGAGGCGAACGCAGCAGGGAGGTGACGGTTCACGGCGAAGAATTGAATCAATTATTGGAAACCATTGGCAGGTCGTTGGGCGAAGCGTTCGGCACAATCCGAATTCAACCGAAAGCCATTTATCTGTGCGGTGAAGCCCAACTTGCGCTGCCATTTATGATTGGCAAACATTTTGATCGTACGACCAGTACGACTATGTATTGCTTCAACAGCCGGGACGGCAATACATTCAGCAACAAGGGGCAGGATCGTTTGAAGCCATTGGCAAACGGCAATGCTAACTGCGAAACGTCAGTGCCACCGGAAATTCCTGAAATCGCCTTGGGCGAACAGATTACAGATGCTGCGCTGTTATTGGTCAAAGAAAACTATGTCAGTGACGTGTTGAATTATATGAAGGCGACCAGTCAGCCGTTTCGCCCAGTTTGGGTGAAAGGCGTGGAGTTTTCCAACTCAGAACAGGCGATGAACTATGTGGCGGATGTGGTCGCCTTGCTGGCACGTTTGAAAAGAGAAAATGGGTTGAATCGGGTTCGTCTGTTTATTGATTTGCCGTTTGCCGTGACACCATTGCTGGCAGCCAATCTGCTGTACGCCGCTCCGAAAATTGAGGTTATGGAGTTTCGGAAGGATTTGTTGAGCAAAGGTTTTCTAGCTGAGGACCTTTATTTTGAAGTTCCATCGCCCTGATTCAAGCTTCCACGCCGCGCTTGCCGAAGAATTCTTTTAGTGCGGGATACACGTCTTGTTTTTCGTCAATGCGCACGCCGATGAATCGGTCCTGGTTTTTCAGCCGGTCGTTGAAGATGGAAAGCAGCGCGCCGGAGCTTCGCCGATACGTGGCCATGCCTTCTTCGCCGATTTCTCCGTAGCCAAACAAGTTACAGGTTTCGATCAACTGGTCGGCCATCTTCACGGCGTCTTCGTTGTCGGAGTAGTAGTTGTCGCCATCCGAAAAGTGGAAGGGATAGACGTTCCAATCCTGTGGCGGAAAGCGTTCGGCGATGATGTCCAGCGCCAGTTTATATGCCGAGCTAACGACCGTGCCGCCGGATTCGCCTTGAGTAAAGAACTGCTCTTCGTTGACCTCTTTGGCTTCGGTGTGATGGCTGATGAAAACGATTTCTACGCTGTCGTATTTTGTCCGTAGAAAACGAACCATCCAGAAAAAGAAGCTGCGCGCGATGTACTTTTTGAACTCGCCCATCGAACCCGAAACGTCCATCATCGCGATGACCGCCGCGTTCGATTCATAGCGGATTTCGTCTTCCCAGCTTTTGAACCGCATGTCTTCTTTTTTGAAGCCGCCGATTTTGGCCTGGCCTTTTTCGCGCGCGTTGCGACGGATGTTTTCCAGAATTGTGCGGCGCTTGTCCAGGTTGGAGAGCACGCCGGTTCTACGGATTTCCGTGAAGCGAGTGGTTTTCGATGGCACGGCGCGTTTGGCTTTGTCTTCCAGAAAGGGAAGCTGCAAATCTTCGAAGATCATTGCGGCGATGTCGTCAATGTCCACGTCGGCTTCGTAATAATCCTGTCCGGGGCTGTCGCCGCCCTGGCCTGTGCCTTGTCCCTGGCCTTGCTGATCTTCGTGGCCAATCACATCGCCGACTTTGGTTTTGCCGTCGCCCTGGCCTACGTGTTTGCGTTTGCGGTAATCGAACCGGAATTTGTATTCATCCAGCGCACGCATCGGCACTTTGACGGTTTTGCGCCCGTTCGACAGGATGATGGATTCGTTGGACACGATCGAGCCGAGGTTTTTTTTGATGGCGTCTTTGATGCGCTCTTTGTGGCGATCCTGATCAATGATGCCTTTGCGTTGTAACGACCAATCGTTGCGTTGAACTGACATAATGCTTGCTTGAACGAAAACGCCCGCGCTCTTTCCGTCGGAAAAGCGCGGGCGAAGTTATTGGTTGAATTGCTTGCCCGCAAATTAGCGAGACAACAGTGTGCCGACGTAACTCAGCAATTCATTCGCGCAGACCGGGCAATACCCGTGATCTGTCACCAGTCGGTCAATCACTTCGTTGATGCGGCGAAGCTGATCGGCGTCAGGCGTTTTGGCTGAAGTCGTAATCTTCACCACGTCTTTCAGGTCGGCGAAGATTTTCTTTTCGATGGCTTCTTTCAATCGCTCGTGCGAGTTGTAATCGAAAGTTTTGCCTTTGCGCGAATACGAAGAAATGCGAATCAGAATTTCCTGCCGGAACGTGTTCTTGGCGTTTTCGGAAATTCCGATTTGCTCTTCGATGGAACGCATCAGCCGCTCATCGGCTTCCAATTCTTCTTCGGTAATTGGGTCTTTGATCTTTTCCTTGTTGCAGTATGCTTCGACGTTGTCCAGATAGGCGTTGCACATGTTCTTCGCCATCTCTTCAAACGAATAGACGAATGCGCGCTGTACTTCGGTTTTGGCAATCTGGTCGTATTCGCGCCGAGCCTGCGCGATCAAATTCAGATAACGTTCTTTCTCTTCCGCTTTGATGCCCGTGTGCTGGTCGAAACCGTTCTTGATGGTTAACAGCGCGTCCAGCGGGTTGATACAGGTGATGTTTTCGCGCACCAACGCATTCGACAGCCGGTTGATGACGTAACGAGGTGAAATGCCGTCCATGCCTTCGCGCACGGTTTCGTCTTTCAACTCTTTCACGTCTTTGGACTTGAAACCTTCCACGTCTTCGCCGTCGTACAGCTTCATCTTTTTGACGATGTCCACGTTGGCTTTTTTGGGTTCTTCCAGCCGAGTCATGACGGCGAACATCGCGGCGACTCTGAGCGTGTTCGGCGCGATGTGAATGTTGCGCATCGCTTCGGACTGTTTCAACAGCTTGTCGTAAATGCGCTCTTCCTGCGTGACTTTCAGGTTATAGGGAACCTTGACCATGATGATGCGGTCTTGCAGAGCTTCGGATTTACGATTGCCGACAAAGGCCGTGTATTCGTTTTCGTTGGTGTGCGACGCGATGACTTCATCGGCGTAAATCATGGCGAAGCGGCCGGTTTTGATGTTCTGTTCCTGGGAAAGCGTCAACAATGAGTACAGGAATTTTTCGTCGCACTTCAGGATTTCGATGAATTCCATCATCCCGCGATTGGAAATGTTCAGTTCGCCGTCGAACCGGTAAGCGCGCGGATCAGATTCAACGCCGATTTCGCCGATGGTCGAAAGGTCAATCGAACCGGTCAGTTCAGTGATGTCCTGGGATTTGGGATCAGAAGGCGCAAACGTGCCGATACCGATGCGATCTTTTTCCGAAAACGCGATACGAGTGACGAGCATGTCTTCGTGTTTGCCGTGGTACACATGTTCCAGGTTGTAACGGCATTGTGGGCAAAGCTCGCCTTCGATATACAGGCCGTAATGTTTTTCGATTTCCGGGCGCAGTTCCACGGGAATCAGATGCAATGGCTCTTCGTGCATCGGGCAGCCTTTGATGGCGTATACAGCTCCGGCTTCGGTGCGCGTCCAGTTTTCCAGGCCGCGTTTCAACATGGTGACGATGGTGGATTTCCCGCCGCCCACCGGCCCCATCAGCAACAGAATTCGTTTGCGAACTTCCAACCGTTGCGCCGCGGATTTGAAATACTCGACGATTTTGGCAATCGGTTCTTCGATGCCGAACAGCTCTTCGCTGAAAAATTTATAGCGAGTTATCTCGTCACGCGTCCCTTCGGCAATTTTTTCTACGCCTGGCGCCAAAATCATGTCGCAGATGCGGGCGTGCGACAGCGCAGCCACGCGCGGATTTTGGGCGACCAGTTCGAAATAGTCGCGGAAGGTTCCTTCCCAAACCAAACGCTCTCGTTCGCGCCGATGCGCTTCGAGCAGCTCGCTGAGACTTAACTTCTTATCTTGCTCTGCCATGCTGCTACTCCTGGCCGTCGGGTTGTGTTCAGGGTCGAAAAAAAACCGACAGCCTGTAGTGGGTTTTTGCTTTATCCGGCGGGTGATCCGGATTTTCAGAGAAGGAGGATTGTCGCTCTGTAGGGAATGAGCGGCTTAGTTTGTTTTCAACTCTTTATCAATGTTCCAGGCCTTGTTGAATTTGCACTTTCCAGTGTCTGTGGGCCCGGTCGGGTAACCATTTTTTCTAGTGGCAACGTCAGTATAGCACAGCCTCAATCGTTGCAATTACCGCCGGCAGTCGAAAATTCTCTTGATTTGGTTAGTCTGTAATCTCTGACGGAGTCAGCAAAACCAGGCGTGGTCGCCATAAACTTTGGGCCGCGTTGAATTCGGCGATCGCCAACAAATTCCCTTGGCCATCGCAAAGTTTTGCCTTCGCTCCATCGTTCCAATCACCCTCGCGGCAGATGGAACGTCCGTGCGCGACGGATTTGCAATCTTCGGCGGACAACATGATTTCGGGGAACTCAACGGCGGCGGCCATTGGAATCAAAATTTCGCCAAGTCCCTTTTGCTCAATCAGTTCGCTAAGTTGTTCCAGTGTGACTGCTGCCGACTCGCGGCAAAAACCGGCCCGTGTCCGGCGGAGCGAAACCAGATGCGCTCCCACGCCCAACGCTTTGCCGATGTCTTCGGCCAGGGTGCGGATGTATGTTCCGGCAGAGCACACGACTCGAAAGGTGAATTCCTGTGGACGGGAGGTTTCGGCGTGCTTTTCCAGTTCCAACTCTTTAATTTCAATTTCGACAGGCTGGCGCTCGATCTCTTCGCCTCGCCGGGCCATTTCGTGCAGCCGAACGCCGCCGACTTTTTTGGCTGAATACATTGGGGGAATTTGCTGAATCCGCCCGCGAAACCGGTTCAGAACTTCTCGCACTTGTTCAGGCGTGATGTGGCTGGCGTCGGTAACTGGCGACAACGCTTCACCGGTCAAATCGCCTGTGTCCGTGGCAAATCCCAGCCGCATCGTCGCCACATATTCCTTGTCGCTTCCGGTCAGAAACTGCACCAGCCGCGTCGCTCGATTGACGCACACGACCAGCACTCCGGTGGCAAACGGATCAAGCGTGCCGGTGTGGCCTACGCGCCGAGTTCGGACGATCTTGCGCACTTTTGCGACGACATCATGCGAAGTCCAGTCGGCAGGTTTGTCTATGATTAACACGCCATCTTGAGATTGCGGATTGTGAGAGGCGGATTGTAGGTTGTGACTTTCAATCATTCGTTGTTTGTTCTTTCAATGGTTCTGACGCGAACGCCTTCACGCCAGTTGGCGTTGACGCCGACTTGATAGGCTTCGATTTGCGGTGAGAGACAGCGGGCGACAACGGAGAAGGTTCGGTGAAATCGCAACCGCGGAGCCACCAGATAAAGCAGCGGCGGTTGGTCAACCAGTTTGATTCCTCCGAACAAGCCTCGGCGTTGGAATTCTCCGCGTATGCGAGCCTGCTCCACTCGCAGCCAGTAATCTAATCCTTGCATCGGCAATTGCGCATCTTCGGATGCTTTGACTTCGATCACAACCAGCCGAGCTTGATGGTTCACCGTCAGTAAATCAATCACTGAACGCTCATCGCCTCGCCAGGCGGGGATTTGAGAATAAACGAATCGCTGGTCGAAACTGGCATCAAGTACGCTGATGTGTTGTCGCAGCAGGGATTCCAGCCAAGCCTCTTCGCGCAGCCGATAAAACGGATTTCGGCGATTGACGGAACTTGCCAAACGATGTGTGACCAGTTCTTGAACCAGCTTCGTCAGCCGGTCAAAGTTCGCTTCCGTTAAAGTTTCGGCGGGAGTTTCGTCCAAGCCCGCGACGCCAAAAACAATGCGCGGTTTTTCGCCCAAACTCGCGCGCGCGAATTCCAAACCGTTGATCGAATAAAGCTCTTTCCCAGCAATTTGCCGCAACTCGATCTGTTCGGGCGCGAGCCGCAAGATTCTTTCACGCCAATAATTTTCGGCAGGCGATGTTTCAGGCCAATCGAGTTCTCGCGGATGTGTGTTCAGCAATTCGCTTTGCGTCGCCAATTGTATGCTGCACAGTTCCTTCCGTCGTTCGTTAATTTCCAGGCATTCGACTCGCGCTCCCAGATGCTCCGTATTTACCAGCGTCAATCGTTCAATCGCCGTTTGAAACCGTCCGGCAGGCAGGCAAAACATCAATCGTTTAGCTTGCGGATTGGTTTGATTGGCTTCTCGCTGCTGATTGAAATCCGCCAGCCAGACCAATCCGGCGGCGATAATGCCGTCAATGTCGGTTTGCGATTCGGCTTCGGTTGCTCCAATTGCCAGCGCAGTTTCGCTCCGAAGCTTCAACACCAACCGCGCGTAACGCCCGGGAACGGAGCGCGAACGATTGGTTCCTGTTGTCAGGCGTTGAATGCGAGCGCCTTCGAATTTGGTGGCCAGCATTTCCGCCAGCGTTTGCGCATAAAGCCGCCGCCGTTCGGTCAACTCCAGGTTTTCAAACTCGATTTTGTCGCGCCACTTTAGCTCGTTCCGCAAGATTAGCGTTGTCAGTTCGTTTTTCAATCCGCGCGTGACCTGCAATCGCAATTCGGCTTCGTCGGTTTCGTAAGCCGTCACGCGCCAGCTTTGTGAACGGGTTTCGTCCCACCAGGCGAAAATCAATTTGCCCCATTCAACGCTCAACTCGCAGTTGTCGGCGGTGATGGTTGCCATCAGAGTTTCCCCGATCAGCAGCTTCCATTCCTTGCAATCCGTCAGGGCGCTTTGCAGGTCGCCCAGTAAGGCGCGTTCGATGGCGTATTTGGCTTCGGCTGCGTCCTGGCTGTTGGAAATCAAAATCATCGTAAAGTTCAATGGGTGAACGATGTGCGGATTCGCGAATGGGGTGGCTTCTTGTGACTCTTTCGTGCCTCGTGCTACCATCCAGCCCGTCAATGAGTCGTAGACATTCTACCGTCCTTGATCTGATCAATCTATCTCTTCAATGCACGTGACATCAGGGAAGAGCTTTCAACCGATGAAAGCCATAGCGTGCTGTTTATAACTCCTTTTCAAGCGAAACGGTTGCTGCACTGTTTCGATTTCCAGCCGATTGCACGGAGAGTTATGGTTTGTCACAACTGTGGTCGAGAAATCAAAATCGTCGGCAAGGTTCAGCGTAGGGACGAGTGTCCGCATTGCGACGCCGACATGCACTGTTGCAAAAACTGCCGCTTCTTTGATCCGGGCAAAAATAATCAATGCACGGAAACTCAAGCCGATTATGTAAAAGATAAGTTGAAATCCAACTTCTGTGAATTTTTCGAGCCGAACAATCGCGTTCCGCTGACTTCGCGCGGAGGCGCCCAAGCCGTTCAACGAAACGATGTGCGCAAAGCTTTCGACAATCTTTTCAAGAAAAAGTAATTTCGGTTAGTAGTTGTATGGATCAACGTTTATCGCTTACACCGCCCGACGCTGAGTCGGATTTGCCTGAACAACAATCGACCACGGCTGAAGTTTGGCCGGTCGCCAACGATTCTTTGGAATCGTACCGCCGGACGGAAATTCACCGCTTGCCGGAAATGACGCCATATGGTTTCGAACCATATTACCTGCCTCAACCGCAGCCAGTAAAAAGAAAAGTGTTTCGGCACTGGTTGCTGTTGGCCGTGACGGCTGTGACCACCAGCTTGGCCGGAGCGATCTGGTTTGGGTTTTCAATCAAAGCCGGGATGGTCTATTCGCTAACCGTTCTGACAATTCTTGCCGCTCACGAAATGGGGCATTACATTGCCAGCCGTTGGTACGGAGTGGATGCGACACTGCCTTACTTTATACCGTTTTTGATCCCCCCCATTGGTCCGATTCCGGCCATCCCTCAAATTGGGACGTTTGGCGCGTTCATTCGAATCAAATCGGCAATTCCTTCGCGCAAAGCCCTGTTTGATATTGGCATTGCAGGGCCGTTGGCTGGTTTTGTCTTTGCAGTTCCGGCGGCGTTTATCGCGCATTACTTCGCGCAGCCAGCGCAGCCGTTTTCGCCGGAGGGCGGCGGAATCATTTTGCAGGACCCGCTGCTGTTCAAACTTTTTCACGTTCTGCTTCGACTTCCTGAAGAAGTGGAATTGAATCCGGTGATGCTCGGAGCCTGGGTGGGAGCTTTGATGACGGCGTTGAATCTGATGCCGGTTGGGCAGCTTGACGGAGGCCACGTTACCTATTCAGTGTTCGGTCGCTTGGGGCATAAGATTATTGCGATTTCCTGTTACGTCAGCGTGATTGTATTGACCGCATATTCCTTGCTGAGCGGCGCCGGGAACTGGGTTTTATATGCGTTGATTCTGACTTTTATGCTACGAAGCGGACATCCGCCCGTAATAGACGAACAAGAACCGATTGGCTTCGGGCGCAAACTTGTCGCCATCATCGGATTGATCGTTTTCATTTTGTGTTTCATGACGGTCCCGATCAGATTGGTTTAAGGGGGATTTTTATGACGCTTCATGCTTTCGACCTGATGGTCAAAGACGTCATTTCAGTCAGCGAGAAGACTCCGCTCAAAGAAGTGACCAAATTATTTGCCGAGAAACATATCACCGGCGCTCCGGTAATCAACGAAGCAGGGGAATTGGTTGGTGTGATTTCCGAAAGCGACATCATTCGCAAAACCACCAGCATGGGCGCGTGGTCGCCGAATCTGGCCGGGCAGATCATGACCAAACCGGCTGTTACCGTGGCACCAGACGAAACGCTGCAACGGATTTGCGAGTTGATGCACAATCGCCATATTCATCGAGTCGTAGTTGCCGACGGCAAAGAGATTCGCGGCATTATCACCACCATGGACATCCTGCAGGTTATTGCCAAACTCGGCAAACAAAGCGTGCAGGATGCGTTTGGAACCTAACTCAAAGACATAAATCCTTCAGGCAGAATTTTCAGGAAATGACGGTCGCAGTCTGAATTGCCAATCCTGTAAACTCTGCTCATCTCTTTCCCTTGATGCTGGACAAACTCATTTATCTGTTATTGCTGGTGCTGCTGGTGTTGACGCCGTTGCCTTATGGTTCGGTTGAAACCTGGTCAATCGCGCTGTGGGAAATCCTCGTTTTTGGCGCTGTCGGATTGTGGGTGTTGTCCGCAGTCGTCGAAGGAAGATTGAAGATTAAGCTCAATCCGTTGGCTTGGCCCATGGTTGCTTTGCTAATTTTGGCCATTGTTCAGGTTTGGCCAATCGCCACAGATGGAAGACAGACCATCAGCTTTTCGCCGTATGCTACGACTCAATTCGCCATCAAGCTGCTGGCTTCGATTTGTTTTTTGCTGCTCTTTGCCACCTTCGTCAACAACGACGAACGGCGGTTGACTGCTGTCAAAGTGATGATTGCGGTTTGCGCTGTGATCGCCATTGTCGGCATAGGCCAGGCGTACATCGGCAGATTGGTTTGGCAGCGAGGCGCTTTTGGCCCCTTCGTCAATCGCAACCATTTCGCAGGCTTCCTGGAAATGGGTGTTGCCCTGGCCGGAGGGCTGATGATTGGCCGAGTCGTCAAACAAGTGTGGTTGGCCGTGTATGGAAGCTGCGCGCTGGCGATGTGTGCCGGAATCGGTTTGTCGGCGTCACGCGGAGGCGTGCTGGCCCTGGTTGCCGAAATCGTGTTTCTGGTGTTGATCGCTATTCCGACGTTTTTTCATAGCCACCAACCGAATAAATCTCGCCGCGCTGGCATGTTGATTCGTTCAGCGGCGGCCTTGTTGATCGGAATTGGAGCCATTGCCGGAGCCATGTTGCTAGTAGGTTCCGAAGGCTTGGTTGCTAATTTTTCGCAGCTTCAGGCAGAAACGCAGGGTGAACTCCCGGCCAGCGAACGGTTCAGCCGCCGTGACATCTGGAATGCAACTACACAACTGATTAAAGATCATCCTGTAACAGGCGTAGGCCTGGGCGCGTTTCAGTTTGCTTATACCCGGTACGATCAAAGCTCTGGCATTCAACGCGTCGAACAATCTCACAACGATTACCTGCAAATTGTCGCTGACGGAGGGGTGATCGGCGGATTCATTGCGCTGGTGTTTGTTGTTCTTCTGTTCGTTCGTGGATTCATCACCGTCCAAACGCACAACCGGCAGAAACGTGCTGTTGTGATGGGAGCCTTGGCGGGATGTTTCGCTATCGCCGTTCACAGCTTCGTTGAATTCAACCTGCAAATCACCTCGAATGCTCAGCTTTTTCTGGCGCTGGCCGCGCTGGCCACGACCGGGCGGCACAAGCGACACGGAAGCGAAGAGCTTGAATAGTTTTACAGTCGCTTAAGTCAGCAATTCCTTTCATCTATTTGCCATAATCTATGAACCGGCCAACCGCCGGGCTTCATCCGTGACCTTTGCTGGTGGCATGGGCGAACTCCACTTGGCTTCCCGCCCACCAGCCAAAGGCAGAAAATGCCACCGAAAAGTTTTCCAAAAAATCTTCTACACAAAATGGAAGAAAGCTGTTTCTTGTTTCGTCCAATGCTCGAACGCGAATGAACTGACGAACACGAAACTGGAAGAGGCGTTGCCACGATGAACGAAATTCGTAACGAAGAGCGGTTGATTGAGGCCTGTCGGCAAGGCGACCGCGAATCGTTTCGCCAGTTGTTTGAGCTGCACAAAGACCGCGTTTGGTCTGTGGCGCTGCATTTCATTGGCGACGAAGCGGCGGCACGCGACATCACGCAGCAGGTGTTTTTGAAGCTGTTCAGCGTTATTGGCCAGTTTCGCGGTGAAGCGGGCTTTTCAACCTGGCTTTATCGAATGGTGGTGAATGCCTGTCTGGATGAGCAGCGGAGGCGAAAGCGTTTTCTTTCGTTCGATTTTTTCAAATCCGGCGATGGATTGAGCGACGGAATGAGCTTGATGGATCAACAACAGGCAAAGCAATTCGAGCAAAAGCTGCAGGCGATGGCGCAGGAAGATCATCACGCGCAACTGGAACTTTCCGCCGCTGTGAAAGCCGCTGTCAAAGAATTGAAACCCAAATTGCGAATGGCAATTTTGCTGAAATACTTTGAAGGATTGTCTTACGAAGAAATGGCCAGCGTGCTGGGATGTTCGGCGGGGACGGTCGCTTCCAGGCTGAATCGAGGTCATAAGGAACTGGCGCGAAGGTTGCAGCATTTGCGCAGCGAAGTCGAAACAAGGAAGTAAAACAATGTTCGGCAATCACGTCCACAAACAACTTTCGGCTTATCTGCACGGGGAACTTCCGGCGGAAGACGCGCGCCGCGTCGCTGACCATCTGCGCGATTGTGGGCGTTGCCGAACTGAATTTGAAGACGTCGAATTCGGCGCGCAACTGGCTGGTCAACTAAAACGCGAACAAGCGCCGGAATCGTTGTGGGCAGAACTGGAAGCGGCGATGAGCAAAGAAGACTTTTCTCGCCGCAGAGGCGCAGAGAAAGTAGAGGAGGCGCGGAGCAAGTTTGGTCTTTCATGGCCAACGCTGAAACTTTGTTTGGAACTTGCGCCGGTTTTGATTTTGATTGGCGTTGGAATCGTTTTCGTCAATCGGTATTTCCAGCCGCCGCAACCCGACAACCGGCCTTCGTGGGAAGTCACTCGGCTGGATGGCAGGCCGACTGTCGGCAAACGGCAGATTGCGGAAAAAGGAAGACTTCCACTCGGCGAATGGCTGACCACTGACGACGCTTCGCGTGCACAAATCAGCGTGGGCCAGATCGGAGAAGTCAAAATCGAACCGAATTCGCGCATTCAACTGGTCGAAACGCAGGACGACAATCATCGGCTGGCGATGCAGCGCGGAAAGATGGAAGCCTTTATTTGGGCGCCGCCTCGAAAGTTTTTTGTCCAAACTCCATCGGCGCTGGCCGTTGACTTAGGGTGCAGTTACACGCTGGAAGTCACGGAAGACGGAACCGCGCTGTTGCACGTGACAATGGGCTGGGTCGCGTTTGAATGGCAAGGCCGCGAATCCTTCGTCCCCGCCGAAGCCAAATGCGTCACGCGGACAGGGTTTGGACCGGGCACGCCGTACTTTGGCGATGCTTCGGCGGAATTCCAGCTTATGTTAGCCGCGTTTGATACCGGTCAAGCTGATTCGCTGGATTCAATTTTGGCATTGGCCAGAAAACGCGATGCGCTGACCTTGTGGCATCTGTTGGCGCGAACCGATGGCGAAGCGCGTGGCAAGGTGTTTGATCGGCTGGCGAACCTGGTTCCGCCGCCGAAAAAAGTTACCCGCGAAGGCGTCCTCAGCGGCAACCCCGCAATGCTGGATGGATGGTGGAAAGAGCTTGGGCTTGGCGACACCGAATGGTGGCGGATGTGGAAAGGGCCTTTGCCTACGCAGGCAAAGTAGCGTCTCAAATTTCAAATCTCGAACTTCAACTCGGCTTTTGACTGCAAAGGCCATCAACCAAAATTTCTGGGAGGAAACGTTATGACTCGTAAAATGTTTCGTTCGCTCTTGCTTGGTGCGGCTTTGATTCTCGTCGCGACGCTTCAGCAAACTGCGTTGGCAGGACCGCCGCTGCTGTGCCATCCGATTGAAATCGGGAACGCCAAATCGCTGGCGTGGTCTGGTCCAAACTGGCGTGACGTGAAAAAAGATTACGATTTGAATCGTTTAGTTGCTGACACATTGGCTTTGCTGCAACCAGACACGCCCGTGTTGGCCAGAATGGAAACCATTCGCCGAGCGACGGTGTACGCTGTTTGGGCGAAGCGTGACAACGAGGTCGGCATCACAGTCAAAAGCAACGCCATTGCCGAAGAGCTTCAAGCCAAATTGTTGGAGCGCGTCCGCGAAGCAGTTCGATTGAATCAATCCGCTGCGTTGGCCTTGTTCGATGCCGGGTATTTGGATTCCTGTTACAAACAAGCCGGGTACAAATCAAACGTCAACACGCCAAGCTTGGTCGAAGGGTACGCAATGGTTCGCAAAGCTTCTCATCAAGCAAGCAGCCCGGAAATTGAATTTGCGCTGGCGATTATTTCGGAGCACCCGCGTCAGGCTTCGCACCCGGAACATTTGCAAAAAGCGATTGCCGGAGCCAAAGAAGGGTCCTTGCTGGCAAAAAATCTGGTCAATCACTTCGGCAAGCCGGGGCAGAATCTGGCGGCTTTGCGTTCGCAAATCGCTACAGCAAAGAACTGAAGTTCGGCGAACATCTCGGAAAGCACAAAAAGCGGCTGCGCCAAGTTCAATGGTGCAGCCGCTTTTGCAATAACGCCCCGCTGTTTGCCAAACCAAGCCACGGTGTGAAGAATAACGGCTTCTTTTACAAAGAGTGAAAAAGCCAATGAACAAGTTCTACGTCACAACTCCAATTTATTACGTCAATTCGTATCCGCATCTCGGCCACGTGTACACAACGATCATTGCCGACACCGTGGCGCGGTATAAACGTCAACGCGACAACGAAGTCTTCTTTTTAACGGGCACGGATGAACACGGCATCAACATCGAACGCGCGGCGGAAACTGCCGGATTGCCTGTCAAACAACATGTTGACCGGATCGTGGATTCCTTCAAAACTGCCTTTGCTCCATTCCAGTTCACAAACCAGCACTGGGTTCGCACCACAGACGATTACCACAAAGAAGGCGTTCGCAAGCTTTGGCAGAAGGCCAAAGACAACGGCTGGATTTATAAAGGTAAATACGAAGGCTGGTATTGCGGCAACTGCAACGAGTTTTATCAAGAAGCCGAAGCTGTTAAAGGCGACGGCGACACATTGCTTTGCCCAACGCACGAACGCCCGCTCGATCTGCTGTCCGAAGAAAGTTACTTCTTCAAACTCTCTGCGTTTCAGGACAAACTGATTGCACATTACGAAGCTAATCCGCATTTCATCCGACCTGAAACTCGCCGCAACGAAGTTCTGAGCTTTGTGCGCGGAGGCTTGAACGATCTGTCTGTCAGCCGCGTTTCGGTGAAGTGGGGCATTCCGGTTCCTGGTGATCCGGAACACACGATGTACGTCTGGTTCGACGCGTTGTCGAATTACATCACGGCCATCGGGTACGGCAACGATCAATTTGGCGGCGAAGAGCATTTCAACAAATTCTGGCCGGCGGATTTGCAACTGGTCGGCAAAGACATTCTGCGGTTTCATACGGTGTACTGGCCTGCGTTTTTGATGGCGGCGGGATTGCCTTTGCCGAAGACGGTGTATTCGCACGGAATGTGGTTGTCGGGTGGACGCAAGATGTCCAAAACACTTGGCAACGTGATTGATCTGGCGGTGTTGCATAAACACTTCACGCCCGAAGTCGTGCGGTATTTTGTGTTGCGCGAAATGGTATTCGGGCAGGATGGCGATTTCACTTACGAAGCGTTACTGGATCGCGTCAACGCCGATCTGGCCAGCGGACTTGGCAATTTGGCTGCGCGCACGCTGACGATGGTGCGCAACTTTTGTGAAGGCGTGATTCCTGCGGCTGGCGAAGCAAGTGCCGAACTGACCGCTCAAGCCGCCGAAGTTCGCGCCGCTGTTACCCAAGCCGTCACTGCGTTTGACCGCGAATTCGACGAATACAATTTCAGTCGCGCAATTGAAGCTGTTTCCAATGCGCGGTTTCGCGTAGACAAATTTATCTCCGACGCCAAGCCGTGGGATTTGGCTAAAGATCCTGCCAAACGCGGTGAGCTTGAATTGGTGCTGCACACGGCGGCGGAGTCTTTAAGATTCTTTGCCGCGTTGTTGGCCCCTGTGTTGCCGAACGCAACGCAAGCGATCTGGCAACAGCTTGGCGAATCAGGCGAAGTGAACAAACTCATCCCCGCCAATTTGAATTGGGGAGACGGAAAGCAAAACCAAATCGGCGACGTGCAGCCGATTTTTCCAAGACTGGACAAGAAAAAGATTATGGAAGAAATCAAACAAGACGAAGCGGCGAGCCAGGCGGCTCGCGCATTGGAAACCAAACCCGAAGCTGCGCCAGCGCCGCCAGCCGAAGCAAAACCTTCTGACGCTGCGCCTGCGGCAGTTGCGGAACCTGTGCCGGGAATTGCGTACATCGGCATTGAAGACTTTCTGAAAGTCGAACTCCGTGTTGCCGAAATCAAAACTGCCGAACGTGTGCCGAAAGCCGACAAACTGTTGCGCTTTACAATGGACGTGGGCGAAGCTGAACCGCGCCAGATCCTCGCCGGGATCGCGCAATATTACGAACCTGAAAAGCTGATTGGGCGCAAAGTCATCATCGTCGCCAATTTGGCTCCGCGAAAATTGCGTGGCTTTGAATCGCAAGGCATGGTGCTGGCGGCTTCCATTGGCGACGAAGGTCGTCCCATCCTGGCCGGATTTTTGGAAGATGTTCCGAACGGCGCGAAACTGAAGTAGATCAGGTTTTCCAACCTGATCAAGTCTCCGCAGAAAGCCCAGCCCGAAACGAACCAGCGGCTCTGATCCACGAAAGGCTTAACATTTGAATATGGGCCAGGTTGGAAAACCTGGCCCACATTGCCAAAGGAACCCCATGAAACATCACAAGCTGAACGAGATTCCCGAAGAACACGTCACGAACATGTTTTCGCGCCGGTTTTTCACGGGCGACAAAGTAACCGTGGCGTTTCTGACCATGAAAAATGGTTGTGACGTGCCGCAACATCGCCACGACAGCGAACAATTTAGCTACATCATTTCCGGCGCGCTGAAATTCCAAATCGAAGGCCAGGAAATCATCGTTCGCGGTGGCGAAATGCTGGAAATCCCTTCCAACGTGCCGCACTCCGCTGTCGCCATCGAAGACACCACAGGCATTGATGTGTTCAGCCCAATTCGCGCCGACTGG
>DAOMFR010000112.1:0-9779 GCA_035429885.1 Blastocatellia bacterium
TTTGGGAAAGCTGAACACCGGCCAGAACGCATGTGGATAGGCTTCGCGCATCGGGTAAACGAACCGCATATCGTCCGTGGCTTTTGCCGCCGCCGTCGCCCAGAACCAATAGCGGCCCGGAACTTCGCGGCGATTGTTCAGCGTGACTTCGGTTTCGACGAATTTGCGGCCTGGGCGCAAACGAATCGCGACAGCCCATTGCATGCGCTGCACACGTTCGGTATCGCCCACAATGACTACGGCGCTGCCGTCTTCTTCGGTGCGCGTCACATAATCCACAGGCGAAACCGTCGTCAGCGTGTGCCCATCGGGAAAATTCCATTCAATTCCGCCGCTCGTCCACGCTCCGCGAATGCCGACCATCGCGTACTTGATGACGTGGTTGGTGTACAGCACATCGCGCCCGGCGGTCTTGTCGTAAATCGCATACAGCTTGCCACCGAATTCCGGCAGTACCGTCACACGCAGATATTCGTTTTCCAAGTAAACAGCCTTGTAACTTTTATCTACGCGCTGATTGGTCAACGTGTCGAGCATCGGATACGGATACACCGGTCGCCGTCCGCGCCCCGCATCAAACAGTGGAGGATTCGGATTCGGCGCGCCAAGCTCATAGGTGGGAATTGTCAGCGGAGCTTCCCACACACGAGCAACGGGACTTTGCGCCGAAACGAAGCTGG
Source organism: Blastocatellia bacterium (assembly GCA_035429885.1). GTDB lineage: Bacteria > Acidobacteriota > Blastocatellia > RBC074 > RBC074 > RBC074. The sequence goes on from DAOMFR010000112.1 coordinate 681, forward strand.
AAAAACCGAGAATAACAATGAACAGCAATGGAAGACGCGTCTGTCTATTCATAGAAGATTCCTTGTGGGCTGCCTTTTGCTTTTGTTTTACCGTGATGGTGTTGGCGAGTTTTTTTCTGCGCCACGTCGAGATTACGGCGCTTTGCTGGAATCAACAAGAGTTTCCGATTGGACAGAAGAAGCAGCGGGAAGAAGGAGAGAAAAAGCGGAAGGCGAAGCGAGACTTCCCTTCCGCTTTTGGGCTTTAGCAGAATTCAGTGGCGTTGAAAAAGTAGCTCAATTCGATCTTCGCGTTTTCCGGCGAATCCGAACCGTGCGAAGCGTTTTCGCCCATGCTGGTTCCGAAATCGCCGCGAATGGTTCCTTTCGGAGCTTTGGTCGAATCGGTCGGCCCCATCAGATCGCGCCAGGCTTGAACGGCATTCTCTTTTTCCAGCGCCAGCACAACGGTCGGGCCGCTGGTCATGAATTCAACCAGTTCGCCAAAGAACGGGCGTTCGCTGTGAACAGCGTAAAAGCCTTCGGCAACCGGTTTCGACATGTGAACCAGTTTCATGGCGCGAACCTTGAAACCGTTGTCTGTGATTCGCTGAATGATGTTGCCAACATTGCCCGCGCGAACGGCGTCGGGTTTGATCATCGCAAAAGTCATTTTAGGTGTGTCTGACATAAGTTATTTGTAGAGTCTCCTTGAACAATTGAAATAATAATAAAAGTGTTTGCTGAAAGTTCGGAATTGATGGCGGATGATAGCAATCCGATTTTCTTGCCGTCAAATTTGGCCAAGATTTATCCCATAAAAACTTGAGGGCTGAGCCGAACTCAAGTTCAACTCAGCCCTCATATTTCAGGAAGCCGCTAGCCGCAATTACTGAGGCCGGGTCGGCGGAGCCGCATGCCCGCCACCGCTGCTGGCAGCCGGAGCTTCGCTGCGCACTGGCGCGGACGAAGATATCGTGCTGACTGCGGCCGGCGCGCTGCTGGTGGAAATCCCTCGCGAACCGAAATCGGAACTGCTACGGTCAGCGCTAAATCCGGTTCCAGTATCGATCCGGCGTCCTTCGATTTGGCGTTGAATCGGCGCACGATCGTTACCGGCAATCACACGGCTCGGCAAATTCACTCCGCCGCCGCCGTTTCCACCATTGCCGTATGGATTCCCGTAATACGGATAGTAACCGTATGGCCAGTAATACAGCAGGTTCCCATAAGAATTGAAGAAGCCGAAGCCATAAGGCGAATACCAAAGCCCGCGGCCCGGAATGAACGTGTAGCAGTTATAGAGAGAATCGTAAATCCAGCCAGTGCTCAACGAATTCATCGTGCGCGAACGACGCAGCGCCGAAACATTCGCGGCCATCAATGTGTTGGCTCGATTGAAACTCCAAACATCGAATTTATCCGAAACGTCCTTGTTAACTTTGGCCACGTCGGATTTGCTGACCGGACCACCGATCAATTTCACCGCGTTACCGCGCCCGAGCTTCATCGCTTTTCCAGCCAGAAATTGGTCGCGATCGCCAATGAACAATTCGCCTTGGCGAACTTGAACCAAAGTGTTGGTGTCAACCAGGTCAAATCGGTACAAGCCGTCTTTGGCAATGGAAACGCTTCCGTGCGGCGTGACGATTTCCAGCGGCGAGTTTTTGTTGATGGTCGAAACCTGTTCGGTAGCGGTCGCCACTTCAGCAATGGCCGCTCCTTTGACGACTTCGAAGCGAATTTGGGTCAACGAAGTGCTCAGCGCGCGGACTTCGCTGTTTTCATTCAAGCGGAGGTATGAACCTGGACTGAGCAAAATTTCGGCGAAGCCATCCGCTTCGGTGAAAATCCGGTCGCCATCACGCATTTGCGTGCCAAGCGAAACACGGCCCTTGGCTCCATCTTCGCTGTCGGCTCGCAAAATAAATACTTTGCCTTCAGAGCGATTGACGAATCCAGCTTTGCTGGAAATTAGGTGTTGAGCGTTGACCGCAATTGACGCCAGAGAAAGCAGCGCAAACGCAGTGGCAAATATTTTGGCGAATCTTGTCATAACGGCCTCCTTACCGACCTTGAGAACATTTCGACTGGGGTAACTGTCTTAGGGATTCTACTCCCGTTGCCAGCGACAAAACAAAGCCAATCCAGGAAAACGGAAAGTATTTTTTCACCGTCCCGGGAACGCCTGTCGAGAGCAAACGTGTTTCACCTGGCTATGCCCCTAATGCAACGACGTGATTTCTGACCGTTTCGCCTAACGTGCGCAGGTTATATCCGCCTTCCAGACATGAAATCACGCGACCTTTGCCAGACGTGCGAGCCACTTCTTTCAATCGGCGCGTCATTCGAGCAAAGCTGTCATCCGTCAACACCAATTGGCCAAGCGGGTCCGCCGCGTGCGCATCAAAGCCCGCCGAGATGATGACCAGATCAGGCGTCAGCTTGTTCATCGCCGTTTCCAATCCTCGCTCAAACATTCGCAGATAATCTTCCGCCGAAGTCCCTTCGTGAACGGGAACGTTCAGCGTGAACCCTTCGCCTTCGCGAACACCGCGTTCGTTGGCTCCGCCCGTGCCGGGATACCAAGGGTACTGATGCAAGCTGTAATAAAACACCGAAGGATCGTCGTAAAAAATATCCTGCGTCCCGTTGCCGTGATGCACATCGAAATCCACGATCAGGATGTTTTTGATTTCCGTCGGATGCGCAGCTTGCGCATATCGAGCGGCGACAGCGACATTGTTATAAAGACAAAATCCCATTGCCCTGCCAACTGTTGCGTGATGCCCCGGAGGCCGGCAAGCGACAAACACACTCTCAGCTTCGCCGGTCACAACAGCATCCACCGCCCGGCAAGCTCCTCCGGCAGCCAACCGCGCAGCCACATCCGACTGTTCTGAAACCACCGTGTCGGCATCCAATTGGACGTGTTCAAACATCATCGCCTGCTCGCAGGCTTCGTGAACGCGCGAAATCGAACGCGCCGTGTGACACCGCTCCAACTCGTCATCCGTCGCCGCCCGAGGAGCCAACTTGCCCACTCCCTGCCACCAGTCTTCATCAGCCATTAAGCCGTTCAGGACTGCGCGGTATCGTTCACGGCGTTCAGGATGATCGCCCGTGTCATGTTTCAGATAATCGTCGGAATAAATAATCGCGGTAGACATGGCGCGGATGGTAAGCGCGAGCCTGTAAATTGGCAATCCGCTTACGCCTTGCTTTTTGCGCGGATGCCGGTGCTATAATCCGCGCCTTCTTGAAGCGCTGAGGCTTTTGACTTCCCGGCAAACAGCGCCGACATAACAATGAAAAAGAAGAATCAACTTTCCTGGTTGATGCGCGTGCAGCGATTCCCGCAATCTGCGGCGCAGCGAATTTCCACTCAGTATCGCCGGATTCCACAAAAAACCCGTTTCATCATTGCTTCGTTTACGTTTGCGGTGCTGACCACACTGTTCGCGTCACACTTTCCGCTGACAGTGGTTCCACAGTACCGGGTAGGTGACATTGTTGAAACTGACATTGTGATGCCTGCCGACCTGATTGCCAGAATTGAATCGCGCATCGCTTACAGCAGCCCGGGAAGCCAAAATCCCAACCACAATCCGATTTTGCTGCACGCGGGTGAACCGGTCACGGAAAACAAAATCGCATTGATCGACACCATTCGGAATTATCAGTTGGCGCAGCGAAATCCCAAACGGTTGTTGGGACTGTTTGCACTGATCTGCTTGATGTTTGTTGCCTTATACAAATCGGCAATCACCAGCCAGTCTTCGCGCCTGGGACCGCGCACGGCCTATTGGGTAACCAGTTCCGCCCTCATGATTCAAACCTTCATTGTTCGGGTTGGAATGTTTGGAGCGTCAGTAATCGGAACGCGCCCGGAAGCGATGCAATTCGGCGGCATCTTTGAATTTGGGTTCGCAATTCCATTTGCGGCCTGCGCGCTGGTGATTTCGTTGCTGATTGGCAGCCAAATGGCACTGGTCGTCGGATTGATGAGCGCGATTCTGGTTGGCTTCACGGCTCCGAGCGGGATGCCATTTGTCGCTTTTGCGTTGGGCGGATCAATCATTGCCATTTACAGCGTTCAGCGCTACAGAACTCGCAACGCAATCATCATTGCCAGCACAGCCGTGGGTTTCGTCAACGTGCTCATGGGATTAGCTGCGATGCTGATTGCCGAACACGATTGGAGCTGGCAACGAATCCTGGGCGGAGTCTTGGCGGGATTAGTTGGCGCGATGTTGACGGCAGGAGCGGCCAGCTTCGCCATCCCGGTTTACGAATCGGCCTTTGATATTTTAACGGACTTGAAGCTGATGGAATTGTCGAACGCCGACAACCCGCTGTTGCAACAACTGGCCATTCGCACGCCGGGAACCAATCACCATTCGTTTATGGTTGCGGTGCTTGCCGAGACCGCTGCTAAAGCCATTGGAGCCAATGCGTTGTTAGCGCGAACAGGTTGCCTGTATCACGACATAGGCAAATTGTCAGCGCCGAATATGTACATTGAGAATCAGCTTGGTGGCCCCAATCCACATGACACACGACCGCCGCTTTCCAGCGCCAGGATCATTACCAGTCATGTCACACAAGGCATCGCAATGGCTCGCGAAGCCAATCTGCCATCTCAGATCATTGATTTCATCCCGCAACATCACGGAACCAGAGTTCTGGCATATTTCTACCACAAGGCCAAAGCTCAGGCTGAATCGCGCGGCGAAACCATCAACATCGAGGATTTCCGCTACCCTGGCCCCAAACCTCAAACCAGAGAAGCCGTCATTTTGATGCTGGCCGATGGCGCAGAAGCTGCCGTTCGTTCTTTGGATGACCAGACACCGGATAACATCCAGGCCATCGTCAAAAAGATCGCTGACACGATTGTTTCCGACGGACAGCTCGACGAAAGTAACGTCACGATGCGAGAACTGACTGTGATCCGTGAAACTCTGATTCAAACGCTGACCAATGTGTATCATGACCGCATTAGTTATCCGGGATTCAACCCGCCCAGCGAGGGCGAAAAGACCCCGGAAGCCAACACTCCGTTACCGCCAATTTCCAGCGCAGCATCCGCCAAATGAGCAGTGCGATTGAAATTCCTGACCCTTCATTGGTTTTGTTGATCGGTTCATCCGGCGCTGGCAAATCCACGTTTGCGGCTCGCCACTTTCAACCGACGGAAATTGTTTCCTCTGACCGTTGCCGAGCGGTGATTTGCGATGACGAAAGCGATCAAACCGTCAACTCCGAAGCCTTTGGCTTGTTGCATCACATCGCGCGGTTGCGATTGCAGCAACGACGGTTAACGGTAATTGATGCCACGAACTTACAGTTTCGCGCTCGGCGTCCTCTGCTCAGAATGGCACGCGCTCACCGGATTCCAATCGTCGCCATCGTTTTTCAAGTGCCGCTGGAAATATGCCTGACACACAACCAGGCTCGCTCCGAACGTCAAGTCAGCTCGGAAGTCCTGGAACTTCACCAACAAGAATTAATAGCAGCGCTCTCAAAATTAGACCGAGAAGGCTATTGCCACGTTTATAGAGTTGAAACACCTGATTTGGCGAACTTAGTTGTCAAAAAACTAAGGACGACAGATCGCAAAACCAGGCGAGATAATTAAAATTGCTCAGTTTGTTGAATTTACGGCTGAAATTTTTGGAAGAATCGGGCAATTAGGAATGTTGTGTATGTGCCTAGCAAAGAATAGCTAGGGGCCAGGGCGGGCCATCCGGGAGCTAAGGCACCAGGCTCGTTGATGGCCCGCTCCTTGTTATTTACCCCGTTTTGCCTGGTTGGCTTTTAAGCCAGCCCCGAAGTTTTCGTATCAATCATTGCCTTATAAGCCGCTGTCGCTTTTCGTAACTCAAGCCACTGGGCAAACACGTCCGGCGCTTGCAACCAAATTGTTATCCACTGTGCGACCTCCCCCATTTCGATTCGCAACAGTTCGGTAGCGTTTGAAGATTCGGAAAGCGAAGCGGCTTGCCGCTTTAATTGCAACGCCGCCGCCCTAACAAACCGGACTCCGGTTTTATCCCCTGCCTGCTGAAACTCTCTATACAAATTATCCAATCGCCGCAAAACGGCTTCGCCTTCTGCCAGCGAATCGCATGTTGTCAATTCACGAAACAGTGATTCGTATTTTTCCGTCGGCGACGCCATCCTGAAAATTTGATCGAAGCGAACCGGTAAGTCTTCTTTGTTCAGAATGCGAGCGATTTCTGCTGGCTGCATCGCCCCGCCGTCGCCGTATTCTTCGACCAGAGCTTGATTGATGATGGCAATTTCGTCCGCAGTGACTTCGCCCATTGCCTCGCGGTCATAAATCTCCAAAACCATTTCTTGTTTGGTTGGGCGCTTCATTTTGGGTGGTCCGTGGTCGGTGGTTGATGTTCGATCGCTGGCAAGGATTTTCCGGCCATCGTCAACTGATTACCGATCACCATTGGTCTGCTTCACGCTCTCGATAAAAATTTCGTTCAGCGAAGGCGCAACCAGTTCAAAGCGTGTAACCTGCGCGCCGTTTGAAAGTAAATGACGGAGCAGATTCTGCGGATCGCCGTGATCTTTGAGCGTGACTTCGGTGTGATCGCGACGCCGGGAAACCTGATTCACTCCCGGATAAGAACTCAACGCCGAATCAAAATTTTCACCATCAATTGCGATGTAGCGCCAACCGAAGCTGCGTTTGATTTCCCGCACCGATCCGCTCAGGATTTTCTCTCCGCGATTAATCAAACAAATTTCGTCGCACAATTCTTCGGCTTGCTCCATCAAATGCGTCGAAAAAATGATCGTCTTGTTCTGCTGCTTCAATTCTTGAACGACTTCTTTCAACAAACCGGCGCTGACCGGATCAAGGCCGGAAAAAGGTTCGTCCAAAATTACCAGTTCCGGTTCGTGCAAAATGGTCGAAACGAACTGAATCTTTTGCTGCATTCCTTTCGATAACTCTTCCCACTTTTTCAATTTCCACTGGCTCATCTCAATCCGTTCCAGCCAGCGGTCAATTCGTTTTTCGGCTTCGGCGCGCGGCAAGCCCTTCAGCTCCGCGAAAAACACAAGCTGGTCGCCGACCTTCATCTTTTTATAAAGGCCGCGATCTTCCGGCAGATAACCGACTTTTTCTTGAAGCTGGGCTGACATCGGCTGGCCAAACAGGCGAATCTCGCCTGCGTCCGGCATGGTGATGTTGACGATCATTCGAATCGTCGTGGATTTGCCTGCGCCATTCGGCCCAAGCAAACCGAAGATGCTTCCCTGCTTGACCTCGAGCGACAGCCCGTTGACAGCGACAAAATCGCCATAACTTTTGCGGATTTGATGAACCGAAATTGCGTTGGCCATAAGAGTTGATTGATGATTAGGTTGAAATCGCGCGTATGCTACTTCAGGCAAAGTGACGACTCAAGCAAGCAGTGATTTGGACTCGACGCTTGTCGCGACGCTCGGCTATAATCCGGCTTGGTTCAACAACCTTCAAATTCCGGTTCCCCAAAGGTTTTCGCGAACGCGAGATAAAACACTCAATGGCCAGTTTTCGAATCAGAACGCCAGCTGAATACTTGAAGCTGCTGTGGCGACGACGCTACTTTGTGCTGGCCCCTTGCCTTGTCGTCACCGGAGCGCTCGCCTATTCGATATACAAATTGCCGAATGTGTACGAATCGCGCACCACGATCATCGTGGACCCGCCGAAGGTTTCGACCAGTTACGTCCAGCCGGTCAATCAGATTGACTTGAACTCGCGCCTGAACTCGATTCAAAAGCAGGTCACCAGCCGCACCGAGTTGCAACGGTTAATCAACCGGTATGGTTTGTACCCGGAACTGATGGCGCGCAACACGCCCATTGAACTGGTCATTGACGAGATGAACAAATTCATCTTCGTCCAGCCGTACAGTGCGGCGTCAGGCATTTACGCCTTCCAGATTTCGTATCGCGGCCCGGACCCGCGAACCGTGCGAGAGGTGACAGCGGAACTGGCGGCACGCTTCATTGACGCGAATTCCGACGAAACACGGCGCCAGGTATACACCACGATTGATTTGCTGGAAGGCCGCATCAACGAAGTCAAAACCGAACTGGAAAAGATCGAATCAGCGCGAGCCGGATTTCTGGTCAACAATCCGGACGCTGTCACCGGACAGGAACAAAACCTGTTGGGCCAGATGAACAGCTTGAGCATGATTCGCCAGTCCCAGCAAAATTCCATTGATTCATTGCGCAGTCAGATCACGATGAGCGAACAGGTGTTGGCCAACCTGAAATCCCAGGACAGCACCGAACCTGAAGCTCCATTGGCCGCCGGACAAACCGAGGGGCAGTTGCGAGCCAAGCGCGCCGAATACGAAGGGCAGTTGAAACAATTGCTGGTCACTTACACGGAAAAATATCCCGACGTGATCAAGCTGCGAGTGCAAATCGAATCCATCAGTCGCGAATTGGAAGACCTGAAAGCCAAAACCGAGCAAGAGCGCCAGAACAAACGCGCTGCGCGCACCGCCAACCCGCAAATCGCTCAACTGGAAATCAAATTGAACTCGGATCGCGCCGACCTGACTCGCAAAAACAGCGAACTGGAACAAACCAATCGACAGTTGAACGAACTGCAAAGCCGTTTGCGGAACTCCCCGCTTCTGGCGACCGAAGCAACCAAGATCGAACGCGATTACAACACGCTGCGAAAACGATACGAAGATTTGCTTTCGATGCGCGACAATGCGCGATTTGGCGCAAAGGTCATTAACGATTTTAGCGGCGAAACTTTTCGCATGGCCGACCCGGCAAATTTGCCCGAAGCGCCTGCTTCGCCGAAACGCAACATGCTGTATCCGATGGCGCTGGTCGTAGGCTTGCTCAGCGGATTGATCGCCGCCGCCGCCATCGAAGTTCGCGCCTTGCTGACCATACGCGATTCGCGTGACGTAACGCATTACACGCAATTGCCGCTGTTGGTCACCGTGCCGAAACTGGTCACTGACCAGGAATTGCGCTGGCAACCGATGCTCATTGCGGCAAAGTTTTTTGGAATGGTGGTGTTGATTCCGCTGGCAGCGTTTTTGCTTTACCACGGAATCAAACTTTCGCGGTTGTTGA
>DAOMFR010000112.1:9879-24966 GCA_035429885.1 Blastocatellia bacterium
GGCGAAGTCGGAACGGGAAAAACCACCATGCTGCGCGCAATGATTTCGCGGTTGGATCGCAGCGTGCTGACGTCGTACATCTTCAATCCCGGCTTGACGGTGCCGGAGTTGTACCAGCATCTGGCAGCGGATTTCGGCTTTGCGCCGTACACATCAAAAGCCGACGCGCTGCAAAAATTCGGACGGTTATTGATGATGCGCCATTCTCGCGGATTGAGAACGGTGCTGGTCGTTGACGAAGCGCAGGGCTTGCCGCGCGAACTGCTGGAAGAAATTCGGTTGCTGCTGAACTTTGAAACCTACACTGAAAAGCAGTTGCAGATTGTTTTGACCGGCCAGCCGGAACTGCGAACCTTGCTGAACAGCGCCGATTTGCGCCAGTTGAAACAGCGAATCAGTCTGCGCTGCGAAATCAAACCGATCAAAGCCGACGAAGTTTCCGGCTACATTCGCACGCGGCTGAAAGTGGCCGAGGCGACACGGCTGGATTTGTTTACGCCGGATGCCGTGGCCTTGATTTATCGCGCGTCGGAAGGAATTCCTCGGTTAATCAACAACATCTGCGACAACGCACTGTTGAACGGGTATGCTGCCAATGCGCGAACGATCAGCGCCGAGATTATTTCCGAAGTTGCCGAGTCGCTGGATTTGCTGCAACCGATGATCGAAGCCGATCCGCGGGAAACGCTGATCAGTGATTTGCCGCCGATGCCCATCATGCGTGACATGCTCCGCGATGAAGTCGTCATGAACTGGCAACCGGAACCTGAAATGCCGGAATTTGACGATCCACGGTTGAGCGTGCAAAAACCTTCGCGCCGCCGTTCGCGCCGTCGCAATTCGCAACGTCAGCAGTTGCCTCAAACCGGCGAACCCGTGCAGTTGAAAGTCGTTCCATCGCAACCCGACGAGTTTGAAGAGAATTTGAAAGCTGGTTGATCAGGCAGAGTTTTTGAGAACGTGCAAGCGAAGGCGTTTGCGTACCCAAGATGAGCAAAGTTTACGAGGCGCTGTTGCGCCAGCAACAAATTGAAAAGAACGGCGACACGGCACGAGACCCGCTAGCGGCAGAAACTGGCTCGCCTGACAGTCACGATGAAAACCGCCAGACGGACGCTGAAGCGTTGAATTTTGAATTGCCTTCGGTCATTGGAAGCCCGGTGGGGCCGCGCTCAAATGAAGGCGCACTGTTTTCAACCTTCAACCACCAACCGGGAAACGACGTTCCCGTCAATTCCCCCCAAAGCCCGGCAACAGAACCCGCTCCCCCGACGCCACAATCCGATTCGCTCGCTTCGTCCAAAACTCCCAAGACAAACGGCAGAAGCGCGGAACATCGCCGCCCGACATATGCAGATTCGCGAGCGATTGCCGAAAAACTGAAAAAGACACCGCCGGTGATACGCCGCACAAAACCGGAAATTTCAAATCCTAAAACTCAAATTCCAGATTCGGAGCCGGAAACATCAGCTCCCGACGCCCAACTCCCAACTCCAGCAGTTCCGAAGCGCCAGCACGAAGTTCCGGTTCAACCGATCGTGTCTTCGAAACTTCACCCGCGATTGATCTTGCTGACGACTCCGCAAGCGCCGGAATGCGAACAGTACCGCACCTTGCGCACCCAGCTGTTTCACGCAGCGGAAAAGAAAAAGACGCAAGTTGTCGCGGTCACCAGCACGTTGGCAGGCGAAGGCAAAACTTCGACAGTTATCAATCTCGGGTTGGCGATTGCGCAATCGGAAAAACGCGTGCTGGTCATTGATGGCGATTTGCGGCGACCGAACATCGCGGCCTATCTGGGGACGCGCGCCAAAGCCGGATTCGGCGAAGCCTTAAAAGGTGAAGGCAATCCGCTCGATCTGCTCTTCACCATCGAAGGCCACGAATTGTACCTGCTGGCTGTCAGTCGCGAATCTGCCAATCCGACTGAGTTGCTCTCAAGCGAACGACTCGCCGAAATCGTAGCGGAGCTGCGGCAGTATTTTGACTTCATTTTGATTGATTCTCCCCCGGTATTGCCATTTGCTGACGCGCGGTTGCTGGCCAACCACGCCGACGCCGTCATTCTGGTTGTTCGAGCCGGAATGGCACAGTACGAAACGGTCGAAAAAGCGATTGAGGCCTTGCCCGCAGGCAAAATGCTCGGCGTTGTGTTGAACGGCGCAGAGCTGACTGAAGACGCGGGTTATTACGATTACTATTACAACTACGCGCACCGAGATCATCGTCGCCCGTGGTGGCATAAACTGCTACGCCCCATCCGAAACTCAAATATAGGAAGGAAGCTGAAGTTGTAGTTTGCGTGGCCTGAAGCCTGCCTCTCCCCTCTTTCGAGGCAACCACCAACCACCAACCACCAGCCAGAAACTCAAGTGATCCGTCAAAACATTTGGTTCAAAACCCTGACATTGGTTCTGGTCGAAGCCGGGATCGTTTTTTCCGTTGTAACACTGGGGCTGTATTTTCGCTTTCCCGAACATTTCAATTCGATTCTGTTCGGCCAGCGAGGCATTTACAAAATCGCGTTGCCGATGGCCGTCAGCCAGCTCACCTTTTACCTGTTCGATTTGTACGACGTGACAAAGCCCAGGCTTAGGCGAGAATTGCTGACCAATTTGTTCCAGGCGGTGGGAACTGCTCTGATTATTTTGGGCTGCATTTTTATGCTGCGGCCCACTCTGTTGCTGGGTTATTTGCAGGAATTGGAAGGCGACGGCCCCGTTCGTTACGGCAACGGTGTGCCGGTCATCGCCTTGATTCTGGCGCTGGCGTTGATGATCTTTTGGCGGTTGGGCATTCACTGGGTAATGCGCCATCCGTTTTTAGGCGATCACATATTGGTTGTCGGCACAGATAAACTGGCGCTGGACGTTGCTCACGAAGCCATGTTGCGCCGCGATTTGGGCTACAAAGTCGCCGGCTATATTTCGGAAGATTCCAAGTTGATCGGGACGGACTTAATCAGCCAAAGTGATTCGCCCAAAACAGGGCCAGTTTCGTTTTCGCGCAAAGTGTTGGGAGCGATCGGCGATTTGAACCGAGTGGTGCAGGAAGAAAATATTGACCGCGTTGTGGTCGCCTTGCAGGACCGACGAGGCCGTTTGCCGGTTGATCAATTGTTGGAAATCCGCTTGCAAGGCCAGGCGGCCATCGAAGAAGGCACGGCGCTGTACGAAAAGCTGACCGGCAAAATCAGCGTAGAAATGTTGCGGCCAAGCTGGATCATTTTCTCAGGCGGCGGCAAACGAAGAACCTTGACCGGATTCATTCGCCGCCTATTCAACGTCGTGGCAGCAACAATCGGCATTGTGTTGTCGTTGCCGCTGGCAATTTTCGCCGCCATTGCCATTAAGCTCGATTCGCCCGGCCCGATCTTTTATTCGCAAGAGCGCGTCGGCAAAAACGGCCGCAGCTTTCACATTCTTAAATTTCGTTCGATGCGCCAGGACGCGGAAAAAGGCGGCGTGGCGCAATGGGCGGCCGAACGCGACCCGCGCATCACTCGCGTTGGCAACTTTCTGCGGAAAACGCGAATTGACGAAATTCCGCAGTTCCTGAACATTCTGCGCGGAGACATGAGCTTCGTCGGCCCGCGCGCCGAACGTCCTGTCTTCGTTGAACAACTGACGGAACAGATTCCGTTTTATTCCCAACGCCATCTGGTTGAACCGGGCCTGACCGGCTGGGCGCAGGTCAATTATGGATACGGCGCATCGGTGGAAGACTCGATCCAGAAATTGCAGTACGATCTGTACTACATCAAAAACGTCTCGCTGCTGTTCGACATCTGGATTATGTTCAAGACGATTAAGGTCGTGCTGTTTGGTTACGGAAGATAACCGGAGGTTGTGATGAAATTAGACTGGTTCCCAAGTACAGCTTCAGAAAGTGAAACCACGAGGGACACAGGAATCACGGGGACAAACTGGCATATATGCCGATCATTCAAGTCCCTCTTTTCCCCGTGCGCCCGGTGGTTGATTCGTTCCCTTACGATGAATGCCGCGCTCGTTTGCAAACTCATCGTTGCCGGGCTGTTGCCAATGCTTTTTGCAGCCGTCACCTTTGCCCAATCCGATTTGGACAAGGCGCCAAAACCGCAGGACAAACCCGCAACCAAGAAAAGCACCAACGAAGCACTCCCCCAACTAGTGCCAGATCCCAATCCCCAATCGTTGCGGCGCGAAAGCCAGTCCGAAGAAGAAGCGGCGATTCTGCCCTACATCAACAACTTTTTTGCGACGACACGGCTTGGGCCCGAAGACGTCATTTCGGTGGATGTGTTCGACCAGCCGAATTATTCCCGCGCAAATTTGATTGTTCCGCCAAGCGGACGAATCAGCTATCCGTTGATTGGTCACATCACCATCGCCGGTCGCACCATCGAAGAACTGGAAAAGGAGTTCACCGAAAAGCTGTCCGAATACATTCGCGAGCCCAAGGTTTCCATTCAAATCGCCCAGGTTCACAGCTTGAAGTTCATGGTCATTGGCGACGTTGCCCAACCTGGAATTTACGAAATGACGCGGCGGATGTCCGTCACCGAAGCGCTGGCCAAAGCGGGCTACATCACACGATACGGCGACCTGTCGAAAGTGGCAGTGTTGAGAATGCAGAAAACCGGCGGCACGATGGCGATTCCGGTCAACATGAAAGAAGTCGAGCGCGGTAAAACGCAAGACATTTACTTGATTCCGGGCGACACGGTGGTTGTGCCCGGCAACAAATTCAAAACGGTAGACAAACTGATGACCATCACCACGCTGGGATACTGGATGCGTATCATCGTGCGATAGCCGAAGACCATCGCGATACGGAGACACCATGTTTTGGAAAAGGGTTTGTACTTGCTTGAGCTTGCTGATTTGCTGCGGGCTGGTGTCGTTTCCATCTGCCTTTTCCGCTCAGCTACTCTCCCCGAAACTCGGCTGGACCCAGCAATCCAGCGGAGTTCTTTCCAAACTGAACGCAATTGTTTTCGTTGATCGGCAGCGAGGCTGGATGGCGGGCGGCAATGGAATGTTGCTGGCCACCGAAAATGGCGGTCAGCAATGGCAACCGGTGTTGCTGCCGCCGAAAATGAAAAAGGAGCCGCTGCTGGATTTGTGGGCGTTTGATGAAAAGCGGCTACTGGCGCTGGGCGAATTCGGCTTGTTCAACCGTCGTCCGGAACTTCAATGGCACGAACGAGTATTCCTGCTTCGCACCGAAAATCGCGGAGCATTGTGGACGGAAGCGCAAATGGCGAAGCCGCCGCTGCAACCAAACCAGACGCTGACAATCAAGAAAACAACTTCGGAAACCATCGAGATTGAAGAACCGAAACCGCCGCCCGATCCTGTGTTGTTGCGAATGGCGTTTGCCAATGACCGGCACGGCTGGGCCGTCGGCGAACTCGGAACGATTCAAACGACAACCGACGGCGGCGCAACCTGGAAACTGCAAACGATTCAATCGCGAAAGATTCTCAACAGCATTTCAGTGCTGACCGCTCAGCAAGCCTGGATTGTTGGCGCTGGCGGGTTGGCGTTGAAAACCAACGACGGCGGGCAGACGTGGAATGAACAAGCGCCCGGCGTTACCAGCAATTTGCGAGCAGTTCATTTCATAGACGCGAATCGAGGCTGGGCAGTCGGCAACGGCGGAGTCATTCTTTCCACCTCGGACGGCGGAATGCGCTGGCAACAGCAACCGTCCGGCACACAGCAAAACTTGAACGACGTGGCGTTCGTCAGCGCAAAGGAAGGTTGGGCTTGCGGCGACAGAGGCACGTTGCTGCACACGACCAACAGCGGAACAACCTGGCTTGATGAAACTCCTGGAACTCGTTCCAATTTGCAACGGCTGTTTTTCATCGCGCCGGATTGCGGCTGGGTCGTCGGTTCCAGCGGAACCGTGTTCAGTTACGGCGCCAAAGACGCCGAGCGTCCGACCTTAAAACCCGAAAGGGACACACGATGAATCAGATCACGATCAGCGGATATCGCCCCGGAGCCATCGGAAAACTCGTCGAATTGCACGGCACGTATTACAGCCGTCATTGGAACTTCGGGCTTCAGTTTGAAACGATGGTCGCCGCCGAAATGGCGGAATTCCACAGCCGCTTCAATCCCGAGCACGACGGATTTTGGCTGGCGATGGACGGCGACCGGATCGTCGCGTCGGTTTCGATTGATGGCAGCCGGCACGCAACCGAAGGCGCGCGGCTTCGCTGGTTCATCGCCGACGAAACGTACGCAGGCAAAGGACTGGGCAACCGGCTGATGACCGAAGCGCTGGAATTTTGTCGCCGCAACGGATTCAACCGCGTGTATTTGCGAACGATTGTCGGCCTGCTTGCTGCCAGACATCTGTACGACAAATTTGGCTTCAAGCTGGTGGAAGAACATCCGTCCGAAGTCTTTGGCGCCCCGGCAATCGAACAACTGTTCGAAGTGTTTTTGACCGATTGAGTTTTATGCAAACACCAATCAAACCCGAATCCCATCAACTAACGTACGGCAGTTATCTGCGTGTGGAAGAGTTGATCCATTTGCAGGAGTTGCAATCTACGCCGCCGCATCACGACGAACTGCTGTTCATCATCATTCATCAGACTTACGAACTATGGTTCAAACAATTGCTGCACGAACTGGATGCCGTCGTCGGCAATTTGCGAACGGCTGCGGCGAATCCCGATTCCGACGAAGTGTATGAAGCCGCCCGCTTGCTGCGACGCTGCACGGAAGTCGCCCGCGTGCTTGTCGAACAATTCACGATTCTGGAAACGATGTTGCCGACGCACTTTCTGGCGTTTCGCGACAAGCTGCGCCCGGCCAGCGGGTTTCAATCCGAACAGTTTCGCGAAATCGAATTCCTGTGCGGGATGAAAGACGAAAAGATGCTGCGCTTTCACGAAGCGTCGCCCGGAATGCAGGCCCAACTTGAACGCCGGTTAAACGAGCCTTCGCTGCGCGACGTTTTCTTTGAAGCGCTGTCGGCACTCGGCGTCATGCCGGAACTTCAAGCAAACGCCAGCGATGAAGAGCTGTACAATGCTCGCGCCCGAGCGATTCTGGCCGTATACCGCGATGAACGCCGAAACCGGGACTGGATTGATGTCTGCGAGCGGCTGACTGAATTCGACGAACTGATCGTCAGTTGGCGGCTGCGTCACATTCAAATGGTCGAACGAACCATCGGTGTCCGACTGGGAACCGGCGGTAGCAGCGGCGCTTCGTATCTGAAAATGACCCTGGACAAAAAGTTCTTCCCCGAACTGTGGGAAGCCCGAACGATGCTGACGGAAATCTGAGGTGTCTGTGGCCCGCGCGACAGCAAGAGTTTCGCTTTGCAGGCGAAGCTCTCCTTAAACAAGCGGTGCCTGACACCTGCAACCTGTCACCTAACACCTAAGTATGAAACTTGCCATACTCGACATTGATGGAACGCTGACCGACACCAGTCACGTGGACACGATTTGCTTCACACGCGCTGTGGCCGAAACGCACGGCGTGACCGAAATCGGAGCTTCGTGGACGAACTGCCCGCACGTCAGTGATTCGGGCGTCACGCACCAAATCTTTCTGGATCATTTCAACCGCGAACCGACCGATGAAGATGTGGCGCCGCTAAAAACGCGCTTTTTCGATTTACTGCGCCAGCATCATGAACTTGACCCAGCGTATTTCGCCGAAATCCCCGGCGCTCAACAGATGGTAACGCAACTTGCGCAAAAAGACGGCTGGGTCATCACCATCGCCACCGGCTGTTGGCGAGGTTCGGCCAAAGTGAAACTGACAGCGGCGGGAATTGATCTGGAACGGTTTCCCGGCGGTTTTGCCGAAGACGCTCGCCCACGCGAAGGCATCGTTCAGGCTGCTATTGACCGCGCTCAACAACATTATGGCGTTCGCCAATTTACCAAAGTCGTTTCCGTCGGCGATGGATTGTGGGATGTGCGAACCGCAGCCAATCTGGGAATCCCCTTCGTCGGCATTGCTCAGGGCGAGCGAGCGCAGACGTTGGCCGAAGCTGGAGCGCGCCACGTTGTTGGCGATTATCAGAACTTGAATGGCTTTTTTGAGTTTTTGAATCTGGCAGAAACTCCTGTGGCAAAGTAAGTTGAGCTGGCATTCAAAAGGCCGCCGTTGAGCATTGCTCAGCGGCGGCCTTTAATCATGGACACGCCTGAAACTTCAGGAATGTCCGATGTGGAACCAATCAGGATTTAGTTGTGGGTGGCATCCACCATGCAGAAATCGGAGGTGCCGTGCAGCAGGTTGCGCTGGATCAAATAATCCCGCGTACCCAAATGCATGTTCGCCCAGGAGCCATTGGCCACTTGATACTGGAAATGACCGAACGTCCAGGCGCATTTGTCCGCGTTTTCAGCGCCGCTGGCATCGTACCAGGCATTGAGGTTCGGATCAGTCGCGGCTTCTTCAAGTTCGTGCGCCAGAACGGAAAGCATTCCGTCAACACCGGCATTGCCGTTCGGGCTGGTGCTCTGCGCGGCGCAGCTAGTGATGCAACGAGCCGCATTGCCGACGAAGGAATACTTGATGTTGCTGCCGCTGAGTGTCGCGTACGTGTGCCAGCCACAATACTGTGAGCAAAAGCCAGTCTTGTTGATATTCGATGAGGTCAGCACGAAGTAAAGGCCACTAGAATCATTCGGCAAACGGCCTGAAGAAATGGCATTGGAAACGATGGTCCGGATATTGGTATCACTCAAGCGCGTACTGGTTCCTGTATCAGTGGTTTGCCCTGAATAGGTGACAGCGCCGGTAACGCCTGGGTAGCTGGTGTTGATGTTGAAATGCGGCGAACCACCGATGTTGCTGACGAAGTCACGAACAAGCTGTTGGCCAGCCGGCGTGTCCGTTCCGTTGGCTTGGTTCCAGTTTCCGTACCAGATCAGGTAAACATGGATTGTGCCTGTCATCACTGGTCCGCCGTGATTTGTAATCGGAGTAGTCGCCGCAGTTCCACCTACGGTCGGCGCAAAACCAGGTCTTTGGCTAGGTGCACCGACATTCAGATCGTGCAAGGCTCCGGGAGCCTGGTCGCTTTTTCCTTGAGAGTGCGTGATCGCCATTCCGAAATAGCCTAGAGCCACGAAAAACGTAAACGCTAACGAGAAAGAAATGATTCTCTTCATTGGGTTCCTTTCCTGATTGGGTTGTTGTAGGTTGAACAAGCTTGGTCTGAAGGTTGGAAGGAGCTAAAAAGCCCAATCCCAAACTTCAGAATTAGTCATTTGAACAAGGGTGGTTGCAATAGTAATAAAACTATCGAACGTTTATTTACAGCTAGAAAAAGACAAGTATTGAGTTAGCGCCATCGAATAACGTGGGAGGCAAACTGGAGAAAGTTACAACAACAACTCTTCCAGCGTTTGCGTTTTTCATAAGATGGTGCGGCGCATTTTACACAGAATGTAAATTCTGGCAACGCATATTTATTTTGAGAGGATAATTTCTATGGACGATTTGATTTCTTATCGCGCGCAATTTCCAATTCTGGAAACATCCCTTTATTTGATTAACCATTCGCTGGGCGCAATGCCCAAGAACACGTACGACCGGATGCATGATTACGCCGAAACCTGGGCGACACGGGGTATTCGCGCTTGGGCGGAAGGCTGGTGGGAAATGCCGCTGACCGTCGGCGACAAAATCGCTCGTATCATCGGAGCAGCTCCAGGTTCGGTCGTTATGCACCAGAATGTTTCTGTTTGCCAGGCGATCATCTTGTCGTGTTTTGATCTGTCCGGTCGCCGCAACAAGATTGTGTACGAAGCCATGAATTTTCCGTCGGTGATGTATGTGTATGACGCGCACGCCGAAGCAGCAGGAGCGAAAGTCGTGCGCGTTCCCAGCGACGACGGCATCACGATTGATACTCAGCGCATGGTGGACGCGATTGACGAAGACACTTTGCTGGTGCCGATGTCGCACGTGCTGTTCAAAAGCGCTTACATTCAGAATGCCCAAGCCATCATCGAAAAAGCTCATCGCGTGGGCGCGATGGTCGTGCTGGACACTTATCAATCGGCAGGAACCGTTCCGTTCAACGTCACGGAACTCGGCGTGGATTTCGTCACCGGAGGCTCGGTCAAATGGTTGTGCGGCGGCCCCGGAGCCGGATATTTGTATGTCCGACCCGATCTGCGCGAAAGCCTGAAACCAAAGATCACTGGCTGGGCAGCGCATCAAGCTCCGTTCGCCTTTGATCCGGAAATGACTTACGCCGAAGACGCGCATCGCTTCTTGCACGGCTCGCCAGCGATTCCAACGCTGTATGCCGCCGAAAGCGGTTACGACCTGATCAACGAAATCGGCGTCGAACGCATTCGCGCCAAATCCATGCGGCAGACTTCACGACTGATTGAACTTGCGGGCGAACACGGCTGGCGAGTGAATTCGCCGCTGAAAGCGGAACAGCGCGGAGGTTCAGTGATTTTCGACGTGCCTTATGCCGGAGAAGTCGTTCGCGAACTGGCCAACCGCGACGTGCTGGTGGATTTCCGCCCCGGCGCAGGTATCCGCATCGGCCCGCACTTTTTCACTACAGACGAAGAAGTCGAAGCCGTCGTCGCCGAGATCAAATCCATTCTGGACACACACAGCTACGAAACACATCTTGCCGCCAGCGGTGCGAAGTTTTGATCAAGGAGCCGGAGTTGCGGCAGGTGCAGTTCCAGAAGTAATTCGCATGTAATACTTCCCTGCTGATTCTCCCTCCGGCCCAAAGCTAAACATGACGTAGCCTTTGGCGTCGTCAACAGATTGGTAAACGTAATCGTGTCCCCAGGGATCCACTGAATAATCGGCTTCGATGTATGGCCCATGCCAACTTGTGAGGCTTGCGGGACGCTTGAGCAACGCGCCAAGTCCTTCCTGAGCAGTTGGATAGCGTCCATTGTCGGCGCGAAAATCTTCAAAGGCTTTGGTGTATAAGTCCAAATCGCGTTTGGCCATCGTTTCACGCTGTTGTTTGGGAACATCCGTTTTTTTGCGTTGATTCATTCGCGCGACCAGAAAAACGGAAACCAGCAAAATAGCGCACCCAGCCAACGCCGCGATGATCACCCGTTTGTTGCGGCGTTCGCGCTTCAGTCGCGCATCGCGATATTCAGGCACAAAGACAACCGTTTTGTCCGGCTCACGGGTTGAATGCATTTCCCCCACAATGTCAGCTAACGCTCCTGTGCGTTCATGGCTCTCGCCTGGAACCGGAGCAGAACAGGCCACACAAAACCGTCGCTTCGGCAATAACACTGCGCCGCATTCCCGGCATCGTCTTTCCGGAGTTTCCGTCATAAATTTCTTGTTGAGGTCTGGATTCACTGTTCACCAATTTCCATTCAGCCGCAGCTTTCCACTCAGATCACACACCGTCAACCAGTTAGACGGAAAAAACCAGCCTCTCAATGACGAAAAATTCCGTCCATCACCAAAACATCACCAAAACCTCATGAATGAAAAGCCTGCCCTGAATAGAATCCAAATCGTTGAGGCACCATAATTCGACGCTCAAGCGCCCAGCTTCCCTGGCACTTGGGCGTCAACTTTTTTTAGAGACAAGCTTTTCTATAAACTGCTGCAATTGGAGGAAGTTATGAGCATTACACGCCAAAGTTTGATCGTCATTTTGCTGGCCGTTACGTTGATTTGCGGAGTGCGGTTGGCTGGGAACAACACAGCTTCGGCCCAGGGAGGAGACGCCATGTATTTTCAGGAATTGATTCAACAAAGTCAGAAAGAGAAAAAAGGGCTGACCTTTTTCGTCAAAGGCCAAACCATTGGCGGAGTCGTCACCAAGGTCATCGGTCCCGAAGCTGTGGAAGTCCGCAACCAAACGTTCAGCCGCATTATCATCCGGCTGGATCAAGTGGACGCCGTGGCAATCAATTGATCTGAACCCAACCATGAAATTTACTTAGCGGCGAGACGGATTCTCGCCGCTATTTTCATGGAGCAACACTTCCGCCCTAGCCCGTCCTGTGATAAATCCTTCAGTGCCACTGTAGACTTCATTTAAAAGAAGGTGACTTATGAAGACGATTCGCATTGCCAACGGACAAGGTTACTGGGGAGATTGGCTGGAAGCTCCGATTCATCTGGTCGAACGCGGGACGCCAGAAACTCAGATTGATTACCTGACGCTGGATTATCTGGCGGAAATCACGATGTCCATCATGCAGAAGATGCGCGCACGCGATCCGCAAGCCGGATATGCGCGAGACTTTCTGCATGTCGTCGGGCGCGTGTTGCCCAAATGCCTCGACCAGAACATCAAAATCGTCGCCAACGCGGGCGGCGTCAATCCGCAAGCCTGTGTCGCAGGACTGGCCGAAGTCGTCAAAAAACTAGGCTTGTCCGGCAAGGTCAAAGTTGGCGTCGTCGCTGGAGACGACATCATGGATCGGCTGGATGAATTCATCGGCCAAGGCCTTGGTCTGGAAAACATGGAAACCGGCGAACCGCTTTCGACGATTCGCGACCGAGTCGCCAGCGCCAATGTGTATTTTGGAGCCGCGCCGATTGCGGAAGCTCTGGCGCAAGGCGCACAGATCGTCGTCACCGGACGGTGCACGGACACAGGATTGACGCTCGGCCCGATGATTCACGAATTCGGCTGGAAACTGGACGACTGGAATCATTTGTCTGCCGGAACTATTGCCGGTCACATTATCGAATGCGGAGCGCAGGCTACAGGCGGCAACCATCAAGTGGATTGGCAATCCATTCCCGACTTTTGGAACATCGGATATCCCATCGTTGAAGCCAGCGAAGATGGCAGTTTCGTCGTCACCAAACACGCCAACACCGGCGGACGAGTCAGCCTGGCAACCGTCACTGAACAACTGATGTATGAAATGGGCGATCCGCACAATTACATCACGCCGGACTGCATCGCCAATTTCACTTCGATCAATCTGCAAGCCGACGGCGAAAATCGAGTGCGCGTTTCAGGCATCACCGGCAAACCAGCCACGGATTCCTACAAAGTTTCGATCAGTTTCGCGGATGGATTCAAAGCTGTCGGCGGACTGATTTACGCCTGGCCCGACGCATACCAGAAAGCCAAAGTCGCCGATCTCACCTTGCGAAAACGCTTGGAATCCATCGGCCTGAAGTTTGACGAAATTCTGTCGCAATACATTGGCGTTAATGCGACGCACGAAGGATTGGGCGGCGAACCTTCGCCAGACATCGCCGAAGTGATGGTACGCATCGGCGTTCGCTCCAAAGACAAAAACGCCGTTGATCGCTTCACCAAAGAAATCGCTCCGCTGGCGCTGAGCGGCCCCCCAACCGTGACGGGCTTCGGCGGAGGACGTCCGAAAGTCGAAGAAGTGATCGCTTACTGGCCAGCCCTGATTCCCAAATCCGCTGTTGCCCCCAAAGTCGAAGTCATCACTGTCTAAAGTTGGCCAACATGTTGGTCGCGCGAGCGACTGATCTGTTGGCCATGATTTCAGTGACTCAGCATCCTTGTCTTTCGTCTTGAAATTCACAGGCGCCCCCCTTAAGCGCCTGTCTTGGCACACAATCCGCGTCCAATTGCACGTTTTCCAATCAGGCCGTTTTGCCACGACCCAAGCATATCTCCGCCTAAAGCAGAGTGGGGAGAGGTTTTCCATGAAGCTTATCTATACATCTGCGCTGAAACGACGAGTGATCGTCGTCCTGATCATCACCCTGACATTTCACTTTGGACAATCCAGCATCCACGCACAAAACTTGCCGTCGTTCTCACTTCGCGAAGCGCCAACCGTGCGCATGCCCGGCGTGCTGCATGGCTCCAATTGGGGGATAGATGGAAATTCTCCGGCAGAACGCGACACTGCTGGGAACCTGATTCTGTTCAATTCTTTATCATACCCATATCGCAGCACCGGAACGGGACTGTTTGATTTGACTCCGTCAGAGCCCGTCACAATTTATGGACGCGAAGACATCGAAGGTGGACTGTGGATGGAAGGCGTATATCGCGATGCTGACGGAACGATGTTCGGCTGGGTTCACAATGAAGTTCAGACGGGATGCGACAATATGGCGCTCGGAGCGCCTCGCATACGGCAAATGATTTCCCGCGACGACGGAATCACCTGGGGAGATTTGGGAGTAGTGGTGGCTCCGCCGGATAACTTTTTCAACTGCGACACGGGAAATATGTACTTCAGTGGCGGCACAGGCGATTTTTCAGTCGTCTTCGATCACATCACAAACTGCTTTTATTTCTACTTCACCACATATAACCCGGATTTCACCCAACAAGGCATTGGCATCGCTCGTTTGCGGTACGAAGACCGCTTTGCGCCAGCGGGAAAAGTCATGAACTGGCACGAAGGCGAATGGGATGAATCCGCGCTTGGCGGAAAACTGTCGCCAATCTTTCCCCCTTTAGTCAGTTGGCATCAATCGAACCTGGACGCTTATTGGGGACCGGCAGTTCATTACAACGAGTATCTGAATCAATATGTGATGCTGCTCAACCACGCCATCGGAGCCGCCTGGGGAACAGAAGGGTTTTACATCAGCTTCAATCCGAACATTGAAAATCCCGACGGGTGGAGCGCTCCGCAACGATTACCAGTGGAGCCGGAAAGTCCGTTGCAGGCATATCCCCAAATTTTCGGAATTGAAGAAGACGGCACGGACAAATTCGCACGCCAAACTGCGCGGCTGTTTTTGCAAGGCGTGTCACAGTGGGAAATTGTTTTCTGGCAGCCACTGACCAAACCTGTCAGACAAGCTGGTTCCGGAACCAGAATTTCTCCGCCCACGCGCACGAGTAATCCTGTTAGAACTCGGCAGTGACCTTTTACGCTGGCTTGGTTCCCACGCCGAGCCAGCGTTTTTTACTGGCTGTCACAACTCGCTTGTCCGTCGCCAACCGCTGCTCGGCCCAGCGCGCCAGTCGCACAAACGGCAATCCCATCAGAAAGTAAATCGCCGCCGTCAGTATTCCAGCTCCGATGTAATCGTAATAAGTCGCCGCCAACTGGCCATACACTTTCGTCAGTTCGACCATCGTGATGACCGAGACGATTGACGAATCTTTGAACAGAGCGATGAAATCATTCGTCACCGG
>DAOMFR010000113.1:0-20053 GCA_035429885.1 Blastocatellia bacterium
ATCATTTGGTGATTGCCGCGCGTGAACACACGCCGCAGGCAATCGCAGGCAACTTCGGCGCAATGCTCGATCTGTCGCGGGAACTCGGCGAAGACTGGTTTGTGCTTTATAACGGCCCGCGCTGTGGAGCTTCCGCGCCGGATCATTTTCATTTCCAGGCTTGTTCGCGCGAAAGAGTTCCGCTGTTTAACGACTTCGATTTTTGGCTTGAGCGTGACTCGAAAGAAATTGGCTTCGTCGTTAATCCTGACTACCGGTTTAACTTGATGGCGTGCGGCGGCGGCGAACTTCAGCAGTTGGTTGATTGGCTGGAGCGCGCGATTTCTCATTTGGCTGCTGTCACGAACTCCGACGCAGAGCCGATGCTGAACTTGATTGTTACGTTTCAACGCGGCCAATGGTCAGTTTTCATTTTGCCTCGCGGCAAACATCGCCCGGCTTGTTATGACGCGGAAGGCGACGCCAAGCTGACGATCAGTCCGGCGGCGATTGATCTGGCCGGAGTTGTGGTCGTTCCTCAACCGGATCATTTTGATCGAGTCACGGCTGTAGACCTGGAAGCAATTTTTGCCGAAGTCGGTTTGAGCGACGAACAGATGAGTGATTGGGCGCAGCGAATCAACAGTGATGGGCGCGATGAGGAGATGACTCAATGACGCCAATCGAACGTCAACCAATGGTCGCCGTCGGTTTGATGACCGGCGTTGAAACCGTCTGCTTTGAATTGAGAGGCGAGTTTGTTGACTCGGCAGGAGTTCGATTTGCAGCCGGAGGTTATCAGGCTGTCACCGCTTGTAGCCGTGTTGATGTGGTAGATGCCAGCGGGCGGCGGTTTAGCGCAGGCAGCGAAATCACGTTGTCGCCGGTTGAAACCGCTTCTTCATTCGTCGTCCGCGACGTGGTTATCGGCATTGATTTCCACTGGGAGCAGAAACAAGACCAGCAGTTTCAAGGCGCGTTGCGATTGAAGCTCGGCGCGGACAAACGGCTGACCGTCATCAACGAAGTTCCGGTCGAAGCTTACCTGACCAGCGTAATTTCTTCGGAAATGAGCGCGACTGCCGACGCCGAATTGTTGAAGGCTCACGCGGTGATTTCGCGCAGTTGGTTGTTGGCGCAAATGAAGGAGTGGAAACGTCCGCGCGTCAAAAGCGAAGCGAAGATTGAAGAAGTGAACGGCGAGCGACAATTGATTCGTTGGTACGATCAAGAGGCCCATACCGATTTCGACGTTTGCGCCGACGATCATTGCCAGCGTTATCAGGGAATTACCAAAGCTACCTCGCCGATGGTCTTTGATGCGATTCAGGCTACGTTTGGGCGAGTGCTGGAATTTGACGGCGAGCTTTGCGACGCGCGCTTTTCCAAATCCTGCGGGGGGATGACCGAAAGTTTTGATGCCGCTTGGGCTGACGAACGCTTTCTGTATCTGGCGGTTTCTTATGACGGCGAAACCTTTCCGGCAGAATTCAGTTTGCCGCTGACTGATGAGGCGAACGCTGAAATGTGGATTCGCTATTCGCCACCTGCATTTTGCAACACGGCTGATCCAAAAGTACTTGGCAAAATCCTGCCGGACTTTGATCAAGCGACGCGCGATTTTTACCGCTGGCGGGTGACGATTGCTCAAGTTGAATTGCAGGAGTTGTTGAGGCGCAAACTTGGAATTGATTTTGGCGCAATTCGCAGCCTCGAACCAATTGAACGTGCTGAATCGGGACGCCTGGTCAAGCTGCGAATCGTCGGTGAATTCGAAACGCTGATCATCGGCAAAGAGTTGGAAATTCGCCGCGCTCTATCGTCGTCACACCTTTACAGTTCGGCGTTTGTGGTCGAAACTTCCGGCAGCAGCTCAACTGTTCCTGATAATTTCACGTTGATCGGCGCTGGCTGGGGACATGGTGTTGGGCTTTGCCAAATCGGAGCAGCTCTAATGGCTGAGCGTGGTTACGATTTCGAAGGGATTCTGGCGCATTACTATCGCGGCTCCTCGCTGCAGAGTCTTTATCGAAACCAGCAGGCTTGATGAGTAAATTGCCGCAACAACTCGTTAGAGGCTTTCGTACTTTGAAGTCATATCTACGAACCGTTATTCACCAACAATGGAGAAGTTATGTTCTGTCCGGGATGTGCGATTCAAGTTACTGACGACACAAAGTTTTGCAAAAATTGCGGCGCAAATATACGCGGTGTGCGTGAAGCGATGACGACACGAGGCGATCAGTTTGATTGGTCGAAAACCTGGGTTGCCGAAATGTTCATGAGCGGGGAAGAGCGTGAACGCCGCCGCGGTGTAACGCCCGAACACAAGCGATTGAATGAGATCAAAGCCGGTGTCATCACTTCGCTGGCGGGCATAGGCGCGATGATCTTTCTGCGTTTCTTTCTGGAAGCTGTGGCGAATAATGAAGCCGGCAATGATGCTGAAATTATTCGACGCGTCTGGCTGGCTGGCGTTGTGCCGTTTCTTGTTGGCATTGGCCTGCTGATCAATGGATTCTTTTTGAGCAAGCGCCTGGTGAAATTGCAGTCGCCGCCAGCTGTTATGCCCTTGTCAGCGCCGACAACCAAGCAGCTCGGCGAAGCGCCAAGCACAAATGCCAGCGTTGTGGAACACACCACGGCTCATTTGCCAGAGCGGCGAGACGCAGTGTATGCATCGCTGCGCGAAAAGGAATAAAGAAGAGTCTGTTGTTGAAATCACAGATGATTGGCAAGGAGCAAGTTGGACGAATGGGGGCTGAATTTTATCAACTGGCTTTGACAGAAAGGCGGCGAGCGCTGGCCGATATAGGGTTTGTGCGAAACGACCTGCGTATTTGGACGCATCCAGATGGGAGGTCCATCGGCGAAGGCGTCGTTACCGCACTAACAGACGAAGCATTTTTTCGATTTCTGGGTATCGAACTTCCGGTGGAAATCTTCTGTGAATCGGAACGATTGCAAATTAGTGTGATGACCGGCGCCTTGTAAACCAGCAAGGTCGATTTCGGACCAAGGGGACGGAAGCGATGAAAGTGGCTTTTGGGTTATTGCTGTTAATTTCACTGCTTTTACTGGCTCCGGTGGCTCAAAGCCAGCGCCGGCCTCGTCGCCCCGACTTTGAGCTTGAAGGCGAAAGCCGTCTAAACCGGAACTCCCGGCGCACAACCACTCCGCTCGGGGAATACACATTTGCTCGGTTGATATACGATGGCAATGGATGGCGAAGCAGCTGGACCACTGATTATCCGAAAGCGGATGAACAATTCATTGTCGGTTTGCGCGATTGGGTTCGCAGCACCTTGGATGTATCCGACGATCCAGTGGCTGTTTCCATGCAAGACCCAAAAATCTTCAAATACCCATTCGTTTATGCCGTTGAACCTGGCGGCATGGATTTATCTGAGGACGATGCCGCCAAGTTGCGCGAATACCTGCTGCGTGGTGGTTTGCTGATGTTGGATGATTTCTGGGGAGAATACGAATGGCAAAATGTTCAGGAACAGATGCGAAAGATTTTTCCTGAGTATCAAATTAAAGAATTGCCTTTGGACCATCCGCTCTTTCACTGCTATTTCGACATCAACGAAGTCGTGCAAGTTCCCAATGTCAGCAATGCCATCTATTACGGTAGAACGGATGAAAAAGGCGGTGTCGTGCCTCATTACGAAGCTATCGTAAATGAAGAGGGGCGTGTAATGGTCTTTATCGCGCGCAACGCAGACAACGGTGACGCCTGGGAATGGATTGATGAACCACGTTATCCATTGAAATATGGATTGGCTGCCTACCGGCTGGGAATGAACGTCATCGTGTATTCGATGACTCATTGAAGGCAAGTTAGACCACAAACTTATAACCAACGCGATGCACTGTGATGACATGCTTGGGGTCGTGCGGAGCTTCTTCGATTTTTTGACGCAGCTTGGCGATGTGCATATCTACGGTGCGGGTGAGTGGAAAGCTGCCGTACCCCCAGACTGAATCCAGTAGTTGATCGCGTGTGATAACTTCGCCTTTGTGTTCGATGAAGTATTTCAGGATGTTGAATTCGCGGGGGGACATTTCCAGCGGATTGCCAGCCTTTGTTACTTCAAACCGTTTGAAGTTCACGTTAATGTCGCCGAAGTTGAATTCGTCGCTGGAAATTTCCGGTTTGCGATGGGAACGACGCATTAAGGCTTCGACGCGAGCCATCAGTTCCATAAAGCTGAAGGGTTTGGTCACGTAATCGTCCGCGCCGATTTTCAAGCCGACGACTTTGTCGATTTCCTGGCCGCGCGCCGTCAGCATAATGATCGGAGTTTCATTGCCCGCGCCGCGCAGTTGCTTGCAAACATCGAAACCGCTCATTTTCGGCAGCATCACGTCCAAGACGATCAAATCCAGCTCACGGTCTCCAGCGATTTTCAGACCATCTGCTCCGTCGCGCGCGACTTGAACGGCGTACCCTTCATATTCAAAACCATCGCTGAGGGCGACTGCCATTGCCTGATCATCTTCAACAATCAAAACCTTTCTATTCATTCTGATTCGTTCGCTCCGTTTGTTTCCGCTATTCAATTCGTTCAATCAATTTGACGCTTGGCTGCTCATTTCCAGTCTTTGCCCGAAAGTTTGATCATCGTCTTTCCGTTCAGGTTTTGGAATCGAGCCATCATCTGTGGGCAAGTGGATGACGAAAGTGCTGCCTTTGCCCAACTCGCTTTCAACTGTGACTTTGCCCTTGTGCGCTTCGACGATGTGTTTGACGATGGACAATCCCAAGCCACTGCCTTTCACATCGTGAACCAGCACATTGCCTACGCGGTAGAACTTCTCGAAGACCTTCTCGCGTTCTTCGCTGGCGATGCCTATGCCTTGGTCGTGCACCGCGATGGTCACAAAGCCGTTCTGTCGTCCAAGCGTCACTCTAATTTCGTTGGCTTCGCCGGAATACTTGACCGCGTTATCCATCAAGTTGATGAATGCTTGCGCGATTGCTTCCTGGTCGATCACGACTGGCGGCAACGGTTGCTGCGATCGTTCCAGGTTGATACTAAACCCATGTTGTTCCAGAACCACTTCGAAGGTTCTCAGCGTATCAATGACCACCTGCTCAATATCGGTCTGTTCGAATTTGTAGGTTTTTTGTCCGGATTCAATCTTGGAGAAATCCAGAATGTTGTTGATCAATTGAGTCAGTCGGCGGCTTTCGGTTTCGATGTATTCGCCGTATTCGCTGACCTTCTTCTGTTCAGTAACGCGCCCCATTTTTAGAAACTCGCCGAACACGCGAATCGATGCCAGTGGCGTTCTTAGTTCGTGCGAGACGTTGGACACAAAATCTGCTTTCATCTGTGACAATTTCATCGCGCGTGACGCCGTTCTCAGCGCTAGCACGATGCCTCCGATCAAAACCAGCGCGGTCAAAGCCGAAAACGCCAGATTGGTTAGAAAATACCTGCGGCTCCATTCTTCTTCGGTCATGTTCCGCATGCGAATTCCCAGATACCAGTCCGAATACACAAACTGGAATCTGGCGCCGGTTTCGTAAGCCTTTCCTTCGTATTGTTGATTGGTGAAGATCAACTTCTCGTCCCGGTCGAATACGGAAACGATCACATTTTTGCTTTCGTCCGGAAACCAAGTGGGGGTCAGTTCCGCAACCGCTGGAGAAAGGTATTCGTTGACGAAAATTTCATCATCCAGAAACATTCCGGCAACACCAACCACGTGCGATTTTTCATCAACGATCGGCTTGACGATGATGCGATATTTAGGATCGCGTTCATCCACTGTTAATTCGGTGGATTTAGGCGTGGATTTGGTCATGATCATCGCCATCCAGTTGGCGGCAGCCGCATGAGCAGAGCTTCGTTCCTGCTCCAATGAATTACTCCATTTGTTTTCTTCACTTGGGAATACAAAGGAATTGGTCGCAGGATCGTAAAAACTGATGGTGACGTAAGACGGTTCTTCTTTTCCGCTGATAATCCCGACGAACTGCAATCGGCTGCCATTGAAATGGTGGCTGGCGAAATGTTCCTTCACTATTTGGAAATCAATTGCTTTTCGCGGGTCGTAATCCGGGTTTGGGTAAGTATGGTGAAAAGCCGTATGAGGCACATTCAATGTGGCTTCAGCCTGTTGCTCATAAGTCTTGATGACTTTATTGAATACCTCTGACAGGTAACGACGCATATACGCCTTTCGTTGATATGGCAGCGTCGCCTCCAGTTGCGAGAGAGATTTGTATTGCAGCCACAGGTGAGCCAGTAACGGGATTGCCACAGCGATCAGGCCAACCCACAGGATGTTTTGCCGCAAAAACTTCTTCAGTTTCGACATTTCTTCGTAACCTCGCCAAAAGTATACATTGCTTCTACGGGCTTAGTGTTGAGGGCGTTCAGTGGTTTTACAAAACATTTACAGCTTTTACCGGTTTTTACTGACTTTTGAAGACATTTACCCAAGCTTATAGGATAGTGACAAAAGGTCAGGACAAGCTGATTTTAACCACACTGATCATAACGAGTGAGATGACAAACGTGGAAGGAGAAGGTTTCAAAATGGCAAACGAAGCTGCTGCAAGAACATTTGAGTTGGAAAAGGCTCCACAACCGCGTCCAGCGTTGACTCTAGTCAATCAGCGCGCTGTTTCCTACGAAAACTATGAAAGCTTTGTAGGCATCAGTCAAAACGTCATTGACTTGAAAAACTTCATTGGCTTGCAGGCGGCTCAATCCATGCCTGTGTTGTTAATTGGCGAACGCGGCTTGCGGCAGGAACAGGTTGCGCGTGTATTGCACCAGGCCAGTGCCCAATGGTCACAGCCATTTTTTGCAGTGAACGCCCACGGCTTAAGTGATGAAGCGTTGCACAACCTGCTGTTCGGTCAGCATGGCCAGCTCGGGATGATCGAAACGGTCAAACAGGGAACGATCTATATCAACGAACTGACCCATCTTCCGTTGTTGTTGCAACAGCGCTTTGCTGTTTATCTGGAAGAAAATCGCTGGCGTGAGCGTAATGGCAATAATGGAAGGCAGCGTTTGATCTTTGCCTCGGAATGGAACCCGGCTGATCGAACTGCTGAAAACCGAATTGCATTCGGTTTGGTAGAAATGTTGCGGCCATACAGTTTTACCATCAAGCCTCTGCGCGAACGCAGTGAAGACATTCAATACTTGACCAAACATTTGCTGGCCAAGATTGCTCAACGGTTGCACAAGAGCGATCACGAGATCACTCCCGCCGCGTTGCACGCGCTGCAAGAGTACTGTTGGGAAGGGAATCTGGATGAGCTTGAAGCTGTTTTGGAAAGCGCGGTGAATGGTTTGCCACCGCCACAGATTGATGAAGCGGTTTTGCCATCGCGCATTCGGTACGCCCGATTGAAGTCGTTGCCGCCCGAAGGTGTTGATCTGCCGGAGATTGTTGATGACTTCGAGAGAAATCT
This sequence comes from Blastocatellia bacterium, assembly GCA_035429885.1. Lineage (GTDB taxonomy): Bacteria > Acidobacteriota > Blastocatellia > RBC074 > RBC074 > RBC074. Next base: position 7,424 of record DAOMFR010000113.1, read on the forward strand.
TATTTCGACGGCTTTGCGACAATCCGGCAACAGTCAAACCAAAGCTTCTAAGCTTTTGGGACTGCGTGTGCAGACGCTGAACATGAAATTGAAGCGCTTTGCCGATCAAGGTCGGCCTTTGTTGTAGCGGGGCCGTACCCCGTCTGGTTGGAAGCAGGTACAGGAACAAACAATGCCTACTTTTCTCAAACTGACTTTTGCTTTGATTATCGTTGCGCTGCTGACTCAAGCGCCAAGCCGCGCGCAACAGAAAACCACACTGGATGATTTGGCTTGGTTAGCCGGGTGCTGGGAAAACACTCGCGCTGGCCGCTCAGCCGAAGAGCGTTGGTCAAAGCCGAAAGGTGGAATGATGCTCGGCACTGGCCATACGATCAAAGATGGCAAGACGACGGAATTCGAATTCATGCGAATTCACGAAGACAAAGGCGAAATTTACTTTACCGCCAAACCGTCGGGGCAGCCGGAATCTACGTTCAAGCTGGTTTCTTTCACTGACGGCAAAGCTACGTTTGAAAACCCCCAGCACGATTTTCCGACACGGGTGATTTACGGCAAACAGCCGGACGGCTCTTTGCTGGCTCGCATCGAAGGCGTCATGAACGGACAGAAGCGTGGAATTGATTTCCCGTTCAAACGCGCCAAATGTGAGTAAATCGCAGGCAGCGATTTTTATCGCCGCAGGTTACGCAGGCACCGCAACATTTTGCAGGAGATCACGGTCAGGCAAGCTGGTTTATGTTTGCCGTTGCGGTGCCTGCGTAGCCTGCGGCGAGTGCTCATTTCGTAGAACAAAAATACCGAAGGATTCGATGGAAGGCACGCTGACCAGCTTGCCTGACCTGGCTCTTGTTCGGCGAATCAACGTAAAAAAGAGTAAGTAACCGAGTTGTATCACTTAGCCGAATTTTTTGATTGAAGCTTCAAGCTTTTCCCTCATTATTTCGCTTACATTGGTGAGAACGGGATTATCCCAGTTTCTTGAACACGACAACAGTCAGCCATTCACCAAGGAGTAAGCATGAAATTCGTAAAGCCAATTTTTTTCGCGGTTATTCTGTCAATCGGATTGCTGTCGCAATCCGCCAAAGCGCAAAGCTGTCAGGCTTTGCTGACAGACCTTATCAACCACGCCTCCAAACAGGACGGCAACGATAATTACATTGCCTTCCAAATGACCGGCAACCGTGAAACGTCAGACTGGGTGCAGTACACAACGGGAACTTTGCGTTATAGCCCAGGCCATTTCGTCGGATTTTATTTTCTTCCGCCGCGGTTTGGAGGAGAGGCAGAGCAATCATTTAGTGACCGCATCTGGTCTGAGCCGCCGCCACACGGTGGCTTGTTCGGGGTCCAGCATCCATTTAACCCCTACGCCAAAGATAAACTGCGCGTCGGTCTTAACATCAATCCATTTAGCTTTGGTGGCAACTATGGCGATTTGACATACACATTGCTTAGTTGGGAAAACGCTTCAGCAACTGTGACGCCACAATGCCAAGGCAACTATATGTATGCGTTTCTCAACGATCAGATGCTGACCTTCAGCTTCAAAAAGGTGAGTTTGCCGCCCATTCATTGAAGCCTTGCTGCCGAAACGAAAAACGCTGGTCGAGTTCAAAACTCAGCCAGCGTTTTTCGTTTTACCGAAACGTGCCTGGTTAATCGTAATACTCCAACCCCAAATGTGTAATCAGCTCTTCTCCACGCAAATGGCGCAGCGTGTTTTTCAGCTTCATCAATTGAATGAACAGGTCGTGTTCGGGATAAAGCTGGGGCGCGCACATCGGCGATTTGAAGTAAAACGACAACCATTCCTGAATGCCGCGCATTCCCGTTCGCTGAGCCAAATCCATAAACAGAGCCAAATCCAGAACAATCGGCGCGGCCAGAATCGAGTCTCGGCAGAGGAAGTCAATTTTGATCTGCATCGGGTAACCCAGCCATCCGAAGATGTCTATGTTGTCCCAGCCTTCTTTGTTGTCACCGCGCGGCGGGTAATAGTTAATGCGAACGATGTGTGAAAAGTCCTGGTACAGGTCTGGATAAACTTCCGGCTGCAAGATGTGTTCAAGCACGGATAGCTTCGATTCTTCTTTGGTCTTGAAGGAACCTGGATCGTCCAAAACTTCGCCGTCGCGGTTGCCCAGAATGTTCGTCGAATACCATCCGTGCAACCCCAGCATTCGAGCCTTCAATCCTGGAGCAATCAACGTTTTCATTAATGTCTGGCCGGTTTTGAAGTCTTTGCCGCAAATCGGCAGTTTCTGTTGTTCTGCTAAAGTGGTGAGCGCTGGAATATCTACGGTCAGGTTCGGTGCGCCATTAGCAAACCCGACGCCGGATTTCAGTGCCGCGTAAGCGTAAATCATCGAAGGCGCAATGGCTTTATGATTTTCCTTCAGCGCGGTTTCAAAGCTGGCAATGGTTTTGTGAACTGCGTGTTGTTTGATGAACACTTCAGTCGAAGCGCACCAGACCATCACCAATCGCGAGCATTTGTTTTTCCGCTTGAACTCAGCGATGTCGGCCATCAACTGTTCGGCCAACTCCATCTTGGTTTTGCCTTTTTTGACGTGTGTGCCGTGCAACCGTTTGACATATTCCTGATCGAAGACGGCTGGCATTGGTTTGATCTTGGAAAGTTGAGGCTTCAATTGCAGCAGCAATTCTTTTTCCAACACGCCTGCGTGCATTGCGGCTTCGTAAGCGTTTTCTTCAAAGATGTCCCAGGTTCCGAAGACCAGATCGTTCAAGTTGGCCAGCGGAACGAAGTCTTTGATCAGCGGGCTACGGCCTTCGGTTCGTTTGCCCAAGCGGATGGTTCCCATCTGAGTCAAACTGCCAATCGGTTTGGCCAGACCTTTTTTGATGGCTTCGACGCCAGCAATAAACGTCGTGGTGACGGCTCCCATTCCGACCAGCAAGACTCCCAGCTTGCCTTTGGGGTCTGCAATCGGCGCTCCCTTTTCGATCATAGCGGTAACTCCTTTTTGATAGATGAATCGTCATTGAATCGTTGAGCAGCGTAATCGAAGGCCTTGGCTGAGTCTTGCGCGATCTTGCGGAATCTTGTCGCTGCCTTGCTACCCATATTGCAGCAAGCTTTGGTTGCGGTGAGGAAAGAAACTTTGTCGGCTGGGAATATCTATGTCGTTTTGCGGGATTTACAACAGAGTCGTTTGTATGTAACCGCGCGGCTTTGCCCTGCGCTTGAGATCGATCTATTTTCATCAACAAGGAGTTGAACGCTTTGCAAAGTTTGCTTCTCTCATTGCTTTTATCATTCTTTATGGCCGCAGCGTCGAACCCCCAACCTACGGCTTCGCCCCCGCCTGTTGTCGGCGATAAAGCACCGGATTTTACGCTGGCGACGATTCAAGGAAAGAAAGTTCAGCTTTCTGAATTGACGGCGAAATCGCCCGTCGTGCTGGTTGTATTGCGCGGCTTTCCAGGATACCAATGTCCGCTTTGTAACCAGCAGGTTCATGGCTTTTTGAAACAAGCTCAGGACTTTGCCAATGCTGGAGCGCGCATCGTTTTGGTTTATCCTGGGCCAGCGGAAAAGTTGGGTGAACGAGCGTCTGAGTTTTTAACAGACAAGAAATTACCAGACAATTTCGATCTGCTGTTGGATCCGGGCTATGAGTTTACGAACTTGTATGGATTGCGTTGGGATGCTCCCAAAGAAACGGCTTACCCCTCTACGTTTCTGATTGATCAAAAGGGAGTTGTCTTTTTTGCGAAGATCAGCAAAACCCACGGCGGACGAACGTCGGCGGTTGAATTGATTGAGGCATTGGCGCGAAACAGAAAATGAACAAATAGCTGAACTGCTGAGTTTAAAACCTCAAAAGCCCGTTAGGAGTCCTGGTGACGACTAACGGGCTTTTGAATGAGCGAGTAAGGCTATTGTTGTTTCGGCGCGCCGCCGACCAAAGCCAGCACACCTCCATCCACATCTATGGCAGTTCCGGTGACAAACGAAGCTGCGTCGGTCAGCAGAAAGGCGATGACTTCGCCAACTTCGGACGGTTGGGCGATGCGACCAAGCGGATGCATTGTTTCACAGGCCTGAAGAACAGCATTCGGATTGGGATCGAGCGACATTGTCCAACGGAACATAGGAGTGTCTACAGTTCCCGGACAGACGCAGTTCACGCGGATTCGTTCAGGGGCGTAGTCCACCGCCATCGAACGCGTCAGCCCCAACATCGCATGCTTGCTGGTGACATAAGCCATAGCGCCGCGTTGAGACAGGTGGGATTGCACGGAGCCTACGTTGACGATGGCACCGCCACCGGCTTGCCGAAGATGCGGAATCGCTGCGCGTGAAACCAGAAACGCCGCCGTCAGGTTCACAGCCATAACTTCGTTCCACAGTTCCAGTGAAGTCTGTTCGGCATTGCCGTACCGCTGAATGCCCGCGCTGTTGACTACTGAATTGAGCTGTCCGAAGGCTGCAACGGTTTCTGCGACAACGCGGTCAGCTTCTTCCAGAATAGCCAGATTGGCTTGGATAAAAATGGCGCGGTTCTCCAAGTCGCCAAGTGACGCCAGAGCTTCAGCGCCAGTGTCTGCTTGGACGTCGACGATGCTGACGCGAGCGCCGCGTTGGTGAAGAAGTTGGGCGACGGCCAAGCCGATGCCGCTAGCACCTCCGGTAATGAGGGCAGTCAGGTTAGAGTAATTGTTCATTGATACCGTTTGGTTTTTGACAGGATTGACCGGATTTTTAGGATTGGCTCGAGGCCTTATAAATCCTGGAGTCGTCCTGTCGAGGAGTTTTTATTTGAGTTCGCTGATGAGGACGACGTCGTTGGTGATTCTGCCGCGCGAACATGCGAGTTGTTTGCCGTCGCGCGACCAATCGAACCAGAAAATTTGATCGGAGGTGAACTGTGTCAACTGTTTTGGTTCGCCGCCTTCAAAAGGATTCATCCAGACGTTGGAGGTGCCGTTGCGAGTTACGACGTAGCTGATTCCTTTGCCGTCAGGCGTCCAGCGAACAGGAAAGGTGATATCTGCATTCGGCAAGTCAAGAATGGTTTCAGGCTGTCCGCCGCCGATGGGGATTAGCGCGACTTTCCAAGGATCAGTTGTTTCCGATCTATACCAGCAAGCGATCCGCTGTCCATCAGGCGAAACCGTGGGCCATTGCGTAAGTTGATCGTTCAATTGAGTAGGTTCGCCACCGTCAATTGACACTCGCCAAAGCGTGAACTTGGTCGAAGCCGTCGAATTGTAAATCACCCATTTGCCGTCAGCCGAAATTGCCGGGAACTCTTCGCTGATTCCATGGGTCAATTGAATCTGATCGCCGGTCGTCAAATCCAGCCGGTAAATATGTGAATTGCCTGACCGTGTGGACACAAAAACAATGTAGCGGCCATCGGGCGAAACTTCCGGGTAAATTTCGGCGCGTGTTTCAGCCGTCGTCAGTTGCTGTTGCGCTTTGCCGTCTTGATTCATCATCCAGATATCCGAACTGCCACTGGCGCGGGAGATGTAAATCAAGTTTCCATTCGGCATCCAGGTCAAACCGCGTTCGCCGCTGCGCTGACCGATGCCTTCAGTAATCTGTTTGAAACGCGACGGGTCATGGATGCTGGTCAGCCAGACGTTGACGTGGGCTTCGGTTTGCACCGTGATCAGTGAACGCGAATCTTCCGTCAGAAGCATGTCGCGATAATCGTTCAAATCGTTGGTGATTCGCTGTGGCTGGCCACTGGGGTAATGGACGAACCAGATTTGTGTCAGCGAAGACCCTTGCTCCATTGCGCCGATGACCAAACCTTTACCGTCACGCACCCAAGAGATGCGACCGACGCTGGCCCATTTGGTTGGAGACAATGGTTTTTCCTGGCCGTTGGCGACGTTGATTTCGGCAACGAACATGTTTCGCACGCCTGAATTCGAACCAGCCGGACAAGCGATCCGTTTGCCGTCAGGCGACCAAGCCAGACCAGCAGTGTTGTAAAAGTCCGCGCCTTTGCGGGATGACAGCATTCGTATGTTGCTGCCATCGGCATTGGCCAGCATCAGTTGATCTTCGCCTTTGCCTCGCACTCGCCGAATAAAGGCGAGTTGTTTGCCGTCCGGCGAAATAGCTACAGGCGAATCAATATCGCGCAGGAGTTTTTTGGGAGTCCCGCCAAGCACAGGAACTTGATAAAGCGACTGAATCGGATCGGTGCGCTCCTGAGCAATGAAGTAAATGCTGGTGCCGTTGTTGGAGAAGGTCAGGCCGCGATAAAAAATATCGGCTGGCGGCACGATCTCGACGTTGTTGGAATCTGTTACTTGCCGGATGAGCAGGCTTTGTTTGCCAAGATCGCTCAATACGTGAACAACGTATTTGCCGTCAGGAGAAATTGCTGCGCGAGACGCTTTGCCGCTGGCAGTGAAGCGGCGCACCTGCATGTTTTGAAATGGCGTGCGAACATTCGGACGTGAATTCAGGTAAAAATAGATGCTGAAGCCAATGGCCAGCAACGTTGTGACGGCCAACGCGATGAACAGCGGGTTGATGAATTTGCCATTCGGACCTCTGCCCGAAAGGTGAGCGAAAATGCCGCTAGATTGTTTGATGACTCCTGTTGCCAGATTTAATTCCTGGGTGGAGTTGCCACTCAATTTGTCACTGTTTGGCCGAGCGCGACTCTTTTCCGTTACTGTCACGATGCCGTCTTCCGGGGAAGCAATAAATGATCGCGACAGTTCGCGTTCGACATCCAAACGTCGTTGAAGCCGTTTGAAGTCGTTCAGCATTTCGCGTGCTGTCTGATAACGTTCTTCGCGATCTTTCACTAATGCTTTCGAGATGATCCATTCCAGTGATTCCGGTATTTCGGGCAAATAATTGGAAAGCGGCATCGGATCGTCTTGCAGAATCGCCGCGACAATTTCTTTGGGTGTGTTGCCGGTGAACGGAGCACGACCAGCCAGCATTTCATACAACAGGATTCCAAAACTGAAGAGGTCTGTTCGCCAGTCTACGCGCTGACCGCGAGCCTGTTCCGGCGACATGTACTGGGCGGTTCCCATGACCACTCCCGGGACAGTTTGTTTTAGGGAAGTCGCGGGCGGCGTGGTGGGGTGCTGGTCGTCAACAGGGGCCGACATAGAAGTTGTCTCGCCAATCGACGTGTTGAATTCGGGCTGATTTCTGAACTCGCTGGAGTCAATCTGTGTGTCAAACATACCGCCGGTCAGATCCGGGCTAAACGATTCCGTCAGCTTCGCCAGTCCGAAATCCAGCATCTTGACGTATCCGTCCGGGCGGATCATTAGGTTTTCAGGTTTCAGGTCGCGGTGAATGATTCCAGCATTGTGCGCGGCTGAAAGCGCGCTGGCTATCTGCGAAGCTATTTCCAAGGCTTCGTTGATTGGGATTTTTCCGCCAGCCATTTTGCGTCGTAATGTCTGGCCTTCGATAAATTCCGTGACAATAAACAGGCAATTGCCGGCTTCGGTGTTGGTCTGACAGATTTCGTAAATCGTGATGATGTTTGGATGATTGAGCGCAGACGCCGCGAACGCTTCCTGTTCGAATCGGCGTAACCGTTCTTTATCCTGGGAAAATTGCGACGGTAATAGCTTGATGGCGACTTTGCGCCCCAGCCGTGTGTCCTGCGCCAGATAAACCTCACCCATTCCCCCCGTGCCAATTGGGGAGAGAATTTGGTAACGATCAAGGCGGGTTCCTTCGGCAATCGGCATAAGCAAACTGTAGTTGGTTTAGAACTCCCGGACTCTAGCCCATTTTAGCCTTCGGCTTCAACCGGGATAAGTGCCGCAGCTTTGCCACGTTTTTCGTTTACGAATGAGAGCAAGATCGCTCCAATGATGAAGAATGCGCCAATGGAAAGAATCGCCGGGCGCTGACTGCCTGTCGCTTTTGAGACAGTGCCAAAAATGATGGGGCCTAAAAAGGCCAAAGCTTTGCCTGCAATGCCCAGAAAGCCAAAAAATTCCGAGGCGTTTTCTTTGGGCGTGAACAGCGCCAACAGACTGCGCGTAACGGATTGGCAGGAGCCAAGTCCAATTCCAACCAGTGCCGACGCAACATAGAACATTTCTCTGGTGCGCGAAAAGTACGCGACTGTGACTGCCGCAATCCAAATGACAAGCGTGATGTAGATAGTTTTCTTCTGGCCAATCCAATCGGCTAGGAAGCCAAAGCTGAACGCGCCAGCCGCTGCCACGATGTTGTTCAAAATAAGCAAAATGACGACTTCGCTAGGAGTGAAGCCAACGGTTTCCTTGGCGTATCTTGCCGCAAAGTAAATTACGGTCACGACTCCGTCGTTATAAACGAGAAAGGCGATCAGTAGGCGAAATAAATCCTGGTAGCGTCGGATATGTCTGAGGGTTTTTTTGAGCTGGTGAAATCCTACGGTCAGATAAGTTTCGCTTTTGGGAAGTGTTTGTTTGATGCTGCGTTCACGAAGAAAGACCAACGGGAAAATTACCGCAACCGCGTAATAAGCCGCGACGACGACCGGAATCAGCCGCGCACGTGAAAGTTCGAAAGGTGTCGGATTCGCTTTTATGTATTTAGCCAACGGATAACAAAGCATCAAACAGACCAGTCCGCTGGCATATCCCATCGCCCATTTCAGACCGGAAAGTTTGCCTGCGTTTTGTTCGTTCGAAATGCCCGGCAAAAAGCTATCAATAAAAACTCCGCCTCCGGCAAATCCGACGTTCGCAATGATGTAAAGAGTTAAGCCAATCGTCACCATTCCCGGGCCAACGAAATACAGTGAAGCGGTAAAAAAGATGATGGTCAGTGCGCACGCGCCCAGGAATTTTTTGCGACTTCCCGAAAAGTCTGCAATTGCACCCAGAATTGGGGCCACCACGGCGACGATGACTTCCGAAATCGACGCTCCCCAGCCCCATAAGTAATCCGCCTGATTGGGATCGCCGACAACAACAGTGCCGAAATATAGCGCATACAGCGCGGTGACAATCACAGTGGTGAAGGCCGAATCTGCGACATCGTACATGCACCAGCCGAAAATCTCTTTTTTCGTGACAGGAGGTTGGGGTGACGGAGTGGGAGTCATAAATTGAGTTTTCCCGGTTGTTTAGAAGTGATGGTCTAAGCGGCTAATACGGCCCGCGAATATGCTGCGCGACTTTCTGTTGGTAAAATATTTCAAGTTGACGATGAGTGTCTTCACTGAGCGGCGACAAGTCTGTCACAGAAGCGTTATCGGCGACTTGCTGAATTTTTGTCGCCCCGGGAATGATGACTGTGACGGCGTCAAAATCCAAAATCCAGCGCATCGCCCATTGCGCCATTGTCATTCCACCAGGCACGAATTGACGAAGTTCATCAGCCAGGTCAACGCCAAGTTCGAACGGAAGCCCCGCGAAAGTTTCGCCAACGTTAAAAAACTGGCCATCGCGATTGTAGTTGCGATGGTCGTTGGCAGGGAAGCTGGATTGCTTGGTCAGTTTGCCTCCGAGCAACCCGCTGGCAAGGGGCAGTCGAACGATCAACGAGACGGATTTGGCTTTTGCTTCGTCAAACAACTCCACAACCGGTTTCTGCCGGAAGATGTTGAAAATGATCTGAAGCGAGCTTAACCCCTCCTGTTTCAGGCAAATACTAGCTTCTTCCATTGATTCAACGCTGGCTCCAAAATTCTTGATCTTCCCTTCGTCTTTCAGCCTTCTCAACCATTCGAACACTTCACCTTGCCGCAAGACTTCGATTGGAATGCAGTGAAGCTGCGTCAAGTCTAGTGCGTCGGTCTGTAAGCGGCGTAGCGATTCTTCAGTAGCCGAGCGAACAGATGTCTCAGTGTACTTGTCTGGGTAAATCTGACGGCGTCCGAGTTTCGTCGCTACAAAGATGTCAGCTTTAGTGGATTTCAGGAAATTGCCGATCAGCGTTTCGCTGCGTCCGTCGCCATACACATCCGCCGTATCGAAAAAGTTCAAACCGTAGTCAACGGCTTTGGCCAGAATGTCGCAGGCTTCTTGATCCGAAACGTCGCCCCAATCGCTGCCGCCAAGCTGCCAGCAGCCCAAGCCGACTTCAGAGCAGGCAAAGTTTGTGTGGTTGAATTTTCTGTAATGCATTTGAGGAAAGGAAACCAGAGAGCGTAAGAAACACGCTCTCTGGTTGAGAGTGTCACGAAATTGATTAGCGTATGCCGAGCAGCAAATCAACAACCAATTGATCCAGCTTTTCGTAGGGAAGTCGTTTGCGTGACAGCGCAACGCGATCAAGCTTCATTTCCTTTATTTGCTTGGCCCGTTCAGGGGTAAATTTGACCGGAACTGGTTCAAAGCTCGGATCAGTGGCTTTGATCTCAGCCAACAATGATTGAATGTCCGGATCGTCGTTGAACTGTTGAGCCTTCTCTTTCAGGATCAGATATGTCCGCATGCAGCCTGCGGCAAAATCCCAAACACCTTCTTCGTCTTCGCTGCGATAGGCGTGAGCGTCGAAGTGGCGCGGGCCGTCATAGGCTTCTTCCAACAACTTGACCAGAAAGAACATTCCTTTCAAGGATTCCGAGCCGAAGCGTAAATCCTGATCAAAGCGGCAGCCCTTTTGATCATTCAAATCAATGTGGAAGAGCTTTCCCATTTCGATGGCCTGGGAAACTACATGATAAAAGTTCAGCCCCGCCATGTGTTCGTGACCGACTTCGGGATTCACGCCAACCATTTCCGGATGATCCAACGTGTTAATGAAGCCAAGATAGGATCCGGTGGAAGGGAAGTAGATGTCTCCGCGTGGTTCGTTGGGCTTGGCTTCCATCGCGAATTTATAGCCATAACCTTGAGAAATGGAATACTCGCACAGAAAGTTGATCGCTTCACGGAACCATTTAATGCCTTCGCGGGCGTCTTTGGCTGCGTCAACTTCGGCGCCTTCGCGGCCACCCCAGAAGACGTAAATCTTGGCGCCGACTTCGGCTCCTAAGTCCATGGACTGCATTGTTTTCTGGATTGCATATAAGCGAACTCGAGGATCATTCGAAGTAAAAGCTCCGTCTTTGAAAACGGGATCGCCAAACAAGTTGGTGGTTGCCATTGGCACGACCATTCCAGTGTCGTTGAGGGCTATTTTGAAATCCTTGACAATTTTATCGCGTTCAGCTGCTGTCGCGTTGATAGGAACCAAGTCGTTGTCGTGGAAATTGACGCCGTATGCGCCAAGTTCGGCTAGCCGATGAACAATGGTGACTGGCGAAATTGGCTGGCGAGTCGGTTCCCCAAACGGATCGCGCCCAGGATTTCCGACTGTCCAAAGCCCAAAAGTAAATTTATGTTCTTTCTTTGGTTGCAGACTACTCATTAATTGCTCCTTCGCAGTTTTCTTATATTCGAGTTGAGTTTGAAAATTGGATGAACCAATGCGAGAGGCAGATTGTAGCTGAGATGACGCTGCACACAAAGAGACAGGCGCTAAGTTTAGCGTCAATTGTATAAATACTCTTCTGAGTCTGACGTGAGTAAGCGAGCGGCTTTTGCCGGATTATGATCTTTCAGGATTTAACTGAATTGTTTGCTTTGATTTACGAAGGGGGACTGGGCAGGGACAAATCGCGAAGATCAAGCTGATTGCGGATCCGTGTTCGTAAACAAAGAGGCAAACGCCTCACGTGCGTTGCTTGTTCCTTCACGACGATTCTTCAACCATTCCGTTGTGATTTCAATGGCATTGCGCGCTGCGTTATTGGTTTTCTTTTTGAGCTTGCGGTTTTTTCGAGCTTGTTTCAGTTGCTCCTGCAACGGAGAGTCTTTCTTGATTAATTTGGCTTTCATAAATAAAGCACCTTCCTTTTCCTGACTCAACTAATCAAAAGTCGAGTTCTGTATTTTGAAAATTGGTTTTGACAGCGACGGCTGTGTAACGGAACGCCAGCCCCACAATAATGCTGATGACGTTCAAGTAATTAGTAGCCCAAAGCTTCTTGCGCTGACGATCAGGACGCTGAATGCCCACGATCGAGGATGGGGCGGAAGACTTACATCAGGGGTAACGAGTCAAAAGGTGAAGCTAAGTTCAAATGCAGTTTAGCACAGGCGGAGAAACTTTCGCACGTTCTTTTTGTATTTATTCTCTTTAAGTTTCAAAAATGTGTTTTGCCAATTCTGAACTGAATTGAGGCGAAACGAGAGATCAGATTCAACGAACCGGCTTTGACAGCCCCGATCTGCATTACTAGAATGCCACTTGTTAACAACCTTGCAATAAGTTTTCAAAAGAAGATTCCATGAGTATAAATCCTGATTTTTTGGCAATTTTGCGTTGCCCGTTTTGCAAATCGAAGGTTGAATTAAAGGCTGATGGCAGTGGTCTGAAATGTGAAACCTGTCATCGCGTTTACCCAATTCGAGACGAAATTCCGATCATGATCATTGAAGAAGCGACTATTGAAAAAGTCGTTGAGGCTTAATTTACGCATTCTCTTCAATGCCAACCCCACTATTCCAACAACTTCCCATTAATTCGAGTTTGCTATTCATACGACTTCGGAATTTAGGCGAAGCCGTGTTGGATACGTCCAATCTGCTCGCGTTAAAACAATTTCGGCCAGATCTGAGAATTGTCACGTTGGTTGAAGCCATCTATACCGATCTATTTGTGGCTGATCC